>NZKH01000085.1 GCA_002692465.1 Methanobacteriota archaeon | reverse complement strand
TCCACAGCCGCCCATATGAGGAACGCTATTGTAGTCGGTGGCGGACTTTCAGGCATCACTGCTGCTCTAGCATTACAAGATTCTGGAAAATGGAATGTTAAATTATTTGAAGCAGCAAAACAATTAGGGGGGAGGGTTTCATCTGTATTAGAAAAAGATACAGGAATAAAATTAGATAATTGTCAGCATGCATGTTTTAGAATTTATGACCATTTTTTACAACTAATAAATAGATGTAATGCTCAAAACTCAATTAAGTTCCAACAAAAAACAGTACTTTCTTTCACAGATCCGAATTCTGGCATTACGGGAACCTTATATGATTCAAATTTAAAGCCGCCAAATCAAATGCTAAAAAGCATCTTAAAATTCCCTCACCTAACATTCAAAGATAAATTGAAAATGCGTAAAGTAGTTAAAAAATTATCAAAAATGACTGAAGAAGAAAGAATTAACTTAGATGGCATCTCATTTGAAAAATGGCTTAAAGAGAATGGGCAAACTCAGAATTCTATTGATGTTTTTTGGGGATTTTTTGTACTTGCAGCACTTAATCTCTCTGTAAAAGAAGCAAGTACTGCTCAAGCTGCTTTTCTTTTCAGGAAAGGTCTATTTGGAAACCCAGATGCTTTTGACGTAGGTGCATTTGCAGAAGACCTATCATATATTTTTGAAAACCAAATTTCAAAAACATTAGTTGAAAGTGGGATTAAAATATACAACTCTACAAAAATTAATTCTTTAATTTGGAACGGAGAAAAATACACAGGTGTTAAAACATCTACAAAAGAGTTCTCAGCAGATTTAATTATATTAGCTACTCCACACAACATAACTAAAAAAATGCTAAAAGATGGGCCAGAGCCTACAAAAGTAATATATGAAAATTTATCAAAAATGGATTTTAATTCCCTTATAGGCATTCATGGACTCTACAATAAAAAAATAACTAAAAATGATTTCCATTTTACTGCATTAATTAATGAGCCAATAATTCAAATAGTTTTCAATAGAAATTTTGAATTAAATGAAGAAGTTTCTCCAGATATCAAACAATGGCTAAGTATCCCTGTTAGTTATGCTGACCCTTATATTAAATATTCAAAACAAGATTTAGAAGAAGAATATAAGAAAGTAATTGGTAAAATGTGGCCAGAACATGAAAAATATCTCTCAAAGATTGTAATAGTAAAAACTCCAAATGCAACATTTTCTACCAAAACTGAAAGTACAAAATTAAGACCTAGTGCAGAAGAAATTATCCCAGGATTAATATTATCCGGGGATTATATCAATAATAACTGGCCATCTACAATGGAAGGTGCGGTTACAAGTGGACTAATGGCTGCTGCAACTGCATTAAATATGGATTCTTGGAAAAATGATGAACTTTGGAATGATTGGCCTAAACCTCCAAAAAGAGGAGATCAAAATTGGAATAAATTGTGAGTTGAAAATATGGGGGAATTTAATTGGGGAACTCACACCATTAAAGATGGTGTAGTGACGCTTGCAGGATATGGAAAATTTGAGGATTTAGAGTCCTGCCAAAAATATTGTACTAAGATTGCAAAATCAAATTATGAAAACTTCATTATTTCAAATTGGTTTACACCTAAAGAGATTAAACAACATATTCAAAATATTTACGCATTTTGTAGATATGGAGACGACCTTGGTGATGATGCTCCATTCCCACCTCATGAAAGAAAGTTATTACTTGAAGAATGGATGAAAGATTTAGAACGAGCATTTAATTCGGAATCCCAACCATGGGAAGGTGAACCAAGACACCCAATCTTAAGGGCTGTTTCACATACTGCATCAACATTTAAAATTCCAATAACACCATTCAAAAGGTTAATTCAGGCATTTATATTTGATCAAGAAAAAAATCGATATTCTAACTATCAAGAACTGAAAAACTACTGTATTCATTCAGCAGATCCTGTTGGGCATTTATTTCTTTACATATATGGATATAATGATGAAGAGTTACAAAAGATTAGTGATTACACTTGTACTGCACTACAACTCGCAAATCATTGGCAAGATGTAAGTAGAGATTTGGAACAAGATAGAATATATATGCCAATTGAAGATATGGAACGTTTCAATTATTCTCTTGAAGATTATAACAAAAAATTAGTTAATGATGAATGGAGAGCTTTAATGAGATTTCAAGTAGAACGTGCACGTGAATTATTTGAGAAAGGAAAAGATTTGTGGGAAAAAGTCGATTCAAGACTAGTTGTTGATTTAAGAATGTTTACTATGGGGGGAATGGCTGTTTTGGACGCTATTGAATCCCAAGGATACGACACTTGGAGCAAAAGACCAAAAATAAGTAAATTAAAACAACTACGGATGTTAATGGCGTCTCGTAAACTTTGGAAGGAAGCACACAAAAAGGGTAAAGGTATCCGATAATTAGCGCGGCCCAAAAAGGGGGAGGGATTTTAATGGCAGGAGAGATTGGAATGAGCAATAAATTCACTGAAGAATTTATGCTAAAACAAAAACCAACATTGTCCGGCGATTTAGCACTAAAAGCACTACGTGCAGCGGTCGTATTAACAAAAGATGCTGTAAATGCTGTTTCCGTAACAGCAATGGATGCATTAAGAGAAGCGTTAGCACTGATTAACATCCGTAATGAATCTGAACTTATAGATCCATTTATGCATCTTGATGCACCAATATGGGAACATAAACCACCCAAAGATATTATTGAAAAGGCATATGATTTTTGTGAAGAATTAACTGTTCGCGAAGCAGGAAATTTTTATCATTCATTCAAATATCTACCAGAAGATCAAAGAAGAGCCATGTGCGCTGCATATGCATTTTGTCGTAGAGCGGATGACATAGCAGATGGAGATTGGCAAGACAGGTTTCCTGGTGGATTGGGGATTGAAGACCCTGAAGCAAAGACATACAGAGAAAATGTAGAACAGTTAGTAGGTAAGAAAGCAGTTCTAGATGATGAACTTCATATAGATAAAATGGCACAATTATTCTTTTTCAGAAAAAAACTTTCAACATGCTATAATGATCTTTGGAGTACAGATCCTGTATTTTTAGCACTAAAAGACACCATTGAAGTATATGGCATACAAAGAGCATATTTTGATGATTTAATTTCAGGAATGGAAGATGACCTTTATACAAACAGATATTCTAATTTTGATGATTTATATCTTTACTGCTATAGAGTTGCTTCTGTAGTTGGAATGATTTGTATTGAAATTTATGGATACGATGACCCTAAAGCAAGGGAATATGCAGAAAGTTGGGGTATTTTTATGCAATTAACTAATGTTTTAAGAGACATTGGAGAAGACATAGAAAGAGATAGGGTTTATCTTCCAGGTGACGAATTAAAAGCAATGGGTGTTGACATAAATTTGCTTAATGGAGAAGTTCGAAGACATCAAGATTGGGAAGGTTATGTCTTAGAATACGCAAAACGTGCTAGAAGTTATCTAAAAAATGCTAAGCTTCTACTTCCATTATTACCAAAAAGAACTAGATATTCACCTGCTGCAATGATGGCTTTTTATGAGGCTATCTTAAAAGAAATAGTAAGAAGACAAGGAGATGTATTCAGTTCAAGAGTAAGTTTAAACAAAATGCAAAAATTATGGTTAGCAGCATCTGTTTACTTACGTCATAGATTTATGCCTTGGTAATACAAAGGCATCAAATAATATTGAACCATTTGCTAATCATGGCCAAGATGGTTAAGCGGTTTGAACGGCTTATGCCATTTAGAATCCGGGATGTTCTATTAGTTTCAAGTTCTTATGACCACTATGTTCTTGCTGAAGATGGACATTTAACCGAATTAATGACAAATGAATTCGCTCAATTAAATTTATCAAATGCCCCTAGAATTGTGCATGCTAATGATGCTGATGAAGCTTTAGATTTGATGAAAAAATGGCGATTTGATCTAATTATTACTATGATTAGAGTTGGAAATATGACTGCTGAAGAATTTGGAAAAAGTGCAAAAAAAATCTTACCCGATACTGAAGTTGTGTTATTAACACATAACTCTAGAGAATTAGCATCGATAAAAACTTCCGAAGCAATTGATAGAATATTTGTTTGGTCTGGAAACTCACAATTAATGGTGGCAATAATAAAATTAGTAGAAGATGAAAGAAATGTAGCTCATGACATTAGAATTGGAAATATACCCGTACTATTATTAGTTGAAGATTCAAGTAGGTTTTTTTCTTCTTATTTACCACAATTATATGAAGAAATATTGACTCAAACAAGGAGAGTAATTGGTGAAGGTTTAAGTTTTAAACAAACCATGAGAAGACTTAGAGCAAGAACAAAGGTTTTGCATGCTACTACAATGGAAGACGCTATTGCATATGTAGAATCTTATGGGCGTAATTTAATTGGTTTAATTACTGATGCTGGTTTTCCTGCAATGAATCGGAAAGATTTTCAAGCTGGATTATCATTAATTGAAAGAGTAAGAGAAAGATTTCCTAATCTACCAGTATTAATGCAATCTACAGAAAAAAACAACGAAGAGCCTGCAATTGAATTAGGTGCAGAGTTTTTACATAAAAACAATCCAAATTTACTTTCAGAATTACAAAATTTTTTACAATACAAACTAGGATTTGGAGATTTCATATTTAGATTGCCAGATTCAAGTGAAATAGGAAGGGCTAGTTCAATTGAAGATTTGATTATTAATCTAAGAAAAATGCCACCTGAATCTGTTAAATTCCATGCCTTGAATAATAATTTTTCTCATTGGTTGCATACAAGAGGTGAATTTGACTTAGCAGATAAAATTAGGCCATTGACTCTAAATGATTTCAACAATTCTATTGAAGTGCAAAATTATCTAGCAAATACGATTGAAGAACATCTCGTCAAATCTCAGAGAAGTTCAGTATCAAAATACAAAGGAAAATTGGATTTTAGAAGAAGGTTTCAAAGATATGGTTCAGGATCATTAGGCGGTAAAGGCAGAGGTTTGGCATTTTTTTCTATGCAAATCGAGGATATGGATGTTGGAGTTAATATTCCAGACGTGCAAATTGATTTACCACACACAGTAGTATTATCAACAGATATTTTTGATAAATATGTTGAAGAAAATAACTTACAAGAAATGACCGCAATTGGATTAGATGACAACATTGTAGCTGAAAATTTCTTATCTGGGAAATTTAGCGACGAGGTAAGAAATGATTTGAAAAACCTTGCCTTGCAATTTAAACAACCACTTGCTGTACGATCTTCAAGTCGACTTGAAGATTCTTTACATCAACCATTTGCAGGCGTTTATAGGACCTATTTTTTGGCAAATGACCACCCAAATGAAGATACTAGAGTTGAACAATTAATTAAATCGATAAAATTAGTTTATGCATCTACTTATTCAGAAAATGCAAAATCCTTTATCAGAGCAACTCAGCATTCAATTGAAGAAGAAAGCATGGCTATTGTAATTCAACCACTAATTGGTAAGAAACACGAAAATAGATTTTATCCTACTTTAGCTGGAGTTGCAAGGAGTTTCAATTTCTATCCTGTTGGCCCTATGGAGCCGACAGAAGGTATTGCTGCAGCGGCCCTAGGTTTGGGAAAAACAGTTGCAGGTGGAGAAAAATGTGTAAGATTCTCACCCCATCGTCCAAAAAGAGTATATCAATTTGCAAACGTGGAATCTACATTAAAAAGTGCACAAAGACAATTTTGGGCATTAAAAATGGAGAACTCTTCAGAAATGCCCACAATAAATACGGAATATAATTTGTTAAAATTAGATTTAAACGCGGCTGAAGAAGATGGTGAAATTTCTGAAATTGCATCAACATGGGATTCCCAAGATGATCGTATTTGGGATGGAATTGGAAGAAAAGGTGTAAGGCTAATTACTTTGAATGGATACTTGAAAAGAAATTCATTCCCTCTATGTGAAATACTTCAACAAATTTTGAAAAAATGTGAAGAAATGTTGGCTTGCCCTGTAGAAATAGAATTCGCTTTAATTGATAATGACGAAGTTAAACAATTTCATTTACTCCAGTTAAGACCACTAGTTAGCGAATCTACAGAAGTTGAAGTGGATTTTGATAATGAGATGCTAAAACATGCACTTGCCCATAGTAATGTTTCATTAGGAAACGGGATTGTAAATGACATCAAAGACATTATTTTCGTAGATCCAAAAAAATTAGATAGGCAAAAATCAATTGAAATAGCAAATTCAATTTCACGCATTAATGCATCAATGATTGATGAAAATCGACCATATTTACTCATTGGACCTGGCCGATGGGGATCCTCAGACAATTTATTAGGAATTCCTGTTAAATGGGGGCAAATCTCAGGAGCAAGGACAATTATTGAATGTGAACTAGCAGATATTAGTGTAGATCCTAGCCAAGGAACTCACTTTTTCCAAAACATTGTATCATTTAATGTGGGTTACCTTACAATAAGAAATTCTGAACCAGGTGCCATCGATTGGGATTGGTTGAATAAACAAAAATGTATCTTTGAAGATGGCCCAATTAAACATGTAAGAATAAATAAGAATTTGAAAATATTACTTGATGGTAGAAATGGACGAGCTGCTATTTTAAAGCCGAAATAAGCATAGGATTGAAAACTAATATGTTTTGAGGGTGACTAAATGAAGATAGCAGTACTTATAGAAGAAAGGTGTAAACCGAAAAGTGAAGCGTTTGCATATCTTGAAAGATTTGCTGGCACTTGTGGAAGCGAGTGCATTCAAGTTATTGGGGATAAATGTAAGATTTTAGAAACTGCTTGCCCACCTTGTCTAATTCGTGCTAAACTTTGTCCAGGTGATGCTGTAAAAATCATCAATCTACCCGAAGAACTTGAAAGCGATATGATTCATCGTTATTCATTAAATGGATTTAGACTCTTTAGACTACCTACTCCATCAAAAGATTCCGTTGTTGGTATTCTTGGACCAAATGGCATGGGAAAATCAACTGCGATAAATATTCTCTCAGGATCAATAATTCCAAATCTTGGAGATTGGGCTAATGAAGAAAATTATTGGGAAGATGTAATAAAAACACTTCCAAGAGGTGAATTAAGAGATTTCTTAAATCTTATTTCCGATGAAGGTGTTGAAATTTCAGTCAAACCCCAATATATTGACAAATTACCAAAAGTGATCCAAGGAAAAGTTGGAGACTTATTGAAAGGTGTTGACGAAAGAAACTTGATGAAAGAAATGTGTGAACGTTTAGAAATCAACCACCTTTTAGAAAGAAACCTCCCTCAACTTTCTGGTGGTGAATTACAAAGAGTTGCCATATGTGCTACAGTTCTAAAAGATGCAGATGTTTATTTCTTTGACGAACCGTCTTCATACCTAGATATTCATGAAAGAATGAGAATTGTAAAACTAATTCAAGAATTATCCGAAACAAAAAGGGTTCTGGTAATTGAACATGACCTTGCAATCCTAGATGTTTTATGCGATTTAGTGCATATCGTTTATGGAGATAAAGGTGCTTTTGGGATTTTCACACCACCAAGAACTACAAGAACAGCAATAAATGCATATCTAGATGGTTATCTTCCTGAGCAGAATGTAAGAATTAGAAATAAACCAATTAAATTCCAAACACACACCGAAAGAAATTCTGAAAAAGGTATTCCGTTTTTAGAATGGGGTGATCTAGAGAAAAAATTAGGTGATTTCTCATTAAAAACTGGTGAAGGGAAAATACACCGTTCTGAAGTTGTTGGCGTAGTTGGCGCTAATGGTATTGGAAAATCAACACTAGTAAAGATTCTTGCGGGTGAACATGAAGCAGATAATGGGTGGATAACTGTTGAAGCTAAAATCTCTTACAAACAACAGCATGTTGAAGCTGAATTTGAAGGTACTGTAAGAGAATGGTTGGATATAGAATTAGGTGCAAGATGGCAACAAGGTGACTTTAATGTAAATGTTGTTAAAGCATTAGGAGTTGATAAACTGCTTGAGCAAGTAACTACCACCTTATCTGGAGGAGAATTACAAGCCGTTTCAATTGTAATATGTTTGGGTAGAGATGCTGACCTTTACCTTCTAGATGAACCAAGCGCCCATCTTGATGCAAATGCAAGAATGGAAGCCGCAAAAGCAATCAGAAGAACAATTCAAGCTAATGAAAAATCTGCATTTATTATTGATCATGATGTTTATTTCATAGACATTGTTTCAGATTCATTATTAGTTTTTGAAGGTAAAGGAGGGGTTGAGGGTTTTGCAAACGGCCCATATAATCTAAGAAATGGAATGAATAAATTCCTTTCAACTGTTGACATCACATTTAGAAGAGATCATGATACAAAAAGACCCCGAATTAACAAATTAGGAAGTAGGAAAGATAGAGAACAAAGAGCTAAAGGTGAATATTTCTATACTGAGTGAAAAATATGCCATACGTAAAACCACCACTTGGAGGACCTATTGGAAGAAGTAGGATGAGGCTTTCTGCAAGTTCTTTAGTTTCTTGGGAAAGAGGAAAAAGAGAATGGTTCTTAAAATATAAAATTGCTCTAAAAACTCCCAAAAACCCAGAAATGATTCTTGGGATTTTAGTTGAAGAAGCAGTAATCGGATTAATGATGGAATCTCCTTCATCAGAACACATTCCTGAAAAATCAATTTGGGCAAATTGGATGAAAAATGAAGAATACACGCCTACAGATAGTGCTCCAGAAATAAATTCGATTCAAGACATTAAGAATTGGATTAATAAGAAAGTTCCAGAAGCAGCTAATGTTGTTTGGGCTGAAGGAAAACAAAAATGGGAAGAATCAGTTTACAAAAGAGAAGACCGAGCCTGGGAAGACATAGATGTTGAATTAATTGAAAATATGCTATATGGAGGAATAGAATTATTTTTAGAAGAAGTAGAGCAATGTTTCAATAAAAATGGAGGGCCACACTTAGAAAAATGGCGGAAAAATGGCGATCCCTTCCCTATTCCTGCACCCTGTTGGCATCAAGAACCAAAACATCCAATTCCAGAAAAAATACCTAAACATTTAGATTCCCAATTTTTTGATAAAAAATATTTTAAAAATCCTTTTACAAATGATGAAAAAGCAACTCTAAAAGAAGTCTGGGAAATTACTAGGCCTTGGGCAAAAGACCCAAGAGTTTGGCAACCTCAAAGATTGTATCATCAAGAGGGTTGGGCTTCAGGAGAAATGGACCTAATGTTTAGGTGGGAAGAAGATGCAAAAATTGTTGATATCAAAGCTAGTGATGGGAAAAGCAAATATTCGGCTGGTTTACCAGTTCAATTAAGATTTTATGGTTGGCTTATTCAAGAAATTAAAAAGATTTCAGGAATTAAATTTGGACTTTCAGGATTAGAAGGATGGTATCTAAAGATACCATTTAGAAAAGTAGTTGATTTAATTACCCCTACAGAATTAGATAAAGAAACTGTAAGACTAAAGAAAATTTGGAAAGAACAACAAAATATGGAGAGATCATATTCAAAATGTCCAACAGATGGTGAATTTAATCTAATGTCCATAAATTTAGAATCTATAATTCCAAAAAGATGGAGAGGAGATAATCTTAAAGAAATCTGCAATAAATTAGAACCAGAATACCCATTTACAAAAATACTTACAATTCCAGATAGATTGAATGTTAAAGGTTATATTTCAGGGAAATGGGGGCCATTAAACAACCATTTTGGTGAATTAGTTCACGGTGCCCTTCTTTCTAATACAAAAGGTGGAACTGTGAATCTAAGTCTAGAAGAAAGCCAACCTAATTCACATTCAAAATTAAGTGAAATAGAAGATGGAGAATATATTATTCTTAATGCTATGCCTGGGGTTTGGAGAGACATGGTAAGATTATATGTTGATGAAAAAAGTAGAATCATACCAATTACCGAATATGAAAAAATGAATGAAAATGAACTCACTCGCTTAGGAAGAATTTCAACTAAATGTGACATTCAAGGTTTGGTTATTTCAAGATCAAAAAACAGCGGTAAAAGATTAGATGGGAGACCATGGACAATGGAAAGTTGCCATCTTTGGGATGGTGAAGCAATTATTGAGTTAGTTGCATTTGGTTCAGCGATTGGTGGTAAATTCTCATCTGTAATCTGTGGAGATTTAATTAAAGTCAGAGGTGCAGAATTAGGGTGGAGAAATGGAATCCCACAACTTCGATTAAATCCAAGAAAAACCAAATTTGATATTATTGAAAAGGATTCTTCTAACTAATCAATTCAAGAACCATGAAGTCTAGGGAACTCTTGCTGAGAAGTATGACTCTAGAAAATTCGACAATTATTGCCTTTGATTTGGAAACTACAGGAACCAATACAAGTACTGATCAAATAGTACAAATTGCATATGGTTTTTATGAAAATGGGGAATTGAAAAATCCTGTTACAAAATTATTCAAACCAACAATCCCAATAAATCCAGGAGCTCAAAGAGTTCATGGTATTTCAATGGAAAAATTACAAAATGAGCCTTATTTTAAATCAAATGCCGCAGAAATAAGAGATATTTTTTCAAAGGCTGACGGTTTAATGGGCTATAATGTTGGTTTTGACATCTCATTAATCCAAGCGGAATTTGAAAGATCAGGAGTTCCTACTTTAGATTTAAGCAATGTCGCAATTTATGACGCTTATCTAATTTGGACAAAACACGAAGGCCGGTCATTAAGTCATGCAGTTGAACGTTTTCTTGGAAAACCTATGGAAGGAGCACATGACGCTTTAGCAGATATTACTGCCACAGTAAATGTATTTGATAAAATGGTAGAAGAATTTTCAATGAAAGAATTTAATGGTAAAGATTTCACTGCCATATTCAAAGGAAATAAAATTGATTTCGGAGGCACATTTAGGTGGGAAGATGGAGAAGTCGTTCTCGGAATTGG
Organism: Methanobacteriota archaeon; assembly: GCA_002692465.1. GTDB lineage: Archaea > Thermoplasmatota > Poseidoniia > Poseidoniales > Poseidoniaceae > MGIIa-I. The sequence continues at coordinate 20,738 of NZKH01000085.1, read as the reverse complement.
GAAACATAAAGGTTCTAGAGCAGTAGATGTTGCAAGTAGAAATAACTATCTTCAATGGATTATGAAAAGTGATTTCCCATCTGATGCAAAAGCAATTGCTAGAAAAGCAACACTACTATATCATGAGCCTATGGCTTTCAAAGAATGGGTTCTGCATAATTATGGAAAACCTTCACAAAACTAATTAATCAAAACGATATTTGATTTTCTTAAAAACAAATAAAGTATTATTTCATTCGATGAAATGAGCCGTCTTCTTCTTGTTTCCATTCTTGACCATCATCAGTCACATACCAAGTTCCATCAGGTCTTGAATCCCAATTACCATTACTTGGAAGATCTTGCCATTTTGGAACATAAGTTACAGCTGGTTCCACAGGAGGTGGAGACACTGGACCTGAAGGTGGTGGCGGAGGTACTTTTCCTGAAGGTGAAGGTACGTGTTCCATCTCATCAAATTCTTCTTCGTCATACCAATATTCTTCATCACCATCTCTACGCAAAATCACTACAACAATTAAAGCAACAACAATAATGAAAACAATTGCAATAACTCCAATTAATGAATCTTCATTCATTCCAAGGAACCCTGCTTCCTGTGTTTCTAATGCTTCTACTAATGGAGCTTCTACTAATTCAAGATTAATACTATCATTATTTAGCATCAAATACAGACTTTGTTGTCCAGATCTTACTGCAATATACGTATATTGGTCCAATCTCTTGCTTTCTCCAGGCCCTAGAACTACACTCTTTGTTTCAACAGTTCTCCAAATTCCTTCTGAATCACTTTCTACTAATGAAAGATTTACTGTTCCTTCTTGATTTCCTTCATTAACTAAAGTAACTGTTACTGTAATAGGATCACCGATTTGAATCATAGTATTTGCTTCCGGCAATACTTCAATGTAACTTATTGCTGGTTCAAATTTCTTTAAAACCAATGCTGGAGAAATTGGCACTTGTTCTATTCCTTCCCCTTGGAGTGGGAAGCCAGCAACGTCTGTTCCCTCAACCCAAACAATCAACTGAGGGTTGTCTGCCAAATCTACAAAATTATCAGGATTAAAATCAATATCTGCTTGATAAGTCCAAGTAGCCCCTACAACACTTACAAGAGTTAGGTCCACATTATTTTGACTACCAGAAATATCTGCTCCATTCAAACGGTAAACCCAATTTAATTTTAATGGCCCTTGAGGCATTCCAATTTCCTCATAAACTTGAGCTGTTACAGTTAAATCATTCATATTATCTGAATAAAGAACGTTCAAAGTTTGGCCCACAAATTGAAGATTCGGTGCTGTACTATCTACCGTAACTTCTGCTCTAGAGCTAGTTGCATCCTCTGCATTACCTGGCAATCCTAAAATCTCAAATTGAAGATCCATTGTTGGTTTAGATAGCGGCCTATTTGGTAATAAGAAAGAGACTTCAAATGTCCCATCTTGATTAACTGGAACCTGTTCTTGGATTAATGTAGATCCATATTGCAATCTAAATTCAATGATTAATCCTTGAGGTACAGTTGTCATTACAGCACCTGAATCAACAAATCCAATATGCCCTAAAACAAGCACCTCATCTCCTTGACGAACAATCAAGTTTGATTGTGAAGGTTCTGAAACAGGTGGTGTTGAATCTTCTAACATATCTACAACTGCTTCAACTTCGTAATCAATTTTCCAACGAATTTGATTAACATCTCCATCTATGGTTTCAATTAATGGATTATCCAAATCATCATCAAAAATTTGAATTGTTGGGAACTGCCAATTATTTGCTAAAACAACTGGGAAATCCCATGATAATCGGAACGTAGTAGAAATTTTGTAAACATCATTTCCTTCATCCTCAACTACAATATCTATAATCTCCACAAAACTACCTTCAATTTCATTTGTCTCAGGATCGTCTTCTAAAGTCCACCAATCATTGGTTTTAGGAGAAAATACAATCTCACCACGTGGTGCTTTTTGAGAACCTAATAACTGCATTCTAATTTCATCAATTGTTTCGATTCCATTACCTTCAATAAGTTTCATTTCCAATGTATGCTCTTGCCCTAATAACAATCTTTCATCAAATGTATTCAAACTTAAACTTGCATAATCTAATTCAGTCATAGTGTTTATTGCAGTAACTACTGTTGCTAGATCATTATCTAAGCCAGGACTTCCACCATTAGAAAATTCTAAACCTACAAAATCAGTTCCTGTAACATAAAGACTTACCTTTGCATTATTTTCATTTCCATCAACATTTAATGGTGGTAGTTCAATATATTGCTCACCAACTCTAGACTCAATTAATCCTTTAGTTTGCGAATTATACTCCTCTTCCTGGGCTTCTCCATCACCATTTAAGTCATCCAAAGACTCTCTCCAATAATGAATTACTACTTCATCACCCATTCCTTCTGAATCTTCAATATCAAGTTGTAATAACAATGATCTTGTTGGATCCCAAGTATAACCATCAGCATCTTTTAATCCGAAGTTAGTTCTAGCATGTATATCATTTACCACAGGCTCTGTAGTATCAACTCTCATACTAAATGAGACAGGGTTAGTTACATCAAATGCTGTAGTAGCTCCTGTTGGCCCTGCTTCTAAAATAGACGGCTCAAAATTCACTAACTCTCTAAGAGCCCCATCTTCTTCATATGAGGGTATTGTCAAATCTACAGACCAAATTCCAGGACCTATCGAATCGGCAACTACTTCTAATCCACTTAAATTTACACTAGCAACAAAATCTTCAGCCAAAGGTCTTGTCCCTGCAGTATTTTGGAATCTTACAGAACCTGTGACTTCAACAACTGAATCTCCTTGTACCCAAGGAGGTATTCCTGGAGCAAATTCAATTACTCTATCTAATTGATCCGTAAACTGTACGAAATCAATTTCAAGATCATTTTCAACTGCGCCTGGAGTTCCTAATCCTCCAGACATGGATGTCGCAGGAGCCAAACCATATCCCGTATGGTTGTAAGCTTGCGAACTCCAAAGTATCTCAAATTCATCATCCCATGACCAATCAGATTGGAATACCCAATCAACCATCCAAGATTCTCCAACTAATTGAACCATGGAGTTTGTAGTATCCAAAGTTACTACTTCTGAACCTGTAGTTTGGATAAATGTAGGATTATCTTGTAAATTAACTAATTCAAATTGTATAGCTTGACCACTTGTTGCTTCTCCTGTTAAAGTAATATGGTCAATTTCTGTAGTTGAATAAAGGTGATGATGCCCAGTAACCAATGTAACATCTTGACCATCTGGATAAATTGTAATAGGTGCTGTAAATGGTTCATTAGTAATCATTAATTCATGATATATTTCTCCATCAATCCCAACTGCACCTCTATCTGCTCTTAATGTAAGAGGAATGTATATTTGATCATCATTTGTTTGCAATTTCATATTTTCATGATAATTATACATTTGATCTTCTAATCCATTAACGGTCTCTGTAAGGTGATATCCAATTGCTACGCCACCTAAAAGAACTTGATAACTAGCTCCAGAAGTAGTAAATTCAATTTCAACTTCTGACCACTCTCTTCCAGTAGGATCGATATGCGTTGCACTTAACCCATTAATTGAAGCAATCATATTTGCATCTAAAGGAATATGCGCTACTCCCCATCCTGAAGTAATAGTGCTATATTGTATTCCAGCGAGTGTCAAATCTAAATCTGATGATAATCCTGCATCTGCGATTAATGTTATTACACCTTCATATACACTTGAATTAGTTGGAATTAATATTGTTGTAGAACTTGAAGCAGCGCCAAATCCTGCAAATGTGTTGTATTGTATCAGACCATCATTACTTCCTTGGGATAATCCCGCATCAAGCCCTGCAGTACCTGTACCATAAGCAGCACCACCTGTCCCACTAGTGCCTCCGTCAACACTTACTAATCCATTATTAGTCAAACCATTTGCAGTGGTGATGATTTCGATGAATCCGCCAGATCCACTTCCACCACCATTTCCGCCATCATACATTCCAATCCCTGGATTAGGCCCTTGGGTTCCATCAGCACCATCGCCACCATCCCCGCCTTTAGCTAATACAGAACCTGTTGCTCCTATTGAAATGGTATTTGCTTGTAGTATGATAGACCCTGCTGAACCACCTCCAGCACCATGACCTCCGGGTCCTGTTCCACTAGGTGCCACTAATCCATCTTGTGCATGTTCTCCATTTGAGCTAATTGAGCCATCAACAGTCATTGTATCTGCAGTTAAAATTAATGTTGTTCCACCTCTTCCTCCAGTTGTAGGATTATTTGCAGTTACATTTCCTCCACTAGATCCACACTCAACTCCTGAACCATACATCATTCCTCCATTACTTGGACTGTTAGTTCCTGCTCCATTATGACCAGCGCTAGCATGACCTGCTCCACCAGCACCATTTCCTGCACCACTAGCAGATGTTGTTTCATGACCTCCAGCACCTGGACCGTCCCAAACAATTGAATCTCCGATGATTGCACCACCTGCTTGAACAATAATTTCATTTGCAGTAATCATTAACGTTCCACACATTGATGGAGTGATTGTACCTCCATTTGCAATTGTTAATACATCATAGGAATGTGAACCATCTAAAATTAGATTATTACTTACAGTTAAGTTGGTTGACCCAACACCTGGTGGGCCTGAAGAAGATGTTGAACCTACTACTAGTTCTTCTGAATTTGTTCCAGCAATAGCTGACAGACCATCACCTGCGATTCTATTTTGCCAACCAAAATGACCATAATTTGGGTTCGAATTAAATGACCAATCAGTTGTTCCATCATCTACTGCATCTATTTCAGGATTAAATGCGGGTTCCCAAAATTCACCTTCTGCAATAAAGTCTTCAATCCAATCTCCAGGACCTACTTCAATATCTACTCCATATCCAGACAATGGGTGAGGCAAATAGATTCTTGATTGTAGAGGCAAACCACCATATTGATTGCCCTGAGAATCAGTAATCCAAACCGTAACTCCCGAACCTTCTCCATCAATATATACTTCTTGAATGGGTTTAGTAGAAGGCACAAAATCTGTAGAAATAGTACCTACTTGTCCTGTGGCACTTGTAATATTGCCCTCATCATTATCCAAACTAGGATCTAATTCCCAACCATTTACTTCAGGATCTAAACCTAGCATATATCTTGTTGAGCCTATGGCCACATCACCGATTAATGGAGAAACAAAAGGATCGTCTGTTTCTAAATTTAACCCAACATAAACACCTGTAGAATAAGAATCTAAATCAAGTCCAGAAAAACTTAGCGGCAATTCTCTATCAATGAATCCTTCAATAGGGGTCATCCCAGAATCATACACATTCGCAGTAATATTGGTACTTGTTGGTGTAGCTCCGTAAATGTCTGCAAATCCATTACCTAACTCATCAACAGGTATCAATGGCGTCATCCACTCTCCTTGTGAATCAAAATAATCTACTTCCACACCAATATTATCTACATACCATCCAGCATAATTATAATTGTAAACTGAAACAAATGTAAATCTAAATTGTACAGTTGAACCTCCAAAGGAAGTAAGATCTCCAACCATTGAATCCCAGTTATTGTTATTATTACATCCTTGACCATTGACTCCCGACCATACGTCTAAACTTTGACCTCCGGGCGTTAAAACATGACTATAGCCAGTATACATGTTTGCTCCATGATACCAACCTTGACCAGTGATAGGGTCTACTGAATCAAAATGATCCCAAGTAGTTCCACCATCATCTGAAATAAATAATGCCGCTCCACCATAACCTGAATAAGTACATACCCAATGATCAAAAACTATACGTGCTGAAGCACCAAGTGGAATTGTGTACTCTGGAGTATAAACAAATGCCTCTAAAGGAGTAAATGAACCACTGATGTATGAAGTGTCTAATCCTGTAGCGAATGCATAAGGAGTACTTGATGCACTAGTAGGTGATTGTTGATTTATACAATTTGTACATGTTGCTACAGTTCCATATTCAAACAGATCTTGCCCCGTAGGGTTAGCCATAGTCCAGTCTGAAGATGGCACAGATGGAGAATTTTCAAAACCATCTGAAAAATAAAGCCCACCAGCACCAATCATAGTGTAAGACCAATCATCTACACCACCAGTTGCATAATGAGTTGCAGTTGTTGATGTGTTAAAATGATCATCAAAATGAGTTACAGAATTTGTGTCAAAAACTTTAATCCTATCAACTGTCACTCCTTCTTGACTATCTGAAATCCCTCCATAATTTACACTCGCATCTGTTTTTACCTTTATTCTCAAAAATGTTGTTGGATCTGAGGCATAACTTGCTGGAATTGTGAAATCCATAATCAAAAATTGGCCAGATTCATCACCATAATTAACTCCATTAACAGTATAGCCATTGTAAGGAATTCCGTAGGTATTTGGAACATTTGTAATATCTGTCCAGGTTACTCCATCACTACTTGATTGAATAAGGAAATTATCCCAGACACTCCCTTCAAGGTCCCATTCAGCAGTTATTTGAGCCGTAATTGGTGCTGTTGCTGCACTCAAATTAACCTCTACTTCTAGAGCAGAGTCGGCACTAGCAGAATAAAATCCTGGAGCGCCATTAACATCATAATATCCATGATGCCAATGCCCAACAGAACCTCCAATATTTTGAATTATCATATCATCAATAAAAATTCCAGGCCTGCCAACACTGTGAACGCTTGTCCAAACTCTCAATCTAAAATCAATTACTGATGCTTGTGAAATTCCAGTTATATTGTCTAATGTGAATAATGAATTATGCCATCCAGGTCCAGAAGTATTTCCAAATAGTCCAAATTCTCCGTTTTGATTAACTAAGGCACCATTAGGAACTGGAGCTGAAGAATTACTGTAATTGAAATAACCCGAATCGGGTTCAATCCAAGTCCAAGGGCCGTTGTCTAATCTAAATTCCAACCAGGCGCCGTCACCCTCAGCAAAGTGGTCCCAATGTACAAATTCCACCGTAAATTGGTTTATTGGATTAGGGACATTAACTGAAGGGGGTTGTAACCAAGAATCTACTCCTCCAACTAAAGGCGCTCCAATCAGAGTACCTGCTGAAATGGATCCCGAGTATGGTGATGCAGGAATTTCTCCATAAGGCATAACCCTTGTATTTCCATTAACAGTCCCAGTAACATTGGTTAATTCACCTACATTCCAAATTGCAGGATTAGATTGTGAATACCCAAATTCAAAATTATAAGTTATATCGTCCAAGGTATCAACATTTCCAAAACTTCCATTCGGAGCAAGACTGAGAAGATCATCAAAATGTGAACCTGTTGTACCATCATGAGCCCCTGATGATGTAAAATTATTACCTGGTGAACCTGCATTCCAACTTTCACCATAACCTCCAGAATAACCTCCATCCTCACTTACATCAATCGAACCGTCAAGAATTGTTGCATTAGAAGCAACTTGCCAACCATCCACTGTTTCTTCATTTCCAGTTGTTGCATCCATTGTAGGAGGCCCTGTCCAAGAAGAAATGCCAGCTGATACTGGCATCAGAACCATTTGTAAAATTAAAAAAAATGTTAAAATTATTCTTTTTTGGGGTTTTTTATCTGCAAATAATATTTTCATAGTCTAACTACTCCTTGAACGGGGCGATACCTTCGCAGTTCATCCACTTAACTTAACCTCTATAGGTGTGTCCCTTTAGGGACACAATTGAAATCATCTTATTCAAAACAGTAATTCTTGATTTTAAAAGGCGCAGAGGGAGAGATTTGAACTCCCGAGTCCAAGGGACAGTGGATTTCGAATCCACCGCAATACCGGGCTATGCGACCTCTGCAATAATTAGTCGAAAAAAACAATGAAGATAAGCGTGCTGGGAGTGGATGAGCCAATGCGAATAAGTATTACATACCAAGGAATAAATCAAATTATAGATTCAGAAAAAAATATTTCCATAAAAGAAGTCTTAATTAAAGCTGGTATTAATTCTTCAATGGTTTTAGTTTGTAACAATAACCAGATAATTCCGCAAACATCCGTAATTAATTCAGATATAGAATTAGAGATTATTGATGTCGGTTCTGGTGGATAAATCATTGGTAAAAACTATCATCAGGCATCATTAATTCTTTAGAAATTAAAGCCCCAGGACCTTCAGAATAATTTTCCATAATTTCTTTGGCCAATTCTTCAGTTCTATCAAGCGTTATTGGTAATTCAAAACCAAAATAATTTATTAAAGAAAGCCTTAATCTTTCTGCGGCAACAGTATCAACACTTGTACCAAATGTTTCGGCAATTACAGTAACAGAAGAAACACCTCTTGAAGGTGCTAAAGAACCCAACAATCCACACATCCCAATCACTCCACCTTCAGGTTGAGTTTCAGAAACGATTATTCCATCATCATTTAATTTTTTCTTGGTCTCATGATCAGCAACTACAACGTGTATTTTTTCGCATCCAGCATCACTAGATAGGCCCGCCAATAAAATTAATCTTTGAGTATTATTTTCTCTTAAAAAGTTTAAAATATCTTCTGCCATTTCATATTGCCCTCTTGGCACAAGTGGCTGTATTTCTCCACTTAAAGTCAATAATATTTGATTATTAGGAAGTCTTAATTTATTTAAATATAAATGAGGTGGTGTTAAAATACCGTCTTTCATTGTAGCATGAGGAGGTAAATCTGGATGTTGCAACTTCAAAATCTCTTCGGAATCACATGCATCATTTAGTGAATCAATTAGCAATTTTCCAACATTACCTACACCGGGTAATGCAAATAAAACATACTGGTGTTCAGGCAATTGATTATGTTCTCCACTCCATACAAAATTCGTATGCATAAACATTGACTAATTTTGGAAGGACTTAAGCAATTGCATTAAAAAATAATCAAGACCTAGATTGAGAAGAAATTATTCTTCTTCGGAAAGTGAAGGAAGAGTGTCATTCCATTTTTCTGATTCAACTTCATTCATCTTTCTTCTACGATGCGCTTGAGGGTCTTCAGGGGTCCATTTTAATGGTGCTGCTGCTTGAGAATTACCACCACATTCTGGACAAACCAAGTTATAAGAATAAGCACCACAAATCTTACATTTTTGAATTAATTGTCGGACCATAAAAATTCCTCAATTTCTTTCAATTTCGGCAGTTCCTTCATTAGATTTAACACTAGAAACTAATGATTTTGTTGCTTTTAACCATGCTGACTCTGCCAATTTATAATCTGGTGCTCTAATTTCAAGACGATATTTAGGTGCTCCATCATAATAACAATTAACAGTAATCTCTTTTTCTAAATCCGCATGAGATTCTGCTTCTGAAAGTGCTTCTTTAATTGCTTCAACACCCTTTGGCCCACCAATTTCAATACTGCAGATTCCACGAATTTCAACAAAAGGAGGTATTATATTTGCCACTGCAGTTTCAACAAATTCTTTAATCCAATCTCCATCAAATCCAGCGTCCTCTAAAGCATTTGGATCCTGAGCCGCACTTTCAAACGCTGAATATAATGTTCCAAAAGCAGAAGTTAATTCTATCTCTGATTCACTAATTTCTTCTTCTTTCCAACCTACTTTTTCTCCAATAACTTTGAGGAGTTGGGTCGCACGTTGTTCATTTTTCCAAGATTGCAATGTTTCTCTTCTTCTTTCTTCTGAAACACTTTTTAGAGATAATTCAAATGTATCTTTATCTTTTTTACCTCTACGAATTACTTTACATACTAATCTCTGACCATCCCTTACAAAACCACGTATATTTTTTACCCAGCCGGATGCTATTTCACCTATGAAAATGAAACCATCGATATTATCATAACCATTAATGGATACATAAGCCCCATTTTGTTTTACTTCAGTTACCGTACAAACAACTAACTCACCCTCTTCAGGGCCTTTATTGTCATCGATAGTCATTATTTTCACGCTGAATCTAAAACCTCTATAATACTACAACCTACTAATATTGCCTTGCCTCCAGCAGGCTGAGCTAAAATTTCAGAACAAACACTACAACGAATAATTGTAGAAGCTCGCTGAAAAATTGTAGATTCATTACCACAATTTGTACATTTTACTTTAACAAAACCACTTGAAATATTATCACCTTAATTATCTGTTAACTCAAATTTTTTTGCCCTTTGACAAGGGGCGTTATGTGCTTTACCTGATTCTGTGCATCTAAAAAGAATATTTACTCTTTTTGTTGGTTTCTCACGGCCTTCTGGTTTAGGACGTGGGAAACCACGATAACCTGCAGTAACTCTACGAAACCGTCTTTGACCCCATTTAAGTTCGCTTGCTCGGCGTTTTTTAATTCTCTCAACTGTATGTAAAGTATGCTTTCCTAAAGACGGACTATACCGTTTTATTTGTCTTGGCATCTTAACCATCATTACACCTCAAGCATCTTGCCCACTAACGAGTCGTATATATGCATGTCGTGGACTTATTTTTATCAATTTACACAACAGTAATGCAAGCGTCAATTTGAATATGTTTAACTTTGACCTATGTACATGTTCGCATTTGCATCGGAACCGGGTCCTATTGATTTATTCTGGTTTCCAATGTCTATATTCGTATTAGGTATGATGTTAAGGGTTACAAGAAATCCCGAAAAAATACAAAAAATGGGTGTTATTTTAGCGATCATTGGTTCAATATTTGTAGCCATATCACCATTTACAATTCCAAAATCGCCCTCAAGCGATTTTGGCCAATTAATTCTTTTTTTAATTGGACCATCAATATCATTAACTTTGGCAATTTTAATAACAATTAATTTTCCAAACACGAAAAATAATTTGAGAATTAAAACATTATTTATTATTCTAGGTTTGTCATGGATTATTTTAATTTGGATTTTTAACCCTCAATTCGATAATAAATTTCTACTAAAATGGTTTGTAAGTGTAGAGATTTTTGCTGCCATTTTTCTTTTTTCTATTTCTTACTATCAATCTGATGTTAGAGCGAGAATTTTATTTCTCCTTCTAGGAATATTTATGATTTTATTAAGTGAAGAAAGCTTAGGAATTCCAAATGCATCAAGATCGTTGTTCATTGAAACTAGTGGAATTATTATTGGAACATCTGGAGGAATTCTCTTTGGAATTTTAATTTGGTTTTATACAATTCAAAAACTACATTCATTAGAAAAAGATCTGGTCGTAGACGATGAATTAAGTGAAGATGAACGGGAAATATTAATTGGAAAATTAAATGATGATTTAAAGTGGCTGGAATCTAATCAGGGAGTTGATTGATATGAACAAGTCACTATACAAATTTGCTGGCTTTATTCTACTACCATTCGCCATCCTATACATCTCTTGGTGGTTTATTGATGAAAATTATGATGGGTTCTCAATTCAAATTATTAATTCATTTTTCACTAATCTACTACTTTTTACTGGTTTTGCAACATTATGTTCTTGGTGGTTTTGTTTTACAAGGTCTTCAAAGATCATTACTCCAATTGTTTTAACTACAATATTTACAATATTATTTATTGCCACATACCATTTATTTAATATAGAAAATTTACAGCCTCAAGGATTAAAAACACCAGTAGCAATAATACTTAACAGCACTCTTGAATCACTAACTATTTTGTTATCTTTTGCTTTCGTGTTACTAATTGGAATGTTAATTTCCAAAGAATCTAATTGGGAGGAAGAATAAAATGTCTGGAATTCGATTAGAACCTGGAGACTTAAGTGAATGGTTAGATGATTTAAGATGTTCAATATTAGATGAACCACCAAACACTGCAAAAGAATTAGAGTTAATCAGAAGGAAAATAGCAAAAAAACACAAATTAAAAATGCCTCCGGGTGATGCTCAATTATTTTCAATACTTGATGATGATTTAAAGTTGAAAATTGGAAAATTTTTACGTCGGAAACCAACGAGGACCCTATCTGGAGTAGCACCTGTTGCTATTATGACATCACCTTATGGATGCCCTCATGGAACTTGTACATATTGCCCTGGAGGACCTGAGTTTGGAACTGCACAATCATATACTGGTCATGAACCTGCAGCTAGAAGAGCTGCGAGACATGGTTTTGAGGCTTCAGCACAAGTTTTAGACAGACTTGGTCAATATTCTGCAATTGGACATGATGCATCAAAAATTGATTTGATAATCATGGGCGGAACATTTACAGGAAGGGATTTAGAATATCGAGAAGCATTCATCAAAGGAGCATTTGATGCTGCAAATGGAAATATTAGTAAAACACTCCCATTATCGCTTAAATCTAATGAAAACGCATCAAATAGAATTATTGGTTTAACTATTGAAACGAGACCTGATCAATGTTCATCCATAGCAATTGACTGGATGCTAGAAAACGGAACTACGAGAGTTGAATTAGGAATTCAATCACTAGATGATGAAATCTTAAAACAAGTGCATAGAGGCCATTCTGTATCGTCAGGTTTCCGAGCAGGAAAACGTTGTAGGGATGCAGGATTAAAATTGAATTTACATATGATGCCGGGTTTACCCGGTTCAACTTCTAAAAAAGATTATGAAATGTTAATTGAACTCATGCATAATGAAAAATGGAGACCTGATATGTTGAAAATTTACCCTTGTTTGGTTGTTAAAGGTGCTCAATTAGTCCAAAAATGGCAAAATGGTGAATTTAAGGCCATGGACAATGAAACGGCAATAAATCTAATTGCAGATGTCATGTGTAAAGCTCCACCTTGGCTAAGAATTCAAAGAATTCAAAGGGACATTCCATCACATGAAATTATTGCTGGAGTAACTGCTGGAAATCTAAGACAATTAGCAACTCGCCTTATTGAGAAAGAAGGGAGAAGAAGTGGTTGTATAAGAGATAGAGAAATTGGAAGAGTAAAAACCAAACCAGATGAAAGCGAATTTAGAACTGTAATTCGTAAATATTCTGCTGCCGAAGGTGAAGAATTATTTATCAGTCAAGAAGCCCCATTATATCATGAAAATGAAGAAGATTTTGAGGGTTTTTTAGGAGGAGTCCCCCTTACAAATGAAATTCATAATTGGTCTTCTTCCGATCCAGCAGGGGGGGTGATTTCAGGATTCCTTAGAATGAGAAAGCCTAGTAAAGACATCTGGAGAGAAGAAATAACAGAAAATACAGTAATTATTAGAGAAGTGAAAATTTTTGGAACTGCAGTGGGGGTTGGTGAACAGAGTGGTAAAGAATCAACTCAACACAAAGGCCTTGGTAGTTATTTAATGAAAATTGCAGAAAAAACTGCCAAAGAACATTGGGGTGCCAATCAAATTCTAGTAACTGCAGGAATTGGTGTGAGGGAATGGTATAACACACTAGGATACAAAAGGATAGGCCCTTGGATGGGAAAAAGTTTGTAAAAACATTAAACCTGAAATTGTAAATACTCATATACAGGTGGTTAGTCGCATCAATTCCAAGGTGGTCATATGAGTAAGGGTACTCCTTCAATGGGTAAGCGTCAAAAAAGCACTCATTTACGTTGCCGTAGATGTGGAAGACATTCATATCATAAATCAAAAGGTGTTTGTGCTTCATGCGGATATGGAGAAACTGCGAAAATGAGAAAATACAGTTGGAATAAGCGTTCACACCGCCCAAAAAATTAATTTTTTAGAATAATGGGTTTCTGAAAAGAATAAATGCCCTATGTGATAGTGACGTTACGAGGCATCCGAATGTGTGGTATTCTTGGTATCCTGAGAAACAACGGATTAGTGAGTAATTTACTTTATGATGGTTTACTGGTTTTACAACATAGAGGACAAGATGCTGCAGGAATTGTTGTATGCGAAAATGAACGTTTACACCTAAGAAAAGACAACGGATTAGTAAAAGATGTTTTTCAAAAAGAACACATCCATAGTTTAAAGGGAAATATTGGTATTGCCCATGTCAGATACCCTACAGCAGGTACTTCTTCTGCGGCAGAAGCACAGCCACTATATGTAAATCATCCATATGGAATATCACTCGCACATAATGGTAATTTAACAAATGCTGAAAATTTATCTAAAGAATTATATCTTGACGATTTAAGGCATATTAATACTAATTCAGATTCTGAAATTTTACTAAATATTTTTGCTGATGAATTAGCAAAAAGAAGGAAGTTAAAAATCGATGGTGATTTATATCTTAATGTTGATGATGTATTTCATGCAGTAAGTGGTGTACACAAACGATGTTCTGGAGGATATGCTGTTGTAGGAATAATTGCGGGGTATGGATTATTTGCATTTAGAGACCCTAATGGAATAAGACCACTAGTTTATGGATCTACACTAGATAATGGAAGAAGATCATGGGGGGTTTCTTCAGAAAGTGTTGCATTAAGCTCGCTTGGTTTTGAAGCAATTTCTGATGTTGCGCCTGGTGAAGCAATTTTCATTGATAATGGAGGAAATATTTTTCAAAGACAATGTGCAGAACAATCAAAATTCTCACCGTGCATATTTGAATATGTTTATTTCGCAAGACCTGATTCAATTATTGATGGGATTTCGGTGCATCAATCAAGATTGAACATGGGAACAAAGCTTGCTAAACAAATAAAAAAATCATGGCCTGATCACGATATAGATGTTGTAATACCAGTCCCTGACAGTGGTAGGATTTCAGCAATACAACTAGCTAAAGAACTAGGTGTTGATTACAGAGAAGGTTTGGTGAAAAATCGATACATAGGTAGAACTTTTATTATGCCTGGTCAATCGATTAGAAGAGATTCAGTAAGGAAAAAATTGAATACAATTGATCATGAATTTTCTGGTAAAAGGGTTCTTTTAGTTGATGATTCAATAGTTAGAGGAAATACATCTAGAAAAATTGTGGAAATGGCAAGAAAATCCGGGGCAAAAAGTGTTTATTTTGCCTCTGCCGCACCACCAGTTAGATTTCAAAATGTTTACGGAATAGACATGCCAGCAGTTAGTGAATTTATTGCAAATAATAATTCAATAGATGAAATAGCAAAAAGTATTGGTGTTGATAAATTGTTTTATCAATCATTAGATGATTTAATTGATGCCGTAAAAGGTGAGAATGATGGACCTCAAGAGTTTGATAATTCTTGTTTTAACGGTGAATATGTCACTGGTGATGTTTCTAATGAATATTTAGATTCATTAGAGAAAAATCGTAACGACAATACCAAAAAACATACAATAAATTCAGATGAACCTATTGGACTTCATAATAATGTGTAATCGATAGGCTCTTAGGTTTAATTATACATTGAGTGGCGAGAACGAATGCCGTTGATTATCCAACCCCTCGGTAAAGAATCTGTAGATTCAGAGATTTCAAGTCTTACCGTAAATACTGAAGGGAGTTTGGCAACATGGTCCACGTACAACGGTTTGTTGTCTATTATCACATTAGAAAATAATGAAAAAAATGAATTCCAACTAGATAGTTATGGTAAAAAATTATCGTTTATTTCTGAAGATTTATTTGTAGTAGGTCAAGAGGAAGGGAATTTAATTTGTTTTTCAAATACTTTTCAAAAAATCTGGGAAATTTCTTGCCCTGGTGGATGCGAATTAATGGAATCTACAAGAAAAGGGGATTTAATTGCTTTAATTGATGGAACCAATACATTAAGATTAATTAATACAAAAGGGGAATTATTAAGTCAATTTTCTGAATATGAACTTACTGGATTAACAATTAATGAAAATGGCTCTGCAATTTCTTGCTGGGATGATGAAGGTAATTTATTTGTTTTAGATAGAAAATGTAATCTAATTTTCAAAAGAGGAATTAATTCAAATATTGGTGAAAGAATAATTACAGCAAAATATACACAAAACGGTATTTTATTAGTTAGTAAAGAATCACTAGATATTCCTGATGATGGTGAACAAAATGAATTAGAATTTTGGAACCCTCTTGGACAAAAGATTGGTAAGGTTGGATTCAATTCGAAATGTGTTTCATTAAATGTTAAAAATAGTTCAATATGGGCTGGTTTATTCTCTGGAGAGGTGTTTTTAATTGAAGACTTCAATAAAAAATTAATATGGAAATCAGAATATTCAATTACATCATTAATTCCAATAAATAATGACATATTAGTTGCCTCATGGTTTTATTTATTCAAAATAAGTAAAGAAAACAATGAATCTCTTTGGCAATACGAACACAGCGGCATTATTGATATTTTAAAGATGAGCCAAGATCAAAAAATTGTTGCATTAGCAGGAAATGATAGGAATGATTACACAAACCCATCTGAGTTAGTACTTTTGAATCCTAATGCAACCCCAATTTGGGAAGAAGAAAGTGATGATGAATTTGAAGAAGAAAATATCATTGAAGCAGAAACTACTGATATTTACGATAATTCTGATGATGATTTAAAGGAACTACTAGGGGATGATTTTAATCAATATCAATCTACAAATGATTTGGGTAAAACTACTTCAATGGATGATTTAATGGCCGCTTTCAATGAAGAAATTTCTTCGGAGCCAAAAACGAAGGAAATTGAGGATGTCTCATTAATTGAACATCTTTTATCATCTGATGAAAAAAGAAATCAACCACCGATTTGTAATGCTGGAAATGATCAGGTTCTTCAATCAGGTGAAGACGGAAGTTGCACAGTAATACTCGATGGAAGTTCCTCACATGACCCTGATGGTTACATACGCACTTGGAATTGGACTAGTGAAGATGGAAGAACACTTTCTTCTGGGCCTAAATTGAAATTAAGATTGCCAATAGGGAATCATAGATTTACTTTGACTGTTGCTGATGATGATGGAGCTATGTCATCAGATAGTGTCAGTATTATCATTAAATAACGGTGGAATAATGTCATTCAACCAATTTCCAATATCTGAAATTTCTTGAGGTGATACTTCATGACCTATTTGGTATTCATTCCAATTTATTTCAATAGATTTCGAGGTTAGTAATTCATGTGTATATAAACCAGAATAATATGGTACAACCATATCAAATCTACCGTGAGCTTGAAAAATAGGGATGTTTGTATTTTTTAATTCCGATTCAAACCTTTCACGAACAGGTAAATAACAAGATAATGCAACAACACCAGCAAGATTGTATTCAGAACGTAATGACAAATGCAAAGCTAGAGCCCCACCTTGAGAAAATCCTGCAACAACAATTCTTTCTTCTGGGGTACCATTATTAATCTCATTTTCAATTAATTTGTTTACTAATTTTGTTGAATGAATTACATCATCAGCAGATTCACGAGGTGCATCTCTTGCACCTGGATCCATGGAAAGAATATCATACCATGCAGGCATCCACATGCCACCATTAATTGTTACTGGCATTGAAGGTGCATGTGGCAGAATATATCTCCTCCCTGGTGAAGATAACATTCTTGCAACTGGAGCAAAATCGTGTCCGTCTGCACCTAAACCATGCAACCAAATTACCACTGCATCACATGATTCTGAATCTGATCCAACCTCTACAAAAGATAATGCATCAGCCATTAATCATCACATTATCCAAGTAATGTACCTAATTCTTGTTCAAGAATTGGAAGTGCTTCTTCCCAAGTTGCAATTATTCCATAATCTGCATGCCTGAAAATAGGTGCTGTTCCATCTTTATTAATTGCTACAATATATTTACTTGTTCTCATTCCTGCTAAATGTTGGATAGCACCTGAAATTCCTACTGCAATATACAAACTAGGGTTTACAGTTTTACCTGTTTGACCTACTTGCATACTATGCGGTATTTCTTCCCAAGTATCAACTGCTGCCCTACTTGCACCCACTGCTGCACCTAATTTGTCAGCAATACTGTATAATTTTTCAAAATTATTTGGGGAACCCATACCTCTGCCTCCTGAAATAATTATATCTGCTTCGGAAACATCAAGCCTTTCACTTGCTTTTGCAACCATCTCTTTCAAGCTTGTTCTTAAGTTTGAAGATGTATTTACATTTGAAATAGATGCTGAACCCCCATTTCCAGATGGTTTGAACACATTGGAACGAATCGTCATAACAGAGGGGCCATTCAGTGAAACTGTTTCATGTGCTTTTCCTGAATAAATTGGATGAGTAATATTACTTCCCTCTATCTTGATAACATCTTGTATAATGGTAGAATTTCTTGAAACTGCTAATCTTGCTGCTAATTCCTTGCCCATTGATGATGATGATGTCAAAAGATGACCTGGCGGTGCAACAGATGCTATTGCTTCACACCATGCTGCTGAATCAAAATTTGAAAAGCAATCATCTTGCAATGCTATAACACTTCCAACTCCTTCGTATGTTGCAGCCATACTTGCTGCTGAATCTGGAGATGTACCTGGAACAATTAATATTGGATTGCCGCCTAAAGATAATGCTGCTGTAACTACTTCTGCTGTAGATTCTTTCAATGTATTGTTTATTACTTCTGCTAAAATTATTATTTCACTCATTTTTCCACCTCAAATCACATTTGCTTCATCTCTTAGAAGCTTTACAACAGTTGAAACATGCTCAGAACCATCAAAGGATTTTCCTGGTGGTTTATCTGGAGGTGACGCGTGACCAACTACAGAAGTATTGCCGCCTACGGTTTCAACTCCAATCAAATCCACATTTGCCCTCTTGGCCATCATTATTCCTTTCACATTAGCCCTTCTGGGTTCACCCATTCCTTTATCGCATGTAATTACTGCTGGTAAATTAACACCTATTTTCGCTTGACCTTCAAAAGAAGGTTGCATTAGTTCTAATGATGATTCTCCAAAAATAATATTTGTAACATTAGCTACAGATGGCCAACCTAATTTTTCAGCCACACCAGGGCCCGTAGATCCTGCATTAGTATCTGCTGCTGCTTTTCCACAATAGATTATTTCTGCACCTAATGAATTGCACGCTTCTGCTAACATTGATTGTACAGAAAAACTATCTAAATATCCTTCAGGGGCATCAATTCTTGCAATATTATCAACACCTAATGCCTTTGCGTCTTTAAGAATTTTATCGCACCTAGCTGGACCTAAGGTTAACGCTGTGACAGTTCCTCCAACTGCTTCCTTATGTTGTAATGCAACTTCTAAAGCATACTCGTCATAAGGGCTAGTAATCCATTTAACCATAGACAAATCTGCCTTTCCATCCTTTATCTCAATCTTTGCATTTGTATCAGGTACTTGTTTGATTAATACTAAAATTTCCACCATATTAAACCACGATAAACAGCCCACTAGAACTCCGTTATTCAAACTTACCAATGACTTAGAAAATATGTATCGCCACCTGCCCCAGAAATTCTGAGGCAGGTGACCGTAATCAAGAACTAATCTACTTAGTCTTCTTGTTTTCTTCTAGATAGCACTAATACTGCACCAAGCATTGAAATTATGCTTAATGTGGATGTAAATCCAGGTATAGATCCACCTTCATCAGCTGCTACATCATCAATGATATCTCCAACATTATCTGGTGCTGGCATTACACATTCTGTGCCTGCTGCATTAGGTACCATTCCTGCTGGACAAGTACCATCATCATTGATTGGTGCTGTAGTGTTTTCATCAATCACTGTATTCTCATCATCAACTGGGTCTGCAGAAACAACTTGTACTGTAATTGTACCTGATCCTGCTTGTCCACCTGTTGAATCCCAACTGTATTGAACT
This sequence comes from Methanobacteriota archaeon, assembly GCA_002692465.1. GTDB lineage: Archaea > Thermoplasmatota > Poseidoniia > Poseidoniales > Poseidoniaceae > MGIIa-I. Next base: position 1,039 of record NZKH01000085.1, on the reverse strand, counting down.
ACAATATCAGGCATTCCAGCAATTAAAGTGAACTCTCTAGATACATGACCTTCTGCTTCTTCTAAGAATGATACTGTTTGACCAACTGCAGAAACTTCAGCCCAGACCATGTCTCCATCAGGGTCATAACAATGTACGCTTAGGAAATATGTTCCCTCAACTAATTCAATTGTTTTATCACCTGTTGGTGCAGTAAATTCTTCAACAATTTCTTCACCTAGGTTATTCCAATCTGCTGGAACTCCTGGCTCGTTAGCATCATTTGCATTCAATGTAGCAAATAAATGACATTCAGGTGCTAAATTGTCTGCAACATCTTGTTCCCAATCATTTTGAGGCCCTTCTTCAACAGCTTCTAAATTATCAGCATTATAATCTTTAATAGTCTTAGAAAATGTGACTGAAAGTGAATGTAACTCCCCTTGATCAGCACAATTGAAAGGAGCTGCCCAGCCCCAGTCGCCATCTGCTTGTGGTGCGTCTTCCCAGCCATCACCAATCATTTCAGGTGATTCCGGGCTCCATGACCAACTATCATAAACAGCAAAGGTTCCATGACCCATTCCTCCATATCTATATCCATCATCTTGACATCCTCCAACAAGAGGACCTACAGAATTTTCTAGATTAACTGTGTGTGATTCTGCAGTAGCCCAATCTTCTAGTGAAAGTTCCCAAACCATTCCAGATCTGAAAATTACTGGAATTTCATCAGAACCATCTACTGGACCAACTAATCCATCTATCCATTGCCACTCGAAAGTAGGTTCTCCTAATACAACACCATCTAAAGTAACAATCATGTGTCCATCGTGGTCTCCATGGTCATCATGATCACCATGTTGATTTGGTACCCACATAAATCCAGCATCTTCACAATCTTCTTGATTATCAATTGGTTCTACATCATGGTTTTCAATATCATAACAAACCATTTCTTCATGTTCATGTCCATCGTGGTCTCCATGTTCTCCATCGTGGTCTCCATGTTCTCCATCGTGGTCTCCATGTTCTCCATCGTGGTCTCCATGTTCTCCAT
>NZKH01000084.1 GCA_002692465.1 Methanobacteriota archaeon | reverse complement strand
TTCTGATTGGATAATTGATCTTGGCCCCGAAGGAGGACAAGGCGGGGGGGAAATTGTGGCTGAAGGGACCCCCGAAGAAGTTGCAAGGATTCTAAAAAGCCATACAGGAAGAAGTTTAAGAGAAATATTAAATTAAATCTGGAAACAAGTTTATATTTTCAATAGCATATGGCTTTGGCATAGGCTTTAGATATTTTTCAATAGCATTCTTTTGAAATTCTGAATATTTTTCAGGAAGTAATTTTAATGCTGGAGGATAGTAGTTTTCCCACCAAGATAAATCCAATGATTCTAAATATTCTAAATCAGGAACTAAATAAAACAAATCAAATTTTTGTAGGGTCCAAGTAACATGTACTGCTGTTTTTAAAGGTCTTTTTTGTAGAAATAAATTAATTTCTCCGGTAGTAGGGTCAAACGGCCTCCCTAATGCCCCATTTTTATGAAAACACTTCCAACATTTTCCACACCCTTCATTACCAACACCCCTCAAACACGAATTTACAAAATCAACCAACCCCCCATCTTTCACAATTTTAAGTGCCCCACCTTGAGAAATACCTGCAAGTGGACAATTATACGAAAGCCCAATTGATTCAAATAAATCTCTCCAATATCTCCATACGAATTTCTCCTTTTCAAAATCTCTAAATTGGGCCCCCTTTCGTAAATAAGTATTATCAATTGGCATACCCATAGCAATAGAATCCAAATCGTAATAATCAGCTAGTAAAATTAGATGAGCACACGTAGCAAAATCAGTAGAAAATCCAACTTGCTTATCTAGGGTGGTTCTCAAAACTTCATGATCACTAATTATTGAATCAATAGTCCATTTATTCATTTCTTTAAGTTTTGAAAGAGTAACATCCGCCTTTTCATGCTTAATCATAGATTTAAAGGCTCTACGATGATGTAATGCTACAGTATTTTCAGGCATTAAAAGTAAAGTTGCAATAGAATCAATACCACAAGAAAGTGCCAAACCAGGCCTTTCACCAGCCTTTCTAGAGGGGGTCCAATTATCCAATAATTTCTTACTCATTGGCCTTAATAAAACATGAGCACACATCCTCAATAAATCTTCATGTGTCTCTTTTAGATTATAATCATCAGGCATAACCCATGAAACAGTTCCACAAGGTGTAACCATTTGAACAATATTTTTTCTTTGAATGAATTGTATATCTTCCCATAAAAAATCTAAATTCTTCTTTAAATCATCTCTTTCTGTGGGGTGTTTCATCTCAAATTTACCAAGATATATTTCATAAAATTTCTCAGCATCCTTAATTCCATCTTCTAAATCCTTAGTAATAATTTTTAACAATTCATCTTTTTCTTCTAAATCCATGGCGAGCCTCAATCGTTGAAATCTTGCATTTTTATACCATAAAATTTCATTCCATAATTCATATGCTTCCTTTTTCTTTTTGAGATTAGTATATGCTCTTGCCGAATAATAATTAATTAATATATTTCCTTTCAACTTTTTTGTTTTGTATTCCGCTTCATATAATTTAATTAATTCAGCCCATCTTTTCTTTAAAATCATCCTTCTCATTTGAGCCGTATGAGTAAAAGGAATGAATTTTATTAAATTATGGAGCATTAAAAATAATTCATACCCCCTAATCACAAAAAGTTATTGGTTCAAATTATAATAATTTGAGTTATTAATATTAGACTAGCATGTGTCGGTTTATTTAAAATGAAGGAAGATGAAGAATTATTTGACGATGTTGTAAAATTAATTAGAGAACATATTTTTGAACAAAATGTAGAAAAAATAAGACATAACATTGAATATGATAAATTGAAAAAAGAATTTGAATTTGCAACACCATCCACCCCTATTTCCAATGATTTAATAATAAAAAATATTGAAAAATATCTTAATTATTCTGTGAAAACAAACCAACCGGGTTTTTTACAAAGTTTATGGGGTGGTTCACACATTTCAGCAATTTTAGGAGAATTACTAATTGCATCTACAAACACCTCAATGTATACTTTTGATACAGCTCCTGTAGCAACAGTAATTGAAAAAAGCATAATTTCCAAAATGATAGAAATGATTGGTTGGGAAGAGGGTGAAGGCACCTTTACTTCAGGAGGATCCAATGGAAATTTATTGGGTTTAATGTGTGCTAGAAATTATACTTTTCCAGAATATTCAACAAAAGGGAACATGGGTAAACAATTCCAAATTTTTATTTCTAAGGAATCACATTATTCAATAGAGACGGCAGCAAAAATTATTGGAATTGGTACTGAAAATATTATTGAAATAAATTGCGATAAGGATGGCAAGATGCAACCACAACATCTTGAAAAACAAATTTTAGAATCATTAAATTCTTCTAAAATTCCATTTTGTGTTGTAGCCACAGCCGGAACAACAGTTCGAGGATGCTTTGATCCAATTGATGAAATTGCAGATGTGTGTGAAAAATATGACATTTGGTTTCATTTAGATGCGGCCTGGGGAGGTGCGGCGTTATTTAGTAAAGAAACAAGAGGGCTTTTACAAGGAATTAATAGAACAAATTCAATATGTTGGGATCCACATAAATTCATGGGATTACCATTAATTTGCTCAACATTTTTAATTAATAATCCCGAACAATTAGAAGTAGTTTCTAGTTGTGTTAAAAATCGTTCATATTTATTTCATGGAGAGGATACTAATTTTGATCTTGGAAAAATTAGTTTAGCTTGCGGAAGGAGGGCGGACGTGATTAAATTGTGGCTATCTTGGCTTTCAATGGGTACAGAAGGTTGGGCGAAAAGAGTAGAATATTGTATTGAATTAGCTAAATATTTGGAAAATTTAATTATTCAACATCCATTTTTAGAATTAATGTCTTCCAGGGAATTTACTAATATTTGTTTTCGCTGGAAGCCTGAAGAAATTAATGATTTAACTGAAATTAATAATTTAAATATAAATTTAAGACAAAAATTAATTTCGAACGGCAATTTTATGGTTTCTTCTGCACAATTAAATGACATACAAATCTTAAGGCCCGTTATTGCGCATCCAACAATAGAAAAAACAACTTTAGATTCGTTAATAATTGAAATTGAAAACATTATCGAAAAACTTACTAAAACATCGAATTAATGGATGATTTTTAATTTTTAAAAAAAGACATTAGCGATTCATTCATGGACGGCCCGTATTACGACAATACCACGAGAGGGTCATTTGTCATCAGAAATCCAACGAATTGAAGTAACACCAAGAGTAGGTGGGGGGCTTAGAGATGTTCGTGGAGACACAATTAAATCACAATTAAAAACAGATCATAATTTAGAAATTTTAGAGGTTAGGAGTGTTTTAGGCTATCAAATAAATCATGAATTATCCGAAGTACAATTGACTAAATTAGTAGAAGATTTATTTACAGACCCAGTAATTGAGGTTGGTTGTTTTAACACTTCAATTTTTGATAATAAAGAAGCATTTTCAGAGACGCCAGAAGCGGTAATTACGGTTGGATTTAAACCCGGAGTTACAGATAATAGGGCTACCGCTGCGTTAGATGGATTTACAACTATTTTCCCGGATTTAGCTAGTAAAGTAAAAATTTCGACATCCGTCAGTTATGTTTTTTTTGGATTAGGAGAAGTCGATTTAAATTGGCTAGCAGATCAATTACATAATTCGTTAATCGAAACTGCATTAATCGCAGATTCAAATGATTGTGCAATTGGTGACTGGCCTGAAATACAATTTCCAGAGTTAAAAGATATTGAATATACCCCCCCTTCCTCAATAGATTTGAATGTTAGCGATGAAGAACTAATTGAAATTAGCGAAAAAGGATTGTTGGCCTTAAATTTAGAAGAAATGAAAGCTATTCAACAAAACTATTTGGATAAAAATGTACAAGCTAGACGTAAAGAATTAGGCTTACCACCTGACAAACCTACAGATGTAGAATTAGAATGTCTTGCACAATCTTGGTCTGAGCATTGTAAACACAAAATATTCGCCGCAAAAATAACTCATATAGATAGAGAAACAGGAGAAAATAGCGAAATCGACTCACTTTTTAAAACATATATTATGCAACCTGCTTTAGATATGCAGCAAGAAGTAAATTGGTTACTTTCACTATTTCATGATAATTCAGGTGTAATTGAGTGGACCCCCGAATGGAGTTTATGTATGAAAGCAGAGACACATAATTCTCCAAGTGCATTAGATCCATTTGGAGGAGCAATGACTGGAATTGTGGGGGTAAATCGTGATATTTTGGGTACAGGTTTGGGTGCTAGGCCAATTGCAAATACAGATGTTTTTTGTTTTGGCCCACCCGATTATGATGGCCATTTACCGGAGGGTCTTTTCCACCCATCCCGTGTGATGAGGGGAGTACATGCAGGAGTTAGAGCAGGAGGTAATGAAAGTGGCATACCTACCGTAAATGGAGCGATAGTTTTCGATGAAAGATATATTGGAAAGCCTTTGGTTTATTGTGGAACTGTAGGTATTTTGCCAAGGCATCTCCCAGATGGCCGTGAAAGTCACATCAAGACTCCTGAGCCAGGGAATTTGATTTACATGGTTGGAGGTAGAGTAGGATCAGATGGGATTCATGGCGCCACATTTTCAAGTTTAGAATTAACAGATGAAAGCCCAAGTAGTGCAGTTCAAATTGGAGATCCAATTACTCAGAAAAAAATGGTTGATATGCTATTAGAAGCACGAGATTTAGGCTATATTGAAGTGATTACTGATAATGGTGCGGGAGGACTATCATCTAGTATTGGAGAAATGGCAGAATTAACAGGAGGCGCTAATTTAGATTTATCAAAAGTACCTCTTAAGCAATTAGGATTAAGCCCATGGGAGATATTAGTATCAGAATCACAAGAGAGAATGACAGTCGGTGTCGATGAGAAAAATAAACAAGCATTTGAAGAATTAGCAAAATTACACGAAGTTGAAGCCACAATTGTTGGGGAGTTTACGAATTCGGGAACATTTCTAGTGACTTATGGAAAAGATGTAGTTGCGGATTTACCAATAGAATATCTTCATGATGGATGCCCCCAATTAAATCTAGAATCAGAATGGACCTCTCCAATTCACAGACCAATAATTTTCAATGAGGAAACATCACCAAAAGAAATGGGAAATATCCTCCAAAGATTAATTGCGAGACCCAATATTGCTAGTAAGGAATGGTGGGTAAGATCCTACGATCACGAAGTTATAGGACAATCTGTAATCAAACCCTTTGGTGGCGTAAATCACGATGCACCAGGAGATGCTGCTGTAATTGCTCCAATCCCTGGAGACACCAAAGGGACTGTGATATCTTGTGGGATTGTTCCAAGGTATTCTGATATTGATGCTTATGCTATGGCTGCAGCTAGTGTAGATGAAGCCGTAAGAAACGCAGTTTGTGTAGGGGTCGACTTATCTAGAATTGCAGGATTAGATAATTTTTGTTGGCCTGACCCAGTTCAAAGTAAGAAAACTCCAGACGGGCGTTTTAAACTAGCACAACTTGTTAGAGCAAATAGGGCATTAGAAGATGTTTGTAGGGCGTATTCATTACCTTGTATTTCTGGCAAAGATTCTATGAAGAATGATGCTACATTAGATGGTGAAAAAATTAGTGTTCCACCAACATTATTGTTTAGTTTAATGGGCAACCATCAAGATGTTACAAAAGCAATTTCTTCAGATTTTAAAAATATTGGAGATGCGATATATTTGGTTGGAGAAACAAAACAAGAACTTGGTGCTAGTGAATTAGCATATATGTTCCAAGAAGAATCAGAAGGGGCTAGTGGAATCGGAGGAAATGTGCCTTCTATCGATACAAAACGCAACCTTTCAGCTTACAAAGCACTCACAAAAGCAATGCATGCAGGTTTAGTTGAAAGCGCTCATGATTGTTCAGACGGGGGGCTATCAGTTGCTATTGCAGAATCTTGTTTTGGTATTGATGCAGGAGCAAAGATTGATGTTTCCTCTTTACTAGTTTCAGATGATATGTTGGATTCTTGGGGTGTGCTTTTTGGAGAAAGCCTTGGACGGATACTTGTTAGCGTAAATCCAGATAGTATAGAAGAATTTGAAAAAATGATGGATGGGATATTCCATGAAAAAATCGGAACCGTGGGCAAAAATGATGAATTAATTATAATGAATAATGAATCAGAAATATTGACAGCGTCCATTACAGAATTACGCGAATCTTGGAAGGGAACATTAGATGGAGGTGCATAAAATGAGTGTTAAAGTAGCGGTTCTCACTGGTTTCGGAATTAATTGTGATCGTGAAACTGCAGCAGTTTTTGAAATGGCAGGAGCAAAATCTGAACGAATTCATGTAAATAAATTAGTTAATGGAGAAATAGATCTCCAAGATTATCATATTATGGCTGTCCCAGGAGGTTTTTCTTTTGGAGATCATTTAGGTAGTGGAAGATTAATGGGTAATCGTCTTAGGTTTGGTTTAAGAGAACAAGTAAGAAAATTTGTAAACGATAAAAAACCAATCATTGGAATTTGTAATGGCTTCCAAGTGTTAGTTAAGATGGGCCTTTTACCCGGAGATGATGATATTTCATTTGAACAAACAGCATCTTTGACATTAAATGACAGTGGTCATTATGAAGATAGATGGGTGACATTAGAGTTTGAAAAAGACAGCCATTGTATTTGGACTAAAGGTTTGACAAGAATGCGGGTTCCAGTTAGGCATGGTGAAGGAAAATTTGTTACAAATAATAAAAAATTATTAGATAAATGGAATGAAAATGGACAATTAGTTGTAAGATATGTTGATCCAAATCAGCAATACCCATCGAAATCGGATGAATTGCTACCGTATCCAATTTCACCCAACTCTAGTTGGAGAAATATAGCAGGAGTTTGCGATCCAACAGGATTAGTATTCGGTTTAATGCCCCATCCAGAAGCCAATCATTCAACCTGGTTGGGTGCAACATGGACAAGGGAAAATTTATTTCATGGTGAAGGCGAAGGTATGGTAATTTTCCATAACGCTGTTAATTATGCCAAATCTCAATTTTCCATTAATGATTAAATTTAGTAACCTTATGGATTGTGAGAGTTTTATGGTAGAGTCTAATCAAGTAGAATCTTTCCTTTCTGATAATTGTCCACCAATGAGTATTTATGAAACATTATATGCATTTAGGGACAGTTTTGGGAAATTTATGGGAACAGAAGGCACACACCCTTGGTCTCAAGGATTCCCCCTAACTACGCCATTAGAGAAATTTGGAGGCCCCGAATTACCACCATCGATTGATGTTACTTGGGAAGATCGGTTTTATCCAAAAGCTTGGGGGCACCCTCTATTACGTGAGACAATTACAAATTATTACAATACATATTACAATTGTAATATTACGCCTGAAAATGTTATGATATTTGCAGGAGGACGGCAAGGTATTTTTTCCGTTTTAGCCTTCTTGAAAAAAAATGTACAGATTAGAATTGGTAATGTAGA
>NZKH01000083.1 GCA_002692465.1 Methanobacteriota archaeon | reverse complement strand
TCTTTGGGATATGCTCTTGCATCTAATTCAATTTCGATAAGGTCATCCATCCTTAATCCATGCCTACGATTCAATAGTGATCCTTCAAGAACATCTGAATTTGCTTCAAGATCTGGACATCCTAATTCTTCCCATAATGGAATAGCCCAATCAGGTAATTTCACTTCCGAACGGCGTTTTCTTCGACCTGCCACCTTATCACTTAACCAGTCGAAAAGTTCATCCTGTAAAAACAACTCTATTTTGAAAATTGTACTATCTCGCTAAAAACAAAGCACAACCACGTATGCTCAAGAGGAGAGTATATGACTGCCATACCATGGAAAAAACTAGCTACAATTCCGTTCTCTGAAGAGATTTTGGATAAAGGTTTTTCAAATGGTAGAAAAGCATCGGAAAATGTATATGATCCAAATAAAACATTTAGAGTAAAAAAACAAATGACCAGAATGATTCAAGCATCTGTTGATACAATTGCTGAGCAATTAATGAGCCATGTTCAAAGTTGGCCAAGTTTAGACCATATTGAACTATTTGACATAGCATTAATTGATGCTGCAGTTGGATTAGATGAATATAAACACAATTTAAGCATGTTACAATGGTGTTCAAAGCAGATTAGATCTGTAGCAAAACAAAATATAGAAAAAATCACTAAAACGGGAAATATAGAATTTATGCATAAAACTAGAAGAGAGGCTTATGGAAGAATAAGCAGCATAGTTAACCAAACATCAAATAGCCTTAAGTGGCTTAATTCGGCAAGAGAGACATTAAAAAAATTACCATCAATAGATTACAACAATCCTTGTATTGTAGTTACAGGTGCTCCTAATGTTGGTAAATCTGCTTTAATTTCATCATTATCTACCGGAAAACCTGAAGTTGCATCCTATCCATTTACTACCAAACAATTACACCTTGGTCATTTTGAACATAGAAGATTGAAATACCAAATTGTTGATACCCCTGGTTTGCTAGATCGTCCTATGAAAGAAAGAAATAATATTGAACTTCAGGCAATAGCAGCATTAGAACATATAGGAAGTATTGTATTATTTGTAATGGATTATACCGAGGAATGTGGAACATCTATTAAAGAACAAAATAATTTATTAGATGATGTAAAAAAATTACTTAAACAAAAAGAGATATTAATCATAGAAACTAAAGCAGACTTAGTTGAAATAGATGAAAAAGAATTAAATGAGTTTAAGTCAGTAGAAACTAACATAGATTTTGAAGAGACCGATATTTCTAATATTAAATTTTTAAGAAATAAAGAAACCCAGAACATAATGATTAGTACGAAAGAAAATTTTGGATTAGAATCAATAAAACATTATATCATCAATAAAATAAAACAATCTGAAAATAGTAACCCACTTGAATTACCAGATGGATGGTATAGATCTGATATAAATAATTAAAATTCTATACCTGCAACCAACATTGCGCTACTAAACATAAATGTTGCAAATGCCACAAGAAGGTTTAATCGCACATCATAATCATAACTTACTATGTTTGCAACGGCTGGGTTTGCTTGTGAACTAATACTTCCAGTTGCTAATCTATATTTTCCGGGATCTACATCCCATTCTAACCCATCAGAGCCTACAGAATCTGCGCCACCAGCTTGAAAATTCAACTGATCAGCCTCACAAGAGGTTAAACCAATGTCATCAGGAGGGCATTCAATAGCATCACTTGCAGGGATTACTCCAACCCAAGTTGATTCAGATTGTGACCACTCAATTGAAATTTTAATAGACAATATTGAGAATTGTGTTGGTATTTCCAAATCAGACAAAGTCATTCCAGCATAGCATTTATCCATTTGTGGTGGATTCGTAGGGCATGGAATTACTGGTATTTCTTGATCTCCCTCACCACCATAACCAATTAAGCCTACAATCGTAACCAGCATCAGAATTATTCCAATTATTAATGGTGCTATCCTCATAACATTCACCTTTAAAATTAAATTATACCCATTTGAAATAGATTTCCGCCAAGAATTGCTATAACCAAAACAATCATCCACAATCTTAACTGCTTCTTAACTTTCAAATTCTTCTCGAATTTATCAATACAACCTTGAGACTTGCACAACAAACCATCGGTAGATGGTGAAATCATTTTCCCACATTCTCTACAATGTTTATGATCTTTCAAATTTTTAGAATTAGAATACTTACCTACTGTTGCTTTTTTCATGGATTCTGCATTTTTTGCTAATTTATCAGCTGACTTCTTAACAGCTTCCTTTAGACTTTTACCACTTACCATTTAATCATCACCATAAACTATTGTACCGTTGAACGGTTCGCCATAAATTGCTTTTCTCAAATTCTCCACATCATGACCATTTAATATAACAAGTGGTAAATTGTGATCTATTGCAAGACTTACGCCAACTGGGTCTACTGCAAAAGATGATCCTGGCTGTATTGGTTTTCCTACCCCTGAAAGTTCTCCTAACTCTTTAAGTGATAACTTTTCAATTGGAGTAGCATTTCTATCTTCTCTTGGATCTCCAGTATAAACATGACTAACATTAGTTGCAATAACAACTAATTTTGAGTTTATTTCTTTGGCTAATTTTATTGCAACAGTATCAGTAGTATGTCCTGGAACTGTACCTCCCATTATTGTCAAATCATAATTTCCAAAAGAAATTAAGACATCATCAATAGATTTAGGCACATTTTTATTTAAATTTTGAACATTTTCAAAGGATTTTATTACATCTCTAGCATTTTCTCTCGTAGCATTAATCCCAATTAAATCCAACTGAAATTCATCAACTATACCATCATTTTTGGCTTTGGCAATATTTTTTCTTGCTAACTTACCTCCGCCCACAACAATAAAAATTTTGACACCTGAATCCAAAACAGAATTAATTAAATTAACAAAATCAATTTTCCACAAATTAATTTTATCACTTTCATCGCTAGAAAGAAGACTACCCCCTAAAGCAATTACAATTGTATCCTGCATGACATTCAAACATAAACACTCAGTATAGAGGTTATTGCTTTATCTGTTAATTAATCTCCATAAGCCGAATTAATAGATTATGTCGCACTTAGCCGACATATTCACAAGGGGCATTACACGACCAAGGTTGAGGGCGTAGTATGGCTGACGATGAGGATAAGCAAAATAGGCGCCTAAAACTAAAGTTCAATTTAGAAGAACTAAGAAAAATGAAAGGTTCAGGGACTGAGCTTGTTACTGTTTATCTTCCTCCAGATAGGCAAATTTCAGATGTAAGACAATTATTACAAAATGAGCACGGTCAAGCAGCTAACATTAAATCAAAAAGCACTAAAAAAAATGTTCAAGGTGCTATTGAATCAGCACTTTCAACACTAAATAATTACAAAAATGCTGGAGAAAGGGGTTTAGCCATTTTTGTAGGTGCAATAATTGTAGGAAATAACAAAACTAGGATGATTAACATCACAATTGATGATCCGCCCGATGAAATACAATCTGTAAGATATAGATGCGATTCTACATTTGAATTAGATCAACTTGAAGACATGTTAATTGAAAAGGCATCATATGGACTTTTTGTGATTGATAGATCTGAATCTTGCTATGGAATTGCAAGTGGGAAAAAAATACATGTTCAAGAGTACCTACCATCACAAGTTCCTTCAAAACATGGTAGAGGTGGTCAATCTGCACAAAGGTTTGAAAGATTAATTGAAGAAGCAGCGCATAATTTTTTCAAGAAATCAGCAGAGAGGGCATGTAATTACTGGTTACCATTAATCTCAGACATTAAGGGAATTATCGTGGGTGGACCAGGAGCAACAAAAGATTATGTTGTAAACAAAAATTATTTTCATCATGAAATACAAAAAAAGATTATTTCAACAAGATTTGATGTCGGCTATAGTAATGAAAGTGGACTAAGAGAACTAGTTGAAAATGCTGGTTCTGTAATGGAAGAAATAGAGCTTGATGGTGAAAGAAGAATTGTTGAAAAATTCTTGATGGAAGTAGTAAAACCATATCCAAAAGCAACTTATGGAGAAAAATTAGTAATTGATGCTTTGAATCAAGGAGCAGTAAATACACTTTTATTGTCTGAGAATTTAAGGAAGCAAATGCTAGTTCTTGAATGCAAGGAGTGCAAACATAACTGGGAAGTTAGTATAAATCGGATGGAAGCACTACCTCCATGCCCTTCATGTAATGAGGGTGAGAATATTAATGAAATTAGTTCTAAATCACTAATTGATGAACTGACAGAAATCGCTTCAAGATCATCTGGTAAAACAATTTTAATTTCAACAGATACTGAAGAAGGTGCAACACTCTATAGAGGTTTTGGGGGAATTGCCGCAATGCTAAGATACCCTATGAGTTGATTTTTATGAAAGTTCTAAAAAATAAAATTATACCACTCATTGAAACAGTCCTTCAGGATTATGATTTAGAAATTGAAAAATATGAAGATTTAATTCAAGATCCAAGAGATAGAAATGTGTGTGATCTTTGTATACCGTGTTTTTCATTAGCTAAAATTTTGAAAGAAAACCCGATTAAAATAGCAGAAAATATTTCAAAAAAAATAAATGAATTAAGTGGCGAAGACATAGAAGTAAAATCATTAAACGGGTATGTGAATTTTTCATCAAATCCGAAATGGCTTGCAAATAAACTATTTTTAGAAAATTATGAATTTTTTGAAGATGTTAACAAAAAGAATATTTTAATTGAGCATACATCTGCAAACCCAAATGGTCCATTCCACGTTGGTAGAGCAAGAAACGCAATCTTAGGTGATTGTCTTGTGAGATTAAATAGAGAGATAGGAAATGAAGTCATAGCAGAATATTATGTAGATGACATGGGAAAACAAGTTGGTATTTTATCATGGGCAATTGAGAATATTCCAATAGATGAGGTTGAAAGTATCCTAAAAAACAACCAAATAGATGATTTAAACCCAATGTGGAAAAATAAAGAAGACCACATAAGAGTTAGATGGTATCAAGCAGCAAATATCTTGAGAAAAGATAATCTAAAAATTGAAGAAGAACTAACTGAAATAATAAATAAATCAGAAGAAGGTGATGAAGAAGTACTTACAAAATTTAATAATGCGTTCCAACCAATTCTTGATGGAATGTTAGAAACACTATCTAAATTAGGGATTAATTATGATTCATTTACTAATGAATCTAAATTCATAATTGATGGTTCAGTAAATAAAATAATGAAAGATTTAGAAAAATCTGAACTTTTCGGGGAAGCAGAAAACGGAGCTAAATATTTAGAGCTCTCAGAAAAGGGTGTAAGTGGCAAATCAACCAAATTTTTCTTCCGTAGAGGTGACGGTTCAAGCCTTTATGCTACAAGAGATTTAGCATACCACCAATGGAAATGGGGTAAGGCTGAAAAACTAATTAATGTACTTGGAGAAGATCATAGATTACAATCTAAACAAGTTTCTGTAGCATTAAATGAACTAAATATCAAAGCCCCTGAAGTTGTATTTTATGCATTCATAAAATTACCAGAAGGTAAAATGTCCACCCGTAAAGGAAATGTTGTTTTTATGGATGATTTAATATTTGAAGCGGAGGAGATCGCATTAAAACTTCTTTCTGAAAGAAACATTAAGATTGAAGAAAAAGAAAAATTAAAAATTGCTAAAGCAGTTGCTTCATCTGCAATTAGATTTAATATTCTAAAAGTTTCACCCGAAAAAGGATTCACATTCAAATGGGAAGACGCCTTATCTTTTGATTCGGATTCTGCTCCATTCATAATGTATTCACACGCAAGATCATGCTCGATAAATAAAAAAGTTAAAAATTTAGGACTAAAGGAAGAAACTTTAGAACTATCTGAAATAGAAATTAACAATTCAATTTCAAAACTATTACGAACAATTTTTAGATATGAAGAAGCAATAGAAAAAAGTATTTTAGAGAATAAACCAAATCATTTCTGCTATTATATGCTTGAATTATCTACTGCATATAATTTGTTTTATAGGGATTGCCCAATTATTGTTGATTCCAAAATCAATGTCTTCAACTACAAAGTAAGTGAATACTCACGTAAACTTCTTTTTAGAGGGTGTAATGCTTTAGGAATAATTCCTTTAGAATCTATGTAGATTCCTTATCAAGAGATTTTTCATATTCTTCCAATAGTGTTCGGTGGGTAAATATGTCTGAATCATCTGTTGTGGAAGCTCTTATTTTAGCACCATAAGTCCTTAGCGAAGATAATGCATCTTCCAAACTATCTACTTGTGAAGTAAACCCAATAGGAGGCCAACCACAATCAACTTTTTCTTCTTCAATATCACTACTTTCAATCCATGCTTGGCATGCTGGTAAATAACATAAAGCATTCATTTCAACAACATCAGTCCAAAAAGTTCTTTCATCACAAATAGGACATACATGAGCATACATATGTTTTAATGGAACAGCCTCTGATTCATCAGAATTCAATGTCCACATAACTAATTGTGCCTCTTTGAAACCAGAAGACCAGTTTTCACTTATTTTCTTCTTTAATTTGTCAAGAGCAAGTGATTCTTTAGAATAAATTCCAAGACCTTCTAGAACTCCATCTATATTAACAATTGAAGGGACAAAAACAAATTTAATATCATCCAATCTTATTCACCCCATCCCAAATATAATACATATGAACCTAAAATAGTCCCTGTAACAAATAAACTTTCTTCATTAAAACGAGACATGTCGTCTAAGTATGTATGATATTCCCAAGAACCGCCGCCGTAACTACCAACAATGTCTTTATTTATTTTCTTAACAAATGGACAATGATCTGAACTACATGCAACCTCATCATCACTTTGATAGAAATAACTTAAATCATATTTTGATGAAATTTCTGGTTGTTCTTTCTTAAACACCTCAACAATATTTGAGATATGTTCTAAATCTTCTATCCCATTACCATAAAATGAAATGCTATTGCCTCTAGTTTCTAAATCAATATCTACATGAGGCATGTCAAAATTAACATAGAGCCTGAGCATCTCTGATAATTCTATAGAATGCATTTCTACATAAGCTGTTGAACCATGCAAACCTTCTTCTTCACCCCCCCAAGTACAAAACTTAATAGTATAATATGAGGGTCCTATTTCATTTGATAAAAGACTAAATTGCCTTGCTAATTCTAATACGTTAGCAACTCCACTTGAATCATCAACTGCACCTGGTGCATTATATGTTGTATCATGATGACCACCAATTATGATTAATTCATCTGTTTGTCCTGGTAAAACTCCACAAGGTACTCTAACATCCATAGTTCCATCATTATAGACATCAGTAACTAAATTCAATCGTACATCATTTTGATCTTTATTTCCAAAAGTATCGCTTAATGTTTTACCAACATCATTTGAAACCATAATAAATGCAATATCTGTTGGCATTGTCCCTAACTCCGTCACATCAACAGTTTTGAAAAATGGAATACAAGTCCCCTCTAATGAAGGAAGTTTGCAAGTATTTCCTTTTTCAATTGCAATAATTAACCCCGCTAAACTTGAATCTCTAGCTTTAGCATAAAATTCAGTGTTACTTGTAACTCCTACTGAATCTAACCACAATAGCCCTACTTGACCACTTGCATTATCCCAAAGTGAATCATCACTTCCATCAGAAAGGTTTGCAATTGTAAATTCATCCTGCCAAAACTGAATTTCTCTAGTTCCAGAATAACCTTGTAAAACAAAATCAGTTAAATGATTAAAAGTTATAATTTCTGCGTTAATATCTGTAGTCCCACAAGGAGTTGGGCTCTGAAGACTAAAGGGGTATTCTCCAGGCACACACATAGAAAGTTCTGGTTCAGAACGAATTTCAAACATAGGGACATTGAAAGTTTCATATTGCAACATAAGACCCATTTCTGTAAAGTTCTGTTGTATGGCGTCTACTGTGGCTTGCTCTTCAACGGATCCACTCATCCTACCGTTCCATTCTGGATGACCCAAATCAACTAACATTTGAGTATATTCTCTAGCCTTAGAACTATCGAATTGAATTAAAGTATAATCTGGTGTTTTTGAATTAAATTGAGACACAGCATATGCACCGAGTCCTGCTGTAGATAAAATAACCATTAAACTAACAAAAACATGAACTGCTGAAATCACATAACCATTACTAAGTTCCCATTTCTTATTTACTAATCTCCTCCAAAGATTATTTTCACTATACAAAGGTATTGAAATTTGAATATCTTTTGCGTTTTCATCAACCAACCTCTTAATCAAATCACTTTTTCTTCCGGAAACTGGTAAATTTTTATTTTTTAAAATTTTTTTGAGTTCAGGGACTGAAAGTGACTCCAAATCCTCTGCCATAAAGACATGCTAAAAATTCATTATTAAGAACTCATCCTAAATTTAAACTAAAAAATTTAGATTTCATTACCAGTCCATCTTTTTGAAATGGTATTTTCGATTTTTAATTGATCTAAAATTCTTGAAACAATAAAATCAATTAAATCATCAATAGATTTTGGATGATTGTAAAAACCAGGGCTTGCTGGCAAAATTACAGTATCCCAAGAAGATAATTTTAACATATTTTCTATATGGACTGTGGCCAGAGGTGATTCTCTTGGAACAATGATTAATTTTCTTCTTTCTTTCATCGAAACTATGGCACTTCTAGTTACCAAATTATCTCCAATACCAGCTGCCAATTTACCTAAAGTTGTTCCACTACAAGGAACTATAACCATGGCATCTATTTTTGCAGAACCACTTGCAGATTTTGCTGCGATATCTTCATTATCCTCTAATAGAACACCTTCTATAGATTTAAATTGATCGATATTAAAATCACATTCATGTTTTAATGTCAATTTTGCAGACTCAGTAACTATTACTCTCATTTCAATTCCGAGTTCTGAAAGAACTTCAATTAATCTTAAACCATATGCTGCACCAGAAGCACCAGTAATTGCAATAATGATTTCACCCATCAAACATTTGTAAATGGTTCTCTATTTCAAACCTTGTTTAGTAATTTAATTACTTTCTAAATACAATTAAGGCTAAAATATGTACATAATTTAAACGCTAGATTGTTTTCGAAGCATAATAATGGAGTCTGAATTACTGCCAAGAAAATTCTTAATACCAATCATAATTTTAGTAGGATTTTCGTTACTAATTCCAGTCGGAAATATGATGAGTAATTCTGACGTCAATGATTCTGATGATGAAAAAAGAAATAGAACGGTAATAATTGCTATTTTTTCTTTATCCTTCACCTTAGCAGGACTAATTGTAACTATTATTGTAAATAATCCACATGATTTTTTAAATGAAAATAAGCAAGAAGAGCCCTCTATAAGTTTTACTAAAAGAGAAGGTAATCTAGATCGAAAATAGAAAAAAGATGGGCCCGCCCGGATTTGAACCGGGGTCTAAAGCTCCCAAAGCTCCAAGCATAGCCAAACTAACCCACGGGCCCTAACAGACAGCCGACATTATTTACAGTCATAAGGATTCAGATATTACTTTCCACTTTTCACCAGGTAACCTAAGCAATAAACCTTCAAATTCGCAAACTTCTAAAAGGTCTCTCGGAGCCACTTTTAGATTCTTTTTTTTAACAAATTTTTCTACATCAATCAAGATTAATTCTCCTTTAGAATTTGTTATTTCATTAAACATCATAGGTATTAAATCAATTAAATCATTGGGATTATTTTTTTCTTCATTATTTTGATTTAAATTTTTAAAATCGCTTCTTAATTCTTCAGGAAGATTCAATTCAGAAACTAAATCATGTAAAGAGTTTGAGTCATCAACCCTACCATATATTTGAGGTGTATTTTGTAAAGAACCGCACCTAGGGCAATTAAATTTTGATTTTTTATGCTTTCCAAAATAATAATTACAATTACTACAAAGAATTACAAGATATGAAGGCATTTCTTTTGACATTCTTACAACTCATATGTTGAAATCTATTTCATCATCCCTTCTAGGCCCTCTTGGAACCGGTGATTTTGATTCTTTCACATTTAAATTTCTAACCTCATTTGCGGATCTAGTTAAACCACTACGTACTCTCCCTAATTGATCTGAATGCTGAAAAGACATGGTTTCTGGCAAGATTAATGCTGCCAAAGCAACACCGTGGTGCCCAGGTCCTGCAGTAACCTCATCTACTGCAATATCAAATTCTATTACTTCTAAATCTCTACTTGCCAATTTGTTTCTAAAATTTTTCCTTAACAATTCATCAGTAGTAATCGAATCTTTTTGTGTCGAAATAGAAGCAGTGATTGAACATTCATCTCCTTCAGGTGTTTTACAATGTGCCCAAGCAACGCCTGCTGAAGCAATACCTCGATCAAATGAATAAGCAATAGCTAAGTGACATTCCACTAAACTCCCCATTGGTAGAGGTTCTGGAGCTATAGGTTCAAAACCCATTGGTAACATCGCACCTTCTACACGAATTAACCTTGCATCTCCAAGACCTAATTCAACAAGCCCTTGATCATAGGCATCCTCTTGATTCTCACCCCAGGGTGCTACAGCAGTCATTAACCAACCTGGACAAGTTGAGATATTTGGCCCCCTCATGTGTAACGGGTAATGTAAGGGGTTCATGAATGCACCCTCCTTCAGACCATCCATGGAGTTTGAAAAAACGCAGATAAGATATTTTATTTTGGTTACTCAAATCCTAATCCTAGTTGTATCTCTATACAAAATCATTCATGAACCAAGTGAAAAATATTGGATTTTAGTTATTGTACTGTCCTCTTTAATATTCATTTTCATTATATCTATGTTTACAACTAAAACAACAGAACAAAATAATTTTTTTACGCAACTCAATTCAGATAAAGAAACGACTCAAAAACCAAGAGATGTTAACTTTAAAAAAGGTTTAAACAAACATGGAAAGGATAGTTCATCAAATGAAAATATACCTGATGTTTTAGAAGAGGGATGGGATTTACCTCTGTAATTAAAATAACCTTATTGTTTCAAGATTTTGTGGCGAATAGGACCTCACTTTGTATTTTTCTCTAAGAGCCCTGCCCAATTCACTACATTTCCTATAATCTCCATGATGACAAATAATCGCATTGGGTTTTGGGTTTAATTGGTCTACAAAATCCAATAGTTGCTTCCTATCAGAATGACCACTAAATCCATCAATTGTGATATATTCACAATTAACTTCTAAATTTATAGTTTCACCATCATAAAACATTTGAACTTGACTAAATCCTTTTTGAAGTCTCCTTCCAATAGTTCCCTCTGCTTGATAGCCAACAAAACATAAAGCATTTCTTTCATCTGCAGCCCAATGCCTAAAGTAAGTCATCACGGGTCCACCATTCAACATCCCACTTGTTGCTAAAACAATGCAAGGTTTTGGATCAACTAAGATAGATTCTCTCATTTCCCTACCTTGTACTTTACGGAACCAAGGGGCGCTGAAAGGATTACTTTCTGAGTCTTTTTGGATAGAGTTTTTCAAATCTCTTGTTAAAAACTCTGGATGTGAAGCATGGATTGCTGTTGCTTCCTGAATCATTCCATCCAAATATACAGTACAAGGTTCAAAATCACCGCTGCGAAATAACTCATCAATAGCAATCATCACTTCTTGACTTCTGCCTACAGCGAATACTGGCAAAATCATTTTTCCATTTCTACCTATAGTTCTTTTAATAATTTCTTGTAATTCTGAAGTTGCTTCCATGCGTGAAGGTTGAAAATCCCCTTGTGCACCATATGTAGATTCAATCACTAATGTTTCACACCTTGGAAACTTAACATTTGCTGCATCAAACAACCAACTCTTTTCAAATTTTGAATCTCCAGTGAAAACAATATTGTGTTTTCCTTCGCCAATATGGAAATGGCATGCTGATGAACCTAGAATATGCCCTGAATTAGACATAGTCATTTTTATGTCTGGTGTAATATCAGTTGTTTCTTTCCAATTAACATCAATCACATGTTTCATAGCTTCCCTAACATGTTCCATCTCATAAGGAGGGGATTTGCCCTCTACACCAGCTACTTTAAGATAATCAGATTGTAATATCAACATCATATCCCTAGTTGGAGGAGTACAATAAACAGGACCCTTGTAACCATATTTGAACAACACTGGCAACATACCTGCATGATCTAAGTGAGCATGAGTAAGTACTACCGCATCTATCTTTTCTAAAGGTAATGCCTCAGGAGCATTAAAGTACGGTAACGGATCAGTAGTAGAAGCAATATTAACTCCAACATCAATCATAACCCTAGACTCATTAGTTGTAATTAAATGACAGGCTCTTCCAACCTCCCTATAAGAACCTAAAGCGGTTAATCTAGCCCATGAACCGCCAGATAATTTTGGCCTGAAAATATTTCTTCCAAAATCCCGTAACAATTTCCTCCTTTCTTCAGCGTGAGATTTTCTAAAACCTCTAATATCGACAACAGTTTTACTTTTCAGTGAAGGAGTTCTCTCAACTTTTACAATCCATCCTATTTTATCTCTTAGTTTATTGATATTTTCTCCTCTTCTACCAACAGCAGTTCCTGGGTCATCACAGGTCAAAGTTAATTCAGAAAAACAAGGATCGAAATAATAATCATTTAGTCCTGCTTCCTCAGGAATAATAGATTCTATCTCACTTATTGAATCTTTTTCGGATAATAAAATACTTTCATCGGGCCTAATAACTACTCTTCTTTTTATTGCCTTTGCAATCTCGCCAGTTAAACCGCTTCCAGAACCAAATCTTTCTGGTTGATTAGTAACAATTGCAACAGTTGCAGCCTCTAAATCAACTTTATAATCTAAATCTTTAGGAACCATACTTGATATCTTACTTTTTACTTCATGAAAACTAAGCCTCATTTCATCACCTTCTCCCAAATCTAAACCCACTCATCAAAGAGTTGCCCTAAAGGCGGGCCAGCCGGGAAAGTTATTTCAAAGATGCAATTATCTTATCTACTTCAGCATTAGACAGTAAAACAAAGCCTTCTGATTGCGTGATATATGCTAAATCCATTCCGTTTCCTGAAGCAGCATCACGCTGTCCTGATGCAAGTAATGCTCTTGCAGCCAATTTAATAGCATCATTTTTTTGCATTCCTTCACGGAATCCATCTTCTAAAACACCATACATATAGGGAGATCCTGATCCAGTTGCACAATAAACATCTGGAATTGAACCACCAGCACCATCTATACTATACACACTTGGTCCTGAATCATCAACACCAACAATTAGTAATTGAACCCAATATGGCCTGCCTAGTAAAATATTTGCAGTTAATGTTGCTGCTCCCTTTACAGTCATTGAATGGCCTCTTTTCAGCTGGTAAAGTGTAGTTTCGGCATTTAATGTCCTGGATAAACTTTGAGCGTGACCAACAAGACCTGCTGTAGTTAAGGCTAAATTAGGCCCTATTTTGAATAGTTTTTGAACGCTTTTGTTTGCGATAAAATGACCCATTGTTGCCCTATGATCTGCACCGACAACTACGCCACCATCATAACAAATTCCCAATGTACTAGTTCCTGTTTTCAATTTATCCATTGTTGATTCCATTATTATCACCAGAACGAGCCACTAACACGAGGATGCTCTTACCCACCCCTGTACAGAGGTGGTTTATCAACCCGACGAATAAAGTACACTAAAAAAGTCAAATTTATTGCCATTTTTAACAAAAGACTTGAAGACCCACAATTAAACAGGCATGACGTGGATGATGATAAACAGACTAAACTCCCATTCGGTGAAGAAGACATTAACGCACTATTTGATGCTGAAGATATGACCGAAAAAAGAAGCGTCAAACCATTTTCAAAAGAGCCTTTGAAGGGAGTTGTAATGCCTAGTTTAAACAAGGTTGTTAAACCTGTTAAAAAAACAAATATCATTTATCATGATTTAGGTTTACTTTACCCAAATGCAAATGTTTCAAACAAAGAGGGTTTTATAATTCACAGAGCTAATTTATTAGGAGGAAATGGAATTTTTCAATTATTCAATTGGGCCTCCGATGGAGACGTTAGTATAGTAGATTTAAAGGATATTTTATCGGAAGATGAAATTCTTTCTGAAATAGTTAGAAAATTAAATCAATTCGTAATTGAAGATCTAGGCGGAGAAATTCTACAATTATCTGAAACTAGATTGTTAATTTTACCACCATCATGTAAAGGCATGAAAGGGCTTGAAGACGAAGCATTTGTACACTAAGGCGATATTAATGGAGTCACCAATAGAAACTTCTTGCCCAGTTTGTGGAGATGAAAATAGTTTGAAAATGATTGCACATACAACTCAAATAGCATACTTTGGAGAACATACCCAAATTACACTTTCCTGCTCTAGTTGCGGATTAAAACAAACCGATTTTATTCCCGCTGAAGGTAAAATTCCTGGCAGCTGGGTGTTAGAAATCAAATCTACAAATGAATTGAATGCAAGAGTTGTGAGGGGTTCAAACTGCACTGTAGAAATTCCGGAATTAGAATTAGCAGTATATCCCGGAATTCATTCCTCAGGATATGTTTCAAATGTTGAAGGAGTAATTAACAGATTTATTGATGCCATAAATATTACAAAAAATCAATTAAATGAAGAAGATAGTGATGATTTAGAAAAATGTAATTTACTTTTAGATAAAATTGACAAAATGCTGAATGGAGAAATTCCGATAAAATTAACTTTAAAATTTTTAGATCCTATGGGCCATTCTAAAATATTGCATGAAGATGCTGTTTTCAGAGAATTATCTGATGCTGAAATTGAAGATTTACTCTAAAAACTGTTTTAGATTTGGAGGTTTCCAATCATCTGGTTTTACAACCTTTCCGTCATCTCTTTTCAAAACTTTACCGTCCACTAATTTAGCCATATTTGAACGGTGTATTTCAGTAAAAGCATCATCAATCACATGTTGCAAACCATGATTCAAGACGCTTCCTGCTAAAATATATGCGATATCGCCAAGAGCATCTAAAATTTCCAATAAATCCCCATTTCGTACTGCATCAGCATATTCTTGAACTTCTTCTTCAAGTAGTCTTATTCTTAATTCACCTAATTCTTTTTCTCCCAATGTTGGAGTTTGCGAATAGGGTATTTCAAATGCTTCATTAAAATCCTCTAGCATATCACATTCAAAGCGCATGGCCTCTGCTGATAAAGGAGGGCCTTAGAATTAGCGCAAATTAAATACAATTTTCTAGGCTACTACTCCCTACCAATTAATCTGGCAATAAAGGATTTAAATTCTGAAATTCTCTGACTTTTTTTATATTTTCTAATCATATTTAATTGAATTGAAGCATTATCAGCTGGGATGGTTTTCGTTTTATCTTCATTTCCGGGTTTAACAATGCACCATAATTCACCATCTTGTTCTTTGATTTCAATAATTTCCAAACATGCTTTATTAAGAAAATAACTCAAAGTTGATTTTGAAAAATAAGATACATGAGGTGCTCTAAAAAAATATCTTTTCAAACTTCCTTTAGGATACATCATGTCCGGAACTGCAATGTAAGCAATTCCAGAATCATTTAACGAATTACGTACTTTATTTAAAGAATCAATGGGATCCAATAAATGTTCTAAAACATGCCTCAGAACAATTATATCAAAAACATCTTCAATACCATCATCCCAATTACTCCCAATATCGTCTGCTAAAATAGAATATCCAAAATTTTCAGAAAGATATTTCCTACACTCTTCTGATGGCTCAATTGCAGAACAGTCTATGTTCTCAAATTTCCTTTTCAATAAACGAAGTACACATCCTTTGCCAGCACCAATACTCAATGCATTGGAAGGCGTATTTTTCAAGTGAGGATTGATACGGCTTACCACCCTTTCATATGGCTCCTCAATCAAATCCTCTTGATTGTCAAATTGGGGAAAGATAGAACTATACTTTTGACTATAATATTTCTTATATCCAGCCTCATCCCATCTCGGTGAGAGATAAACAAATCCATCATTTTTACACAACACTACGTTTACTTCTTCATTGAATTGGCCCTTTTTAGAAATTCTTCTAACATTGTCATCCCCACAAATGGCACAATGTGCAACATTCATTGGCCATTCGAACACCATTATTAATTCTAAAAATTAATAATATTTAACCTGTAATATCAATTATTTTAATCGTTTTTTCGATTAGCAAAAATTGTCGCTCCAATTAATGCAATAATTCCAATTATACCAGTAAATCCTGGAACTCCTTGCCCTGTAGTTTCATCAGTCACTGTAGGAATTATTGAACCTGCATCCAAATTTACTGTAATCATTGCTGCTAGGAAATTCGCACCATCACCATAAGAAAGCATCAAATCAACAGTTTCTGAAGTATCTGGAGCCATAATCACCAAAGCTCCAACTGTAGCCTCTGTTGCATTAATCATTTGTCCATTTAAATTAACTGAAACAACATCTCCATCAGGATCACTACACATTGCAATTAGGTAATAATTTCCTTCTGGCAATGTGATTGTTAAATTTGTTGGCACTGTTGGAATCCCTGAAGGAATTGCAGAAACCAATAAATTATTGTTTGCCACAACAATTCCTGATGTTTCAAATGCATAATAAATATCACAAATTGGTGGAGCATTTGGTTTACTTTGGTCATCGTTAGGATCTGTCCCCTCATTAATCTCAATTAAATCCGGAACGCCGTCTCCATCAGTGTCCGTATCAAGACCATCACAAATACCATCACCATCTAAGTCAAATGGATACTCTTCTTCCCAAAATGGATCTGTCCCACATTCAATCTCATCAACATCATCCCATCCATCAAAATCTGAATCAGGGTGCTCAATACAACCATCACCATCTACATCAGGACCCATTGATGCATCTTCATCAGGACAATTATCATCTAAATCTCTTATTCCATCATTATCCGAATCAATTGTAGATTGCTGACTAAAACAGGCAGATGTTGATTTTAATTCCCAATTATTTATCATCAATTTTACGTTAATACAATAAAATCCGTCAGATAAATGAGGGAATGAAATTGTTTCAACATCTGTTGTAGGTGGAGCTATCAAGATATAATTACCAACCTCAGGCTGTACTCCTGCAATTCCAATTGTATAAACTACCTCATAAAATTGACCTGCTGTCATTTCGTCAACTAATATATCCACAACACCTACGCCATTTAAACCAGTAACTGCCATTACATCCAATGTTGCATCATCATTAGGGGCCATTGGATCTGTAATTGTAAAATCATGATTTAATTCATCAATTACATTACCTCCAGAGGTTAGCATAATTTTCAAACTATAATGCTTATTTCTTTTACCTTGATCAACTGTTAAACCTGAAATAGAAATCAACTCACCATCAGAGCAATAATCACCAATTGACCTTAAATCAATTAACTGATTTGAACCAGATGTAACTAAACCATTTGCATCATCAAAAACCCAGTAATCTAAGTTATAATCAACAGGTACTGTGATGTAACGGAATAACTCACAAGCTCTGAAGTAAAATTTGTAATCCATTCCAGCAAGCACTCCTGATTCATGATCTGAACTGACATCAATATATCCAATATCTCCTACTGCAAATGATTCTGTATATGCATCCACAACTTCAAAACCAGCAACAGTAATTTCTGCTACAATGTAGAAACCTTCTTGCTCAATATAATTAGAGAATGGATTTTGGATGTTTTCTGTTGGCCAATTTGCATAATCAAATCCTTCATCTGAACCATCAGCACAATCAGCAACGCCATCATTAATTAAAGTCCAACCCATAGACACCAGATCCCCAGAATTACACTCATAATCACCTAAATTCCAAGGATCAATATGAGAAATATATTCTGATTGAATCGTAACTGTTTCTGAATAAGATGTAGAACCAGCAGGAACTGGGGGTAAAATATCCCATGCATTAGAATATGAATCTGAAGATGCATCATAAATCTGAGGCCCACTACCTATAAAGTTAGGGCAATCATACCTCTCAAATATTGTACCATTAGCAGGATTAGGGAATTCATCTAATTCAAACGCATCTCTACAAACATTCCAATTTACATCATAATTTGTTCCAGGGTATAAATTATCCAATGAAACAGTTAATTCAATATCCTCATTTTCACCATAATGATTAGAATCTACTGAAACAGCAATTACTTCCTCATTAGAAAGCATCTCATCAATTATTGAGAACTCCTGCTCGAAAGTATGTATTTCATCGCCTTCTTCAATCAAATTAACTTCAAGAGTATAATCACCAGGAGTTAGTCCCGAAATGGAATAAGTCTCCCAATTAGAAGCCCAGGTCCATAGAGCTCTTGAATCAATTTGAGAATGTGTTCCATTAGCAACCACATTGTTATTAGAATCTATAACGCTATAGTTCAGATCATAATTAACTAAAGTATCGATATACCTAAACAACCAACGTGCTCTCAGATCAAATTCATAATCCATCCCATTTAAAACTCCATTAGGATGTAAAGCACGATATTGAATACTACCTTGATCTCCTACTGCAAATGAATTTGAGAATGCATCAACTAAAACATAAGGTCCTGATTTTAATGTTCCTTCTATCCAATAACCTGATTGAAGAGTACCAAGATTTGCAGAAATTGTTTCATTTGGCCAATCAGCATAATCAAACCCTTCATCTGAACTATCTACACAATCAGCAGTACCATCATTTACCATCCACCAATTATTAATTGTTGAAGAATCATCACAAGTAAATTGTCCAAGATTATTTGGATGAATATCTGAATCATATTCTGAATATAAAGGTAACCAAAACCAACCATTAACAATATCACCAAGTGTTAATTCATAGGTATTTAATGCTGTCTCCTTAACATAAGTATCATTTTGAGCATCATAAATTGATGGCCTTTGTGCTTCATTACAATGTCGCCCATAATCATCATAAGTAATTCCTGAAGATACTAAAGGAAAACTGAAAGCATTTCTACCTTTACATAACCTTAAATCAATAGTAATTGGGTCCATAGTTTCTCCATTATATTGTCCCCACACAATATTCTCTGCATCTATTTGTATAAGCATCGCTCCATAAGTACTCCCAGGCCATGTGTTAAGATCTGAATTATAATGATGCCCCATAGGTGTTGAAATACTCAAATCCTCTGTTCCAGAAATGAGAATATCAACTACAGAAAAATCCTGAACAAACTGTTCTAATAAAACACCTTCTTGTGCTAAACTAATTGTTAAACTATAGTTACCATCCGAAAGCCCCGATAAGACAACTGACTCATAAGAAGCACAATTTGCAGTTTTGGATCTTGAGTCTATTTGTGAATGTGCGCCTGAATGTGTAATTGACATATCATCTAAATTTTGCACACTATAATCCAAATCATATTCAACTAAATCTGTGATATAATAAAACAACTTACAAGCTCCAAATGAAAATTCATAATCCATACCGGACAATATTGCTGATTCTCTTAAGGAATCGAATTCAACGTGACCCCTATATCCGATTGCAAAAGAATTAGAATAAGAATCAGCCAATTCGAAATCGCCAACTAATAATTCGGCGATTACATAGTAACCTCTTCCACAAGCATCATAATGATACCAAGTCCATTGTAATGAAGGTTGATCCCAACCATAATACTCCCAATCAGTACAATTATAGTGATATGATGCGTCTATAATTTCACTTGGCCAATTATCATAATCAAACCCTTCATCAGAACCATCTACACAATCAGCATTCCCATCATTTACCATCCACCAATCATTAATTATTGAAGAATCATTACAAGTAAATTCGCCAAGATCGTCAGGATGAAGATCTGAATCTCTTTGAAATTCTATTGCTTTGGCAATAACATAACTATTAACTCCAGCAGGAACATCTACTACATCTCCCCACAAATAATTTTGATATTCATCTGTTTCAGCATCATATATTTCAGAATCAATCATATGCTCATCACAATCATAATCATCGTATGTAAATCCATTGGAAGGGCTCTCCCAATTACCAATATTTGCCATGTCATAACAAATTGTTAATTCAACATCATAATCAATCCCTGGATTTAATCCTGTTAAAGCAGCACCAACTGTAATTGATGACAATTCATCATAATGGTCACTAAGTACAGTCACCATAATGTTCTCATTTCCGATTGAACGGCTTTCTTCAGAATTAACTTGGCTTCCAACAACTGTAGAAAGACTAACTAAGACAAAGAGAGTCGTAATCAAAATTGCTTTATGTTTGCTTCGTAAATAGTTCATTTGCATGGTTACACGTTATGGTATGAATGACTTAATCATATCTACACTAATTAAGACAAGTATGCATCAACCAAATGTGCATTTTGTTGTTTTAATTCTTGATGTTCATTCATCCATTCGTTAGCTCGCTCAATACAAATTTGTTTCATTTCTCCTGCCAATATTTTACCCGCACGATAACCTTCATTTAATTCTCTTAATCTTGCATCATCTTCTTCAAAGAAATACATCATATACTGATAAGCAACATCTATATCTGGATTCCCTCCATGTAGTCGATGTTCTTCAATTGTAGATTTACCTCCTGAAAATGCAGACTTTATTTTCTTTTCAATTGTTTTCAAATCATCTGTAAGGAATATTGTTGTATTTGGTTTACTAGAACTCATCTTATCGCCAGTCATACCTACTGCAAATTTATGATAAGTGCTTGCAGGTTGTAATAATCCCAAACCGCCCATCTTACGTTCTAAATTTAATAAAATGAATTTGACTTCGTCATAATCAGATATTGTAGCACTAGGAATTCCGAAAGTTCCATGTTTTGGATTTTTAACAAAATCTGCGTAACCTACCTCGGTTAAATTATTACTAATTTCTGAAAACAATTGATCCCTTACTTCTCGATTTAATCTACCATTCTCAGAAACACCCATTGCCAAAGAATTTTCATCCTGGATAGATAAAGAGATATTTAATCCTCCATTTTTCCCTTCTTTTAAATTAAACCAATTTGATTTTGACGTTAAACCTCTTGTCAATCTAATGTGTGGATCTTGATCAACTCCTACTGGCACAACAATAGGCCTTAAACCACCATATTCATCTAACATTGGATGGACTATATCTCCAACTTGAACGAGTGGTGCTTGAACATGAGCAAGATTAGTTTCTCCGTTAAACCCATAAATCGCTTCCATTTCTGATAAATTTGTTTTCTTACCAAGAGTGAATCCGATCCTTTGAACAATGGGCCTTTTGGACTGAAAATATATTTTTGTTTTCTCGGGATCTAGTCCCATTGCTGCATAATTAGAAACATATTCTTCCAAAGCATTTTTCCTACAATCTTCAAGAGATAGCCCTCTTGTTGCATGGGCTTCTAAATCTGCAACTGCAATTGTGACGTCTGCCCCTAATTCTTGAAACCATCTAACTTGATCAATGACCATTTTATGACCTAAATGCATCTTCCCAGAAGGCATTAATCCAGTCAAAACTCCAAAGGAATTACCTTTTGACTTCGCCCTAAGTATTACATCCAAATCTCTATGAGCAAATACAATATTTCTACGATGAAGCATAGAGGGATTAGGAAGACTTCTAGAATCAATAGATTCTAAACCAAATTGATCTATTATCCTTTGATAATCCGTTGATTGAGATGATGACCAAGGATCAATTCGAATGTTGTCGCCCATATTCTCAACCCTCCGCCAACGTTATAGGAAATCAAGACTTCTACGCGAAAAATAATAAAATGTACTATTAGGTAGTAAATTTGAATTTCTAAAAGTAATTTAATTTCCAAAATACATAAGTCAATAAACAAGTGCTTTACAATGCTTGTTATGGCAGAAATCGTCGCACTAGGGTGTGGTTTAGTGGGCGAATACGTCATCTCCAAATTAATTGATGATGGACACGATTTAACCGTAATAGGTTTAGAAATTCCTGAAAAACTTCAAGGAAAATGTATTACTAAAATTACTGATGCTCTAGAATTTGTAAAAAAGATTGAAGGATGTCCATTGATTATAAATATGCTACCAGGACAAATAGGAAATTCAGTTAGAGAAATTTTGCTAAATAAAAAACTAGATGTTGTAGATTTGGCATTCACAATTGAAGACCCAAGAAAATATGATAATTTGGCTAAAAACAATAATTGTAAATTAGTTTATGATGTTGGTATTGCCCCTGGTTATTCTAATCTATTAATTGCAAAAGCCATTGAAGAGATAGGGGATTTAGAAACTTGTAAAATTAGAGTTGGCGGGATTCCATCCAAACCTGATGATAATTGGTCTTACATGGCACCATTTAGTCCTTCAGACGTTATTGAGGAGTATGAAAGACCTGCAAGAATTATTGATAATTTTGAATACGTAGAAGTTCCTGCAATTTCAGACTTACATACTATCGATTACGAAAATATCGTTAATGAGGGCACAATCTCGCTTCAAGCATTTATGACTGACGGATTGAGAAGTTTGTTAGATTATGGATCATGTAAAAACATGTCAGAATATACACTTAGATGGCCAGGACACATTGAAAAATTTGTTGAAATTCAAAAACTGGGATTGTTGAAAGGAGATAAGCGTGCTGAAACGATTTCCAAACTTATTACTGAATGGAAATATATTAGAGAAAAACCAGAGTTTACAATATTGGACGTCATTACAGAAAACAATACAACGAAAAAGAGATGGATTGTTTTCGACAATGGTTCTGAAAAAGCATCATCCATGGCTAGAACAACGGGTTTGGTAACTCTTGGATTTATAGATGAAATGTTAGAAGGCAATATTCCTGATGGAGTTTTTGCTCCAGAAGAATTACATAAAATAAAAGGATTAACTAATAGAATAACAAAAAAACTCACTGACGAGGGAGTTAAGATTACAGAATTACTCTGATTCATCTAAATTTTGCTCATTTTGATCTCTTAAAATTAAATGTCGAGAATATGTTACTGCCCCTATTCCTGCCCCCGCAGCAATAACAATCAAAATCCAACTGAAATCTTCAACCTCTTGTGGTTCCACTAACCAAGTAAAAACCAATGGAGATTCGTCAAACTTCATTGACCATTTAAACAAATCAATTGTATGATGGCCTGAAATTGTTAAAGCCCATGAATGATTATTGAAATATCGTGGCATCATCTGCATAGCACAATCCTCCGAGTCCACCATTCCAATTGTATCGCATGCTTCAGGAGCTAAATCTATTTCAGACTCATTTTCCATTACTATTGTAGCATTTTGACCACTTTGTAAAGTAATCCATAAAATTCCTTCCTCTTGCCTCCAACCTTGTTCAAGTGTCTTGTTAATCAAGCTTAACTCTTTCAGATTATCACCATCAACCGTTATTCTCTCTACAGTATTATTCCTAATATCTAATCCTCGAGTAATAGGAACATTCCAAGCTAATGTTTCAATTAAACTACCTTCATTAACAACATTCCATTCTTTTGTTGTGCTAGAAAATAATTTAAAATCATCATTCATTCTATGAAATTCGTAAGAATATGCTTCCCCCCAAGCAGTATACCAAGCATTTTGAGATTCTAGCCAAGATACAAGTTCTCCATTTGTGCGAACTTTCAAATCAGCAATTTGTGCCTGCCACTGTAAATTTACCATAGCACCCTGATTTGCTAATTCAATTATCTCATCTAAAGGGGTTATTTTTTGTTCCAAACTACCACTAGATCCTAAATTCCACCAGTCTGAATTGTTATTAGGAAAATCTGTTGCATTATGCCAAACTGTATTTTCAAAATTTGTATCTAAACCATGCACAGCAAAACCTTCTTCAAATAAAGATTGATGATCACTAGAATCGAAATTAGGATTCTCAATCATATCAACACCAAAAGAAAGTGGCGAATCACCCCAACGTGATGCGTTTGTTCTTTCCATCAAATATTTCTTACATTCCATTGCAGTAGTTTTTGGCATTAATTCAAGGTTTAATGCAGGCATACCTTGACAGCCCAATTCATCTCCAGAAGCAATTCTCCCATCTTTAGTAAACCAATCTGCATCTAACCACCCATCTTCTTCCCATTCCGAAGAAGCACCAACCAAAGGTAAGGTGATTGGCAACAATAATAGACATAAAACAACAATTGCAACCACCCGGGAAGATTGTGATGATTCTGCCATGTGCCTTCTACTAAAAATAGTATCAAAATTGTATCTATGTATTACAATCATAAAAAAAGTAAAAGCCTATGATTTTAAAGAACAAATATGGGTTCTGAAAATATCGAGAATTCAGCATTAAAAAAATTAACAAAAATAATTAAAATAAAACCCTATAATTTCAAAAACTTAAGCACGCCTGTATATTCATTTCTAAGATTAATTTTAGGACAAGTATTTCGTTCAATATTCCCTGCAAATTTTACTGGAATTAATAATATTCCCAAAAAGGGTCCAGTAATTTTCGCTTCAAATCACCTCTCACATGTCGACCCTCTTTTCATGATTGCTGGTTCAAGAAGAAAACTTCATTTTTTAGCAAAACATGAACATTTTGAAAGGTTCTTAACTCGTTTTGTAGTCTCGTCAACAGGACAAATAAAAACAGTTAGAGAAGAAGGAGGAGGTGATGCATTATCTACTGCAAGTGGCATTCTAGAAAGAGGAAAATGTATGGGTATTTTCCCTGAAGGAACAAGATCTAGGAATTCTCAGCCACCATTCCTAGGAAAAGGTAAAACTGGAATTGCAAGATTAGCAGCATCTTACCCCGATGTATTAATTGTACCTGTGGTTTGTGAAGGCACAAGAGATTTTATGCAACCTAAAGCACACAAATTCCCTAGATTTTGGAAGCCAGTAACATTCCATTTTGGAAAAGCAATTACATGGAAAGAATGGATTTTTCATGAAAAAGGTGGTAATTTAAGTGAAGAAGGATTAAAGGAACTAGTTAATCAAAGTCCTGAAAAGCAGAAAGAAAAATTAAGTGACTTGTATAGAAGATTTACAGATCAATTCATGAATACTTTGAAGAATATGGGTGCCGCTTGACGAAATACTTAATTGACTTCGGACAACTAACACTGTAAGAACATGGAGCAGTATCTCGAACTAATGCAGCGTATTCTTGATGAAGGAATTGCTAAAGAAGACCGTACAGGAACGGGAACTATCTCCGTTTTTGGACACCAAATGAGGTTTGATTTGTCAAAAGGATTTCCAATGGTTACAACTAAAAAACTTCATTTAAAATCTATTATTCATGAATTATTATGGTTTCTAAAAGGTGACACGAATGTAGAATACCTCCAAGAAAATGGTGTACGTATTTGGAACGAGTGGGCAGATGAAGAAGGAGATCTAGGTCCCGTTTATGGTCAACAATGGAGGAAATGGGAATCAAAAGAAGGAGAAATAATTGACCAAGTAGAAAATGCTATTGATGCTATTAAAAACAATCCAAATTCAAGAAGAATTATTGTTAGCGCTTGGAATGTTGGGGAATTAGATGAAATGGCCTTGATGCCTTGTCATGCATTTTTCCAGTTTTATGTCGCTGATGGGAAATTATCTTGTCAACTTTACCAAAGAAGTGCAGATGTTTTTCTTGGAGTTCCATTCAATATTGCATCATATAGCCTATTGACATTAATGATGGCTCAAATTACCGATTTAGAACCTGGAGAATTCGTACATACTCTTGGAGATGCACACCTATACAAGAACCACATAGAGCAAGCAAAAATACAATTAAGTAGAACTCCAAAAAAATTACCAACAATCAGAATTAATGAAAAAATAACAAATATTGATGAATTTAAATTTGATGATTTTACCGTTTTAGATTATGAACACCACCCACACATTAAAGCTCCAATCTCAATATAAGTGATTATATGGAAATTACTTTGATAGCTGCCTTTGATAAAAACCAAGCAATTGGTAAACAAGGAGATTTACCTTGGCACCTAAGTTCAGATTTGAAACACTTTAAAAAAATCACAACAGGAAGTACGATTGTAATGGGAAGAAAAACATTTGATTCTATTGGCAAAGCACTCCCAAACAGGAAAAATATAGTATTAACTAGAAATAAAGATTGGCAAAAAGAAGGAGTTATCACAATTAACGACCCTAGTGAAATAAATTCAATTTGTATTAATGAGAATGAAATTTTTATAATAGGGGGTGCAGAAATTTACAAGGCATTTTTGAAAATTGCAACTAAAATGATTCTAAGTTTTGTGGAAACAGAAGTCAATTCTGCCGATGCATTTTTCCCTGAATTTGACAAAGAATGTTGGGAAATAATAGATTCTACCAAGAATATTAAAGAAGAAAATGATGACTTTACATACAGAATTAAGACTTTTATCAAATTAGCCAAATAAGTTACTCAAGGAAAATAAAACAGGGTCAGAACGTGATGTTGCCTTTGATGAAATTTTTTCATGATCTAATTTTGCAAGGGGATTAGAAGGATCTAATCCAGCAGCATAATTTCCTGCGATTAAAATTGCAGAGAATTTATGTCCTTTTTCCGCCATTAATTTTGCTTCTGGGGCTAAGGTCATTCCAACACAATCACCCCCTAATTTTGAAATTGCTCTAATTTCTGCTGGTGTTTCAAATTGTGGACCCGGACTAAACCAATATGTAAATAAGAATTTTTCATCCTCTAATTCAGAAAATTGAGGTTGTGATTCTCTTAAAGACTTCAACAACTTATTATTTAAATCTGCATCAAAAGGTGAGGTCATAGAAGTAAATTCAGCATCATTATTTTGAAAACTAATTGGGATGCCACTAAAATCGATATATTGTTCAGCCAAACCAACCATACCTGGTATAAAATCTTCATTAATTGCTCCCACGGAACAAACAGCCACAGTGAATTCAACATTACAAGATAAAATTGCAGAAACATTTGCAAGATGATTTATCTTATGCGGTGTTTTTGTTTTTCCACCAATATTGTGGTGTCTTTGAAGAAAAAACACCTTACAATTCTGATCATCTTTTTGGAAGTCAAAAACGGTTATTGGGACCTCTCCGTAAGCTGTGTCTACAGCTAAATCAGTAGTCTCAATTAAATTCCAAGAAGACATCAATTCTGAATTTAAACCAAATAGACCGGTTCCACCAATTAATCCAATTCTCTTCATGAGGTCCCCCCTCAGATACTTACTCACTCCCCAGTAAGTCTTTCAATTAAATCGGATTTCTTACCAGAAACAGGTTTTCCTGCAGCCTTTAACAATTCTTTTAATTGAGGTACTGTCATAGATTGATAATCTACTTCTTCACTTACAGATTCATCTTCATCGTTAGCAATTCCTTCTTTCTCATCTGAAATTTCTTCAGAAGACGTTTCTGAAACTTTTTCGCTAATTGATTCCATAGCCTCTGCTGCTTCAAGAATCGTAGGTGCTTCATCAACTTCAGATTCTGCTGCCTGCTTCTTAGCCTTCAATTCAGCTTCAGCCTTGACTTCGGCAGCGTGAATTTCATCCAAGGTTGGACCTTCAGAACTTACTACTCCTGATTTCAATAATTCACTTTTTGCAATTACTGCAGAACGAACTTTTGCAATTGGATTTAATGCTTTAACCATGCTTGTTTCAATATCAGAACCTAAAATTGCTTTTTGTAAATTTGGATATGTACACGAGGAACCAAATGTTGTAATAATTTCGGAAACAGTTCTTCTCATTACTTTCTTCATACTGCTAGTAACTCTTCCTTCTGTTACAATTAATGGTTTCAATCTAACTAAATAACCATCATTAGTAACTACGTCAACTACAGCGTCTACTTTCCCTCTATAACGTCTTATTTGCCTCCTAATGTGGTCATTTTGGTGAGCGTGACCTACAAATTCTGTAATTGCGTCCTGATTAATAACTTCTACAATCCTGAAATTTAATTTGACGTGCATTTTAGTAAAATCACCATCAAATTCTTGTTGTGTTGTTTGAAAAATTCTACCTTCAACATATTGC
>NZKH01000082.1 GCA_002692465.1 Methanobacteriota archaeon | reverse complement strand
TTAGATCCCAAAAAAATAGCAGGTACTATCAGAATTGTACCAGTCATTAATACTCCTGGTTTCAAATCAAATTCCAGATATTTCCCAGATGGTAGAGATTTAAATCGAGAGTTTCCAGGTAGAAGAACTGGAAATACTACTCAAAGAGTTGCATACAGAATTTATCATTCATTAGTTAAAGATTCTGATTATGTAATAGATTTACATTCTGCAGCTAAAGGGAGGTCAAATATGCCTCAAGTTAGGGCGGATTTAACTCATCCAACATCTCAACGTCTTGCTAAATCATTTGGGTTAGAGGTAATTTTGGACAGTAAACCTCCAAAAGGGTCCCTTCGTAGAGTGATAAATAATCTTGATATTGGTGCAATTACGTATGAAGGCGGTGGAGCCAGTTCATTAGATCATGAATCTGTTCAAGTAGCTGTAAATGGTGTTTTGAATTCATTAAAGACATTACATATAATCCCTGGCTCTCCAAATAGGCCAAGATTTAGATTACTTGCGTCTGGTTCAACGTGGTTAAGAGCCCATGGAGGAGGTTTGTTAGATATGCTTGTAGGTCCTGGATCTTTTGTTGAAGAAGGAGATGTTGTAGCCACAATTAGTGACCCTCAAAGCCCAGGACAGTCTATTGAATTAGAGTCTCCAATTACAGGTCTTTTTATTTGTGCTGCAACCCATCCATTTGTAACTGCAGGAACTCCAGTAGGCCATATTTTGCCAATTACAAAATCTAAGGAATTGATTTTAAATCAATGCGATGACAATTCAAGGTTAATTGTTAATGGTTCATTAGGTGCTCCTG
The DNA here is from genome assembly GCA_002692465.1 of Methanobacteriota archaeon. Classification (GTDB taxonomy): domain Archaea; phylum Thermoplasmatota; class Poseidoniia; order Poseidoniales; family Poseidoniaceae; genus MGIIa-I. The sequence goes on along the minus strand of NZKH01000082.1, from coordinate 4,014 downwards.
TTTGGAGGGAGGAATCAGATGTTGATGAAATCTCAATTGAAGGAGAATGGTCTGGCGGTAATGTAGATTCTGAATGGCAAAGAAATTGGGGTAACGAGAATACTAATTCAACCGAAAATAATGTTATTGCTGCAGAAGAAGAAGAAGATTAACACTTAATTTGATAAAAATTCTTCAACTACATTAGTGACTTCTTCGTCAGACATTAATTTTCTTTTTGATTTTGCAACTTCAAATAAATGCCCAACTAAATCATCATTAGCTTCAAAACCATTGTTTTCAAGCCACCAAATAATATTTGATCTGCCACTCATATGACCAATCCTAATAATTTGTTGTAATCCAAAATCTTGAGCAGGAACTCCAGAATATACTCTATCAGCTAACCAATGATTGCCTTTTTTCATTGCTTTAATTACTGCAGAAGCATGAACACCGGTTCCTGTTTCGAAAGCATCTTCGCCAAATACGGGATAATTTCTAGGTAATGCAACTTCTACGTATTCGTGGGCTTTATTCATATATTCATTTAATAGAGTTAAATCATTATCAATTACTCCCATTAAACTTAGGTTTACTAGTGTTTGATCAAGAGGTGCATTTCCTGCTCTTTCACCCACACCTAAGGCGGTACCGTGAAGAACATCTGCACCCGCTTCAACAGCAGCTAAATTATTGGCTACTCCAAGACCTCTGTCCTGATGTCCATGCCAATTAATTTCAATTTCTCTTCTTTTAAATCCAGCATCAGGTATTACTTCATCTTGAATAAACGTCAATAATTGTTTAGTTCCATTTGGTGTTACATGTCCACATGTATCACAAACACATAATCTGTCTGCACCTAATTCAAGGGCTCTAGTGTATATTTGTTTTACATCTTCAGGTCTACTTCTAGTTGTATCTTCGGTAACAAACATTACAGGAATATCATTATCAATGGCAAAACCAACGGCTTTATCCATTGTTGAAATTAATTTTTCCATTGTCCAATTTTCCGCATATTGACGAATTGGACTAGTTCCAAGAAATGCACTGGCTTGAATTTGAATTTCATATTTCGCCTGCAGATCAACTAATGGTTCTATGTCAGAAATAACAGTTCTTACAGCTGCACCAGGTCTAATTTTGTAATCATTTTCTACGATGTGATTAAGCATTGCATCAATGTGTTCAATATGGAATGGTCCTGCACCCGGTAATCCAAGATCTACTTTTTGAATTCCCAATTTTTCCATATAGGTTAATAATTCAATTTTTTGTTCAATTGTTGGGTTTCTGGCAGAAGGAGATTGTAATCCATCCCTTAATGTTTCATCATCAAACCATACTTCATGTGGATGTTTAGATTCATCGCGATTTAATTCCCAATTAATGACATTCCAATCGTAAATTAAATTTTGTTCATTCATGGGAAAGCCCTCAGGACATTAACTCAGAGAATGTTCTAGTGTTTGAACTTCACTATTCTTCTTCTGAGGAATTTTTATCGCTTGTTAATTCTTCATTGATTAATTCAGCAGGAATTCTTGCAGCAAAAATAATCTCATCTTCGAATTTAGTTTTACTTTTATTTCTTAACTCCATTATTTTATTCCCTTTAGTGGATCTATTTTTTGTAAATTTGGTGTCTTCTGCTCTAACTCTAATCATCATTCCTTTGGCAGTTAATAAAAATAAATTATCTTGCACATCAGGAATTTGCCTTACTGCAACAATTTCATCGGCTTCATCAAGTTTCATTGTAGTAATCCCTTTAGCACCATTTTTAGTTCTTCTATATCCGTCATTTACAAATTTAAGAGAACCATCCTCATTTAGCCTTTGAATGCCATTAGCGTCTAAATCAGGGACTTTTTCTGCAGTGCCGACTCTGGTTCTTTTTGCCTGACCATTTTTGGTTATTGTAATGATTTGAGTTTCATAATTCGAAGTAACAATCATTCCGACCACATGACCTCCATCTCCCCTTTCTCCAGTTCTAATACCCCAAACTCCTGAGGTGTTACGGCTTGTAGATGAAATCTGTTCACATGAAAACCTAGAGGCGAAACCTTTGTTGGAAATTAATACAATATCCGATTCATTAGTTCCTGAGCGTACACTGACTAATTCATCATTTTCAATTTTGAATTTGATAGCAAATTTCCCATTTCTATTTATTTTGACATATTCTCTAAGATCAGTTTTCTTGATAAGTCCGCATTTAGTAGAAAAGAGTAAGAAATATCCCGATGCCGGTTTCTTTTCTCCCTCTTCGACTTTAACATTTAGTGATTTTTCAGTTACTTCTTCAATTAATTCTTTTGAGATTGGTAATATGCTAACAACATTTTCATCATCTCTTATGCCTTCTAATAAATTTCGAATGTGGCTTCCTTTTGCTTGTCTACTAGCTGCAGGAGTTTCCCATGCTTTTAGCCCATAAACACGCCCTTTGTCTGTGAAAATCAACAATCTGTCTTTACTGAAACATGTAATGATTGCTTGAGGTCTATCTTCATCTTTGGTAGTAACTCCTTTCAAACCTTTGCCTCCAGTTCCTTGAGTTCTAAATGTCTCAGTTGGAAGGTGTCTTATGTAATTGTTTTCTGAAAGAGTGATTACAATTGCTCTTTCTTCGACAAGATCTTCTCTATTCATTGATAATGGCATTGGATCAATGAATGAGCGTCTTTCATCTCCATGTTTTTCAACCATTTCATTAAGTTCATCTAATAGAATATTTAAGCGTCTAAGTCTGGATGAAATAATGTCTTTTAGGTCTGTAATTATTACTTGTAATTCTTCAAATTCATTTTGAACTTTATTTACATCTAATTTACTTAATTGATATAATCTTCTTTCAGCAATAGCTTTTGCTTGTGGTTCAGTGAAATCAAATGCAGCCATTCCTTTGATGATAGTTTCATTTCCCTTTAAAACAGATTCAAATTGCTCTCTACTTTCACTTGCTTTGCCTACGGAGATTACATCATCAATTCTATCTTGTGCTTTAACTAAACCTTCTAGAATATGTGCTCTTGCTTCTGCTTTATCTAACTCGAATTTGGCCCTTCTTTCAATAACCGCTTCTCTATGTTCTACGTATGTGTGTAACATTTTTGGTAATGTCAACAATACTGGTCTTCCGTCTAAAATACCCATCATGTTAGCAGAATATGATTCTTGTAAACGGCTCTTTTTGTATAATTGATTTAGTACTGCATGAGGGTCAGCATTATTTTTAACCTCAATTACAACTCTTATGCCTTCTTTTGAAGACTCATCTCGAATGTCTCTAATTCCAATTACAGTTCCTTTACTAACTAAATCAGCAATATATACAAGCATATCAGCCTTTTTAACTTGATAAGGAATTTCATGAATGATGATTCTTTTGCCTTTGCTGTCGTCTAGAACATCACATTTTGATCTGATATGAAATCTACCTTTTCCAGTTGAATACATGTCAAAAATACCTTCTATGCCATGAATTGATGCACCTGTTGGGAAGTCGGGCCCTGTGATATGTTCCATGTATTTCTCAATTGAAATCTCTGGAATTTGTAATTTTTCTACTCCTTGTTCTATAATCTCATTTACGTGAAGACTCACTGCCCCAGCAACTTCAGTCAAGTTATGTGGGGGTATTTTTGTAGCCATACCAACAGCGATTCCATCGCTTCCATTGAGTAGTAAATTAGGTAGTTTTGCAGGTAATACGGTAGGCTCATTTTCAGAATCGTCAAAATTTGGTTCAAAATCTACGGTATTTTTTTCAATATCTCCAAGCATATGTTTTGCTATTCTGTCAAGTCTACTTTCTGTGTAACGCATTGCAGCTGGAGGGTCGCCATCTATTGAACCAAAGTTTCCTTGGCCATCTACTAGTGGGTATCTTAATGAGAAATCTTGAGCCATTCTTACCATAGTGTCATAGATTGATTGATCTCCATGAGGGTGATATTTACCCATTACTTCTCCAACAGATCTAGCAGACTTACTGAATTTTTTATCGGATGTATGACCACC
>NZKH01000081.1 GCA_002692465.1 Methanobacteriota archaeon | reverse complement strand
TCCTTCATTTGGAACTAGTATAGTTCCATATCCAGCCACCATATCTCCCGCTATTAATCCTGCTTTTGAAAATAAACAAATATGTCCGGGACAATGACCGGGTGTAATCAAAACATCCCATTCGGTTGTAAATTTAGAATGTTTAAGTACAATTTTTTCATTATCATCTAAAATTAATGCATCATTAATATTCAAATATTCAGATGTATGTCTTGAACACCAAACTTTACCACCAGTTAATTCTTTTAATTTTTTTAAATCACCATAGTGATCAGAATGTCTGTGAGTTAGTAATAATCCAACAACATTTCCGCCCAATGATTTTACTAAATTCATTATCCAATTGATGTCATCTTGATTATGAGCGGCAGGATCTACTAACAATAATTCCCCTCCCTTTCTACCAAGGAGGTAACAATTAGTTGTAGAAGCAGGCGGCAATGTTGCGGTTTTTACAGGAATACAGATTACACCTGCAGAGAAATTAATTTCTCTTTCATCAGGAGATTCTGAATTAAGGTTTTTTATGGCCTCTTCTAATTTGAGTCCTTGTTCTAGTAATAAATTCAAATCACGAATTAAGGTAAATAATGGGGGAGGTAAATTGATATCATGTTTATTCCAATCAGAAAGCAATTTGTTAATTGAATACCATTTTGCATCGTCAAATTCTGTTTGTTCCTCTAAATTAAAATCTGGAGAATCTTTTGAGATATGTAAATGAAAGAAACGATTATGAAATCTCATTGGAGCAAAAATAGGAGTAATTCTTTCACGAATTAATGTTAAGTTGCTTGGATCAAATTCAATATTTCCCGAAAGAACTTCATTTAACCAATTATCTTTATTTTCAACAACAGATGTTCTGATTTTTCTATCAACAGAAACAATGTCTTTTTTGCTTATAGTAAGGCCTAATTCTTCACATAATTCACGAACAATACAAATTTTCATAGCTGCATGTTTATCATTTTCTAAATTTAATTTTGGTGCAGCTTCTAAATCTTTACGACTCAAACCGCCTCCCGGAAAAGACCAAAAATTTGGAAAAGCACGCATGGACTCTGCTCTTTTCCCTAGTAAAATTTCAATCTCATTATTATTTATTCTAGTTAACATTAATGATGCACTATCACGTATTGGTGCTGGAGAAACAGGAGAAAAATTCAGACCAGAGGGTACTTCGCTCACAACACTGGTATGACTGGTACATTTTCAAATAAACTCTATTTTATGTGTGATTCTTTTGTGGTGTTAACATGGGACCAATGTTAGAGATATCACATCGTACCAAAGATGGTGGAAAAGCATACTCAGTTCAAATACCTCAATTTGGATTAGGTGTATTTTTAGCACCAGCCGATGGAACTTGTAAAAACGCTTGTCTTTGGGCTATAAAGGCAGGATATAGGCATATAGATACTGCAGCTGTTTACCGAAATGAAGAGGAAGTCGGGCAGGCTATAGTAGAATCGGGGTTAGACCGTTCTGAGTTATTTATTACTACAAAATTAAGAAGAGTTGATGCATTAGGATATCAAGAAACATTAGATAGATGTGAAGAAAGTTTACAAAAATTAGGTTTGGACTTTGTAGATTTATATCTTGTTCATGCACCCCCTGAAGACCAATCCTGCCGTAAAGACGTTTGGAGGGCTATGGAAGAAATTTTGGAAACGGGAAAAGCCCGTGCAATTGGAGTATCAAATTATGGACCACACCATTTAGAAGAATTATTAGAAAATTCCAACTATGGGCCTTCAGTTAATCAAATCGAAATTCATCTTTGGCTTCAAAGACCATATTTGATTAAGGCGACACGTGATTCAGGGGCAATTCCAATGGCATATAGTCCATTAGCTAGGGGACAAAAAGTAAATGATGAAAAGTTAATTTCTTTATCAAAAGAATTAGGAGTCACGCCAGCACAAATTGCAATAAAATGGTGTATGGATAATGGATATATTACAATTCCAAAATCTGCTAACGAAAAAAGAATACTTGAAAATTTACAATCGTTGGAAATAAAATTAGATGAAAAAACAAATTTAATTTTGAAAGATTATGATGAAGATTATATTTCGGGGTGGAACCCTACAGTAGATCCATAAGGTGAAAAGATGAGTAGGATGAATCCATTAGAGCCGTTACATAATTTGATGGATGAAGAGGATACACGTAGAGAAAAAATAAAAAAAATTACTAGAATGAGTGTAAGTTGGTTTGTTGGTTTTATGCTTACAGCATCTTTAATTCGTTATATGGTAAAATATATTCAATAGAGGGATTTAAATTTCAAATAAACCAATTTTGTATACCTTTAGAAGATGTCCTTATGCCATGAGGGCAAGAATGTCTATTGTTAGGACCTCTTTTGATTATGAACATCGGGAAGTAATTCTTAGAGATAGACCTGAGCATATGATGAAAATATCTCCCAAGGGAACAGTTCCTGTTATGTTATTGACTGATGGAACTGTGATTGAAGAAAGTTTGGAAATAATGCAATATGTATTGGATTGGGAATTAAGTAATGATGAAAATAAATGGGTAAAACGAAATGATGAAGATTTTAAATTTCATTTGGATCGTTATAAATATCCTAATCGTTATGAAGAAGTAGATTATTTACACCATAGAAATGAGGCATCAAAATATCTTTTTGAATTAGATAAAAAAATTTCAAATGAAGAAATTTCCTTGGCATTAAATGATGCTTTGTTTCCATTTGTAAGGCAATTTGCTAATCATGACAGGGAGTGGTTTGATTTGCAAACATGGTCAAATTTACATTCTTGGTTAGAACATAATTTAGAAAGTGAAGAATTTAAAATTTGTATGAAAAAATATCCTCAGTGGATACAAGAGTAGCCCCTCTCGGATTTGAACCGAGGTCACGAGGACCAGAACCTCGTATGATGGACCGCTACACTAAGGGGCTTATGCGAAAAAACTACCACTAGAAAGTAATGAATAAATTGCCAATATAAAGAAAATTATGATTAAAATGGTACCAACTATTGTCAATACTGATAAAGTAATTGAAACCCCGAGTATACTAAATTGAATGGCTTTTGTAGTATTGTCAATTAATGTATTATTTTTTGTATTATTTTTATTTGAGGTATTAACAATAAATTTCCCCTTCACCTGATTTTTTAAAGGGTCTGATACTTTTAATCTATCATCCTCCTCTTTTCTTACAGAATAACCAACAATAGCTAGTGTCAAAGAAAGTGGAAGTAGTATACAACATGACGTAAATAATTTATCAGCAGTTTCAGTTTCACCCCAACTAGCCCCCTCACACGAAGGATATTCTTCTCCTTCGATTATTGTAGTACCTCTGTTTTCTTCTGGACACATAGATTCATAGGTAAATGCACTGAAAAATGTTAGAATGGCAATAATCATTAAAATTGCAGCTGATATTGAAAGAGCCAAAGAAACTTTTTTTGGATCTAAACTTTTAATCTTTTGAAAAATTATTTGTGTACCTGTGATGAAAAAATCAATAATATTACTTATATCTAAATCTTCGTCAAAGGTTAAATCGTTAATTTTTTCTCCATTTACTTCTTGTTCAAATGAGCAAACTGGACATTTTATTCTTCCATTATATGATTTAGGAATTTTTAGTTTTGTAGCACATTGTGCACATTTAAATTTTATTTTCTTTTTAGAAATTGTTGGATTTTCCTTTTTTTCGAGAACATCGTTTTCTTCTAATCTTTCAATTAAGATGTTTTTTGTTCCAGAAACCGGCAAATTTTTTGATTTTAATCTTTCTTTTAATTCAGCAACAGTCAAATCATTATACTTTGAAAATGGTTTTGACATTTTTACACTACCTTAATCATAAAATATCATCAGTTAAATTTTCTCCTAAATCATTTTCATCATCAAATTCATCAAGTAAACTATCATCAATTTCTACTGATTTTGAGTTGGGTGGAGGTGGACTAATTTCATCTTTTTCTGCTAATGTAAATTCTGCTACTAAACGTAGTGGTTCACCATTTGAAATTTCACCTTTAAATTCTTTTTTAGTTCCTTCCATATCTACAAGAAGTCTAAATTCTGTTGGGTCTTTATTACTTCTGAAACCTTTGTTGTGTTTTGCATAATGGTGGATATATACTTTGTAAGTACCTCTAGGAGCTTTACCTTCAGGCCAATAAACATTTTCTACGGGTTTTCTTGATGCTGGTTTTACATTCATGTCAACATCTAATTCACCACCACATTTTGAATTTCTATTGTCAAAGAAGATTCTTTCCCCGGAAGGACAAACCACATGTAGATCTAAATCATTATAATTATTCCAAATTAATGAAATTTGAACATCACCTGTTTTTGCACCTTCACGTGCTAATCTTTCAGCGAACTCATCTTCTGCTTCATCAGATATTTCAGAAGCTTCAATACCTTCAATATTGGCCACTTGAACTTGTTCTTTCAACTCGTCCTCATTGCTTTTTGCCCATTGTGTACGTTCTCTTAATCCACTATCAATTTCTTCCTGGGTTTCTTCATAATCATCAACAAATTCTTCTTCAATTGTTTCCGATTCAGATGGGGGCTGCATACTACGTACTTTTTTCAGTCTACTTTTTGGAAGGATTTCTTCATATGCATGTCCATAAACTGCTCGACTACGTTCTAATGGAGCTAATTCTCTTCGGAATAAAACGACCCACATTCCAAAAACAAACCCTATGCCAAAAACTCCTGCTAATGCAACTCCAAATAGGTCAGCCATTGTATAGCGTAAGTGGTAAGTGTAATTATTTCTTGGGAATAGAATTAATTAAATTTTTAATTTAAAAATGCTGAATTTATTTTATCTAACATTTCTTTACTAGGTCTTAGTTCCTTGTCATCAACATCGATTAAAGGTAAATCAACTAAGCCTAAATCTTCTACTAATGATGCTTTTGTATTGTCAAAATATAATAAACCTGTAACATGTTTTGCATTAGTTTCAGCATCATGTAGTGCTTCTAATGCCTGCATTGCATTAGTTGGGTCATGTTCTTCTGAAATAGTTTCTAATCTAATTGTGGAACCATCATGTAACGTAATATCTTTGAAATGTCCTTCAGGAACTTCAACTTCAGCAATTGGATTAAAGTGAGGAATATAATCTGTCATGTGAAGTGTAACTTCATTATCTTTAACATAACCATATGATTTCATAGATTCATCATTATTGTTGAAGGTTACACAAGGCGAAATTACATCAATAAGTGCAAAACCTTTGTGTGACATTGCTGCCTTTAATAATGCTTTTAATTGCTTTTTTGAACCTGAAAAAGATCTTGCAACAAAGGTGCACCCAAGATTTATTGCTAAAGCGCACAAATCTATTGGTTGCGTTTTATTTACCGCTCCTTTCTTTTTCTTAGAACCAATATCAGCAGTAGCTGAATATTGCCCCTTTGTAAGTCCATATACTCCGTTATTTTCGACAATATACACCATGTCCATATTTCTTCTAATGGCATGAATTAATTGACCAATTCCAATAGAAGCAGAATCACCATCACCAGAAACACCGATGTAAAGCAAGTCTTTGTTAACAGCGTAAGCACCTGTGGTTACTGAGGGCATTCTTCCATGAACTGTATTGAATCCATGTGATTGACCAAGGTAGTAAGCAGGTGTTTTTGATGAACATCCAATACCAGACATTTTGGCAATTTTATGTGGCTCTACACCATTTTCCCATGCGGCACTAATGATGACACTAGAAATTTGATCATGTCCACAACCTGGGCATAAAGAAGACTTACCTCCAGAATAACTATCTTTCGGCTCATTAATTACATTCAGTTTAACAGTTCTTTCTCTACGTTCTCGCTTTTCAGTCATTTTTCCGCCTCCTGTAAAATTTCTAGAATTAAGTCGGCATATATTTTGCCTCTAGGTGGCATACCATCAGAATAAGCCACACTTCGAAGTTTTGGAACAAGATCTATTGGAATTTCTTTTCTTAAAATACCATAAAGTTGCCCGTCACGATTAATTTCCAATACTATTGTAGTTTTGTGCCTTTCAATAAATTTCTCAATTTCACTATGGGCAGGCAATGCTCTAAGCCGACATTGGCTTACTTTAAGCCCTGTGGCCTCAAGCAAATCATCAATTTCTTGAATTGTATTTTCCATACTTCCAAGGTAGATAATACCAATTTCACATTCCTTTTCTTCTCTTAAAATAGGTGCAGGAAGAACGTCTCTCGAACTGTCAATTTTTTCTCTTAAACGTTTCATTAATTGTAGATAATCATGTGGCTTTTCGGAGTAAACGCCCATAGGATTATGCCCCGTTCCTCGATAAAGAATAGGAGCCATACCAGAACCTGGAAGGGTTCTATAAGGTATTCCGTCACCATCTACATCTAGATATCTTCCAAATTCTTCAAACGCTTCAAAAATGTCTTTTTCACGAATTACTTTTCCACGGTCCATATCTACATCAGGATATTTAAATCCCGAACAAGCCCATCGATTCATCCCTAAATCTAAATCGCTCATACCAAAAACAGGAGTTTGGAACCTTTCTGTGATATCAAAAGCTCTCCAACCAAATTCAAAACACTCTTCAACAGTTCCTGGAAATAAAACAATATGTTGTGTATCTCCATGACTACCTTCGTAAAGTAAGGTGATATCTGACTGTTGAGTTCTAGTTGGTAATCCAGTTGACGGACCCACCCTACACACGTCCCAAAATACGGATGGGATTTCAGCAAAATAAGCCAATCCAATGAATTCTTGCATTAATGAAATTCCAGGGCCTGAAGTAGCAGTCATTCCACGTCCGCCTGCCCATCCTGCACCTAATACCATTCCAGCAGCAGCAAGTTCATCTTCCGCTTGAATTACAGCACAAGTAGATTCACCTTCATCATTTGTTCTAATCTTAGGAATCCATGCAATTATGCCCTCAGCCAATGAAGAAGATGGTGTAATAGGGTACCATGACAACATTTGTGCCCCTCCAAATAAACTACCCAGAGCAACGGCTTCATTTCCTTCGATAAAAAATTGTTTTACTTTGATTTCTCTTTCTTCTGCTACATAAGGATCATTTTTCGATAGGTTTTCTTTGAAATATTCTCTACCTAATTGTATTGCATTTGTATTGAGTTCTATGGCGGAATCTTTCCCTTTAAATTGTGTTTTAACAGCCGATTCTAGGGCCGATTGTTTTATTCCAAGAATTTCAGCTAAAGCTCCCACATAAACAATATTCGTGATTAATTTAGATAACTTTGAATTAATGCCACGTGCAATCTTTGTCATTGGTATGGGGTATGATACTACGTCATCCCGATTCATTTCAAGTTTTGAATTTTCATTCCATACAACAACAGTCCCGGGTTCTAGTGCAGCAAGATCTTCTTCCCATGTTGCTGGATTTACTAACACCTGAATATCGGTACGATTACCTGGCGCTTGGTATCCGTGTTCAGATAAACGAATAATATACCAGGTCGGTAATCCAGATATATTTGATGGGAAGAGATTTTTACCGCTAACAGGGACTCCCATATCGAAAAGAGATTGTAGAAGAATTAAATTTGCTGATTGGGAACCAGTGCCGTTTGCAGTTGCTATGTTTATAGTAAAATCATTGACAATATTTTCCATTTTTATAACCTTTTATTTCTTGAGATACTCTTTGATAATCTGAGTTTTTGTTTCCCCTTGAATGATATGGTTTAGAATGCCCTCCTTCAAGGTATTGGTGAATTTCCCCATTCTTATTCCATCATCTACTTTCAAAAATAAGAAGGAAGTCGCGAATGTAATGGCGAAGAAGGCGCAAACCCCTTTTGAAAAAGCAGAATCTCTTTTAGAACAAGAGAAACCTGAAGAAGCATTAGAAATATTAAGAAAGAATTGGGATTCTGAAAATGAATCATCTAAATTGTTTAAGTTAGCCGGTGATGCAAAAATTTCACAAGCATCCTTGACAGATAGTCAACTTGAGAAAAATAAATTTTTGCGAGATGCATTAAAACAATATAAAAAATCACTAATGATTGATCCTAAAAATAAAGATACAATTCAGTCAAAAAATCAACTTGAAAATACAATGATGGAATTGGGTATAAGGGCATCAAGATTTCCTAAATTTTTTGCAGATCAAACTCCCACTGTATGGGGCTTATTGCTAATACCTGTGCTTATTATCGGATTAATTCTTGCAGCAAAGGCAATTTTAGATTCACAAAACCAATCAGATATTTTTATTGAAGTGGACTTAAATGACCAATTGTCATCAACACACGTACAAAATTTTAGAGTTCATGCAGAAAATGGAGCATATGATGGAGTTAAATTCCACAGAATAATTGATGAATTCATGATTCAAGGTGGAGATTTTGAAAATCAAGATGGAACGGGCGGTTATGCATCTGCTTGGTATGGATATTGTAATGGTCAAGCATCAGGAGATTCAACATGTTCAGGCCAAGGGGAGAAGGCTTGGACAATACCAGATGAAGCAAATAATGGCTTAACTCACAAACCAGGAGCTTTAGCAATGGCAAAAACGTCTAATCCAAACACAGGAGGAAGTCAATTTTATTTCGTAGATAAAGATAGTACTCCAAGTCATTTAGATGGTGTGCATACTGTATTTGGTCAAGCAGTATCAGGAAAAATAGATGGCACTATAGTTTCAGGAGTTGAAGCAATTGATAGAATTAGTACTGTAACAACAGCATCCGATGCTCCTGTCGACGAGATACCAACAATTAAGAAAATAGATTTAGAAGGTGATTGTGATGGAACACCAGAATCGGTCTGTAAAGCATATTTTTACATAGACTTTCTTTGAATTAGATAAGTCACCTTCATAGTAAATTGCTTAGTCCCTGTACACAATGGGTTCCAACAAGTCCTCAGCAATTAGTGAATTTTCTCTAGAAAATGGAACTAAAGGACATTTTTATGATATCTCTTCTGTGGAGAAAATGAGCAATTGTAAAATTGAAAAATTACCTTATACAATTAGAGTTTTAATTGAAGGTGCTTTAAGAAATTGCGATGATTTTTTAATTACAAATGACAATGTAAAAACTATTGCAGAGTGGAAAGCAAATGGGGAACGAACAGAAATACCGTTTATGCCCTCAAGAGTGATACTTCAGGACTTTACTGGAGTGCCAGCAGTTGTAGATATGGCAGCACTTAGAAATGCAATGGTGGAATTAGGGGGTGATCCTGATGCAGTAAATCCTCAAGTGCCTGTAGATCTCGTAATTGATCATTCAGTTCAAGTGGATTATTCAGGTGCTCATGTTAATGCTAAAGAATTGAATTTAAAAATTGAATATCAACGTAATATGGAACGTTATAAATTTTTGAAGTGGGGCCAAAAAAATTTAAGCAAATTTAGAGCGATTCCTCCAGGTAGAGGAATTGTACATCAAGTAAATTTAGAGTGGATTGCTACAGTTGCTAGAGAAGAAGAAAATATTTGGTTGTCAGATACATTAGTAGGAACAGATTCACATACTACAATGATTAACGGTTTAGGAGTACTTGGTTGGGGTGTAGGTGGAATTGAAGCTGAGGCAGTAATGTTAGGTCAACCAATTTACATGCTATCTCCAGATGTTGTTGGAATGAAATTGACAGGGTCTTTATCTCCAGGAGTTACAGCTACTGATATGACATTAAGAATTGTAGAATTACTTAGAGAACATGGAGTAGTTGGAAAGTTTGTAGAATTTTTTGGAGAAGGCATGTCGGCTTTATCTCTCCCTGATCGGGCAACAATTGCTAATATGGCGCCAGAATATGGGGCAACATGTGGCTTCTTTCCAGTTGATGAAGTTACTTTAGAATATATGCGATTATCCGGAAGAGATTCAGAACATGTATCCAATGTTAAATCATATTGTAAGGCTCAATCAATGTGGTATGACCCTTCATTCCCAGAGCCTGAATATACTACGGTTTTGGAATTAGATTTATCTTCAATTCAACCAGCATTAGCGGGACCAAAGAGACCACAAGATCGAGTTAATCTTTCCGAAATGAGATCACATTTTATTGAAACACTTTCAGCACCAATTGGACATAATGGTCATGGACTTTCTTTTGAAAATTTAAATGATAAGATAAATGTTGATGAGTTTGAATTAACTCATGGAGATATAGTGATTGCAGCAATTACATCTTGTACAAATACTTCTAATCCAAGTGTAATGGTTGCAGCAGGATTACTTGCAAAAAACGCAAGAAAAAGAGGATTATCCGTAAAACCATGGGTTAAAACATCGCTTGCACCAGGAAGCAGAGTTGTTACAGAATATTATGAAAAGGCGGGATTAAGTGATTATTTATCACAACTTGGGTTTAATGTAGTAGGTTATGGTTGTACTACATGCATAGGTAATTCTGGGCCATTACCCGAATCAATAGATAGTGCAATTTTAGAAAAAGGGCTTATTGTAGGAAGTGTACTTTCTGGAAATAGAAATTTCGAAGGAAGAGTGCATCAGAATGTAAAAGCAAATTATTTAGCAAGCCCTCCACTAGTTGTAGCTTATGCATTAGCAGGTACCTTGAATATTGATTTAATTAATGATCCATTAGGATTTGACCATGAAAACAAACCTGTATTTTTATCAGAAATTTGGCCGTCTGAAAAGGAATTAAAAGAAACAATTTCTCTTGCAATAAATCCAGAAATGTTCCAAGAAAAGTATTCTGATATTATGCAAGAACCGCTTTGGGATTCAATCCCAGCAGAGCCAAGTTCATTGTATGAATGGGAGCCGAAGTCAACTTATATTAGATTACCAACTTTCTTTGAAGGAATAAAACCTCATCCCGAAAAAATAGAACCTATTAGGGACGCGAGAGTATTATTGAAGTTAGGAGATTCTGTAACTACAGATCATATTTCTCCAGCAGGAGCATTTCCGTCATCGGGACCTGCGGGTCGCTATTTGATTGAAAACGGTGTAAAATTTTCCGATTTCAATTCATTTGGTAGTAGGAGAGGAAATCATGAAGTAATGATGAGGGGAACATTTGCAAATGTTAGAATTAGAAATCAATTAGCCCCAGATACTGAAGGAGGATTTACTACTTATTTACCTACTAAAGAGGTAATGGATGTTTATGATGCATCAATGAGATATCAATCAGAAAATGTGCCATTAATTGTTCTCGCAGGAAGCCAATATGGAACAGGCAGCAGTAGAGATTGGGCAGCTAAGGGTACACTATTACTTGGAGTAAAAGCAGTAATTTCAACATCTTTTGAGAGAATCCATCGTTCTAATTTAGTAGGTATGGGTGTTTTGCCTTTGTGTTTTAAATTAGGAGAAGATGCAGAATCTTTAGGATTAGATGGCACTGAATATTTTTCAATTCCTATTGATGAAGAGATTAAACCATTACAGATGATTGATGTGGTTGCTAGAAAAGAAGATGGCAAAGAAATAAATTTCCAACTACAAGTTAGATTAGATACTCCAGTAGAAGTGGAGTATTATATTAATGGCGGAATTTTACATACCGTTTTAAGAAATTTGGCAAAATAATTAGTATGCTAAATATAAATAATTGATTAAAAATCCGTGCGTATGCAGCCAGAGATATACGGACAAGTAAGGTATGTATATCAGGAGACTGAAGACGATATTGAGATTGTAATTGAGGGAGATTCAGTTTGGGTTAAGGAATTAGTTTCAGATCTTAGTTTAAGTGAAAAAGGATGGTTACAACCAATTAAAGATGGTATAAATTTAGAAGAAACAGAAAATGGAAGCGAATCCTTGAAAACGGAGGACGAATTTGTTGGGAGTATGGGGCCAACGCCAGATCCTTCAAAAATACCTATAATTTTACGCCCAATAGGAAGTTTAGACATCGATTCAAAATTAGAAAGTTATGGAGCTGCTGCACAAGAACCTCCAACTATTGAAGAATTAGCCGAGGAGTTTGATCAATTAGAAGCACCAGAACCAAAATCAGGCCCTCTTATTTCAGACCCAATGTCAGAAGCATGGTTAGCAGAGTTGTTTAAAATTGCATTAAGTAGATTTGGAGTTACAACTTTACCTTTTGATACAATTGAGGCGGTAGCCTCAGAAAAAATGTCAGATATGGAAGGAATGGAATTAGAGTTATGGCTAGAGAAATTGTATAGAATGGGTAAATTAATGAAAAAAACAGCAGGTAGCGATATTTCTTTTGGCCCTATCCCTTCATGGATGAATTCTTAAAAAAGAGCAATTTTTTTTCTAATATCCACCCACGTAGTGGGTGTAATTTGTAAGGAACACAAAACCAAAGGGATAATAATGATTTGCGGGTCGCCTGTAATAGTGATTAGACATGATTAGAGAGCAACATCTTGGTGGCAAACGTTTCAGAAGCATTTCTTTAGTTTTGATAATGTTATTATCTAGCCTCGCAGCAATTGATTTTGCTGGTGCATCAATTTCGAGACAATATACCACTCATTACAACCCTACAGACATAGCAATCGCCGATTTCGATTGTGATGGTCATAAAGATCTTGCAATAGCAACAGATTATTCTCATAGAATTACAGTTCTTTGGAATGACGGTTTTGGAGATTTTACTGAAAGAACAGATGTTTGGGTGTCTAACGCACCTCGTAGAGAAGCAGATTGGACAGATATTGCATTTGCAGATAAAGTTGAAATTAAAAATAATGCTAATGGGCCTGCAGACATTGTTATTTGGCAGGCAAATTTACCATTTAATCAGCCCCCACAGCCAGGAAATGTAACAATTATCAATAATGATGGCTGTGATTCAAGGACATTCTCAATTGGTGAAAGATTCACCCATTTTTATGTTTGGGATGTAAAGGTAGGAGATTTTGAAGGAGACGGTAATGATGATATTGCTGTATTGGAATTAGCGACCGATTTAACAACCCAAAACCTAGTAGTTTATCCAGGTCCTAACCCTACAGTACCTTCTTCAGAATTAACTTCTTTAGGCCAATCTACGACATTTTCATTTAGAGAATTCAACATCGGGAATAAGGGAGAAGATTTAGCAACATTGCCTAGTGGGCAAGTGAACCCTGCAGATTGTGAAGATAATGATATTTGGCTTCTAAGAAGTTATGGGGTCGATTATACGACTGGGCAATTAACTAATCCTGGAACAGGAGATAATGTAACTGTAGTGGAATTTGATTGTACTTTAGCAGGCGGTAGATTCCCAATAGATGCAACATCTCAAACAAGCGGTTCATCAACAAATAATCCAGTTGAAGTTAATTTGAATACAGATTATGGAAGTTTTGCAATTAAAGATATTGATGATGATGGATTTATTGACACTGTAGCTATGACAGATGAGAATTCTGAAAATATCACCTTTGTATCTCGTACTGGAACAGGACCTTGGTCTGCTGTCCAAGAGGAATTTTTTGGGCCATATGTAGCGTTCTCAGTTTCGATTTCAGAACTTAATAATGATGGTAAACCCGATTTTATTGTTCCAACATTATTAGAAGGATTTGAATATACTTCATCTTCAGGACAACAAGGAACTGAATATTATTTTGATACAATTTCTAGTGTGCAAGTAGTACTTTCAAAGAACAACGGGTATAAAGCACCATTATCATATGACGTTGGAACTAGAGCATCATTTGCTACAGTCGATCAGTTTGTAGGGGATTCAAATAGTGCTCCAGATATTGTAGTAGGGTATACTGATTATGCATGGGGTAGTCCATATTATTGGGCTGAAAGTAGAGGTTGGAATGGCCAATATGATCATATTACAGTAATTGAAATGGATTACAAGGATTTAGCTTTAGAAGATATAGAAATAGGCCCGACTGATTATTATTATGGAATTGTTGGAGAAGGGACTAGGGATGTTAATTTGACACTAGTAAACGGTGGAATGGAAGAATTAACAGGAACGTTTGATTTAGGTTTAACAATTGATGAAATTGATCAGGCATCTAGTGCAAATACTACAGTTTATGCAAATACGTTTGATGGTTCTGAAGAATCTTTAGGTTGTTCCGGAGGTTGTACATGGACTACCCACGAATATTTACCCGATGAAAGCATACATTGGCATATAGAAGATCAAACAATTACAGGCTCTTCAGATGAAGGTGATGAAAATTATAATAATTCATTCCAAGCTAACTGGGAAGGAAATAACCCTACTGATTTTTATTGGGCTGGAACATATGTCCAAAACTCTTCAGGAACAGTTTGGTCAGGATATGAGCAAAATTGGGATGAAGCATTAATCTTGAATGATGTAGATTTAACAGGAGCAGACCGTGCTTGGTTAAGTTTGGATTTATTTGGTTCATACGATTATACTGGATTAGGCAATGCAGGTAATGGTTTCTTTGCTATGTATTGGGTTTATGACGATACAGGTTTTATTGAGATAAATACTGAAGATGGGGGTTGGCAACCTATTTCATGCCCATTTTTAGCTATTATTGACGGATATTGCCCAGGAGGAATTGCTCAATGGGGTGGTTTCGATAATGATAGAGTATTAAATCAGATAATTAACGGAGATGCTGAAAGATTTTCTCCTGGAACTGCAAGTGGATTATATGGTGGAACACATTATGGTTGGCAACCATATACTGCAGAAGGGCTTGGTCAATTTGACTTGTCAAATTGGGCCGGTGAAGTTGTAGATTTGAGATTTAGATTCCGTAGTGGTTTCCAAGGTAGTGTAGGATATGAAAATGAAACATATTGGTCAGGCCTTGACGGTTTTGCTTTTGATAACCTTTCTATTACAAAACAACAAACATCATTTACAACTATCTACGATAATGATCAACCAGTCACAGTAAATAACCTTGAACCTGGTGATGAAATTGTAGAACAAGTCCCATTTTATTTTGAGAATGATAAAACATACCGTATCAGTGCACAAATTACTCCCGATGCATCGTGGACTAATGAACAAGAAATTAATAATGAATTGAAATATTTCGTATCGACGCAGAATTTATTTGATCCTGCCGTTGTTAGTGTAGATTTCTTTGATGATGGAGGATTGTATGCAGAAGGAGAATTACCAATGAAAGCAATGGTTACAAATTATGGTAATACTGAAATGGACTTTGATGTTGAAGCATCCATATTATATGCTCTTCCAACACAATTAAATTGCGGTCCCGTTGCTTCAGATGGAAGTCAAGAAGCGTGTAGTGAGACTTTTGAGAATCCACAAAAGTTTGTACATATAGATGACGATAGTGATGGACAAGGTGCCATTGTAGATGATTCTGACGTACCAGATTCAAGAATTGGTAGTTCTGCGTTTTGGTTTGGACATCCAGATATTTTAGAAACTAGCCAAAAAGGTTATGGAGATAATTGGAATGAAAATTTAAGCATTACAAATATCGATTTATCTAATCTCGGCGGTACTTATGCTGCTTTAAGTTTTGAATATTTTGCAGATACTCATTATTACATAAGTAATAATGGATCATATTACAATTATGAAGATACAGTACAGTTGTTTGTGGAATGGTCTAAAGATGTAGATGGCGATGGAACAATAGGAGTAGATGAACAATTTGAAGGAATTATTTATGGTCAATATAATGATTATAATAATGATAATTATTGTTCATCAGATGAAATTGAATATGTTGGTGACGTTGTGGATCCAAATAATGGTAGGGAATCTCAATTTATTTTCAATTCAGCTGGCGAAGTCAAGTCAAGTTCTATTGATTTCACACACATTTATTTATTGAATACTTCAAGGGTTATTGGAGGTTATTATTATACGGAATGTACTTCATTAGAAGGTTCATCAGATGTTGATATTACATTCCATTTTGAATCAAATTCTGATGGATATAATGGTCAAAATAATGGATATTTAGGTGTTGCAATTGATAATGTTTCTGTAAAACAATATACTTTTGCAGTCGATACAATATACACTCAAACTGTTACTGGTGTTGATGCACAAGAAGAAGTAGAGGTTGATTTTGGAATGCATGACTTTGGACCTGGTGTTTATCGATTTGAAGTAACAACAACTTTTGATAATCAAACTGCTGGAACAACTTGGTTTGGTGAAGAGGAAATAGTTGTAGAGAATAACAAAACAAGAGTAACATTTAATGTTGAAAGTGTTAATTTATTTATTAACCCACCAAATTACTTAAAATGTGTAAATGATAACCAACATCAATGTCTTTATCCAATTGATGAAGTTGAAAATCATGAATTTAAAGCACAAGTAATTAATGGTGTTTTAGCAGGTAATTATGTTTTCAATTTAGAAGTAATTGAAACGTCAACTGGAAATATGGTTTTCAATGAATCTACTACTAAAGTGTATGAACTTGAACCAGCAGAAGTAGAAGTTGTAGATTTCCCAATTTTCATTAATTGGGAAAGCGGTAAAGAGTATAGAGTCGGATTCAAAGCTTATCTTGTTGGTGGAGGGTTAAGTGGAAATGATCCTAATTTCACTGCAACCTTTTCAGAACAAATTGATGTATTGATTTTATCAGATTTCGTAGATGGTGATTATGAATCTAAAGTCAAACAAAATTTAGCAGACCTTGGTATGACCCATACTCAATTGAATATGGCAAGAGATTGGGACACTTATCTTACAAATAATTGGATTGGCACTTCTGTTAAAGGAGCTAATGGTTTTGAGAAAATTTTGATGCCTATGCAAAATGATGCAACAGCTCAACAGTTTGCAGAAGAAATAAGTTCTGAAAAGACAACATTTGAAGGATTTATGAATGCAGGTGGTACAATTGAAATGCACTTAGGGCCTTATCAATCATATTATCAATCAACTACAGGAGGAAGATTGCCTTTAGGAATTACAGTTTCAAATACAGGTACAGCTAATGAAGATAAGGTGCAATATGATGACTTAGTTATTGGGGAACAATTCCATCCACTTCTTGATGGTGTTGATACAACGATTATGGAAGATTGGAATCCATATACAGATGCCAATAATAAAAACAAATCTTGGGTGGCAGATTCAGTATTGAATACTCAATCATTAAATGATCAAGATAAAACAGTTAGAGGGGCATTAACTACAGTACCTTTAGGAAATTGTAGAGATTCTATGGTTGGTGATGGTACTTTCCAAAATATAATTAGACACAAAACAGAAAATAGATTGAATAGTTTATTAGGAACATGTAACATTGGTGATGGTGGATTAATTGTAACAACACTTGATGTTGAGAAAGAATCTGGAAATATGGATTCTTCATTCCCACTTTTACCAAATATGTTGAAGTATATGGTTACTGAATATGCAGACTTTGGATCTTTTGGTACACAATTAGGACTTGAAGTAGATGGTAGTGAACCTTGTGGAAGATTGAATATACAGGTTTGCCCTGATCAAGGATATGATTTCACAGAGATTTCACAAGACAGAGATTATGAAATCTATTACATTAAGAGCAATCAAGAAATTGACCTTTCTTTCTTTTCTAATTTAGATGGTTTAGATGCAAATTGGGTTGTTGAAGGCCCAACCGATTGGGACAATACCAAAATTGACGATGCAAATACAAATCCACTTTTAGTGAAGAATACAGAATCAGTAACTGCAAGTTTCTGTCAAGAAACATCCTCACCAATTTTTGATTGTAATCAGGGTGCTACTTGGAATGTTACTGTATATCTATACAATGATGAAGGTCATGGAAGATCATTATTCCTTCAAATTGTTACTGACGATGTAGGTGCCGATTCTGATGCTCCAAATGCAGAATTTGAAATTGAATGGGGATCGGATAAAACAGATAGCAACCAGGTAATTCCACACCCAGAAAACCCTACAAAGGAATATAGTGGACAACCTAGAGATGTTTATCAAATAATTTTACCGGATGATATAAATTCTGATTATACTTCAGCTACAGGTGTATGGGTTTATTTCGATGCTAGTGAAAGTAAAGATCTTGATTGGGTTGGTGAAGGTACTGGAATTAAATGGTATGAATGGAGAGTAACCAACGACTACCCAATTAAATATACACAATTTAAGGATATTAAGGTATTTGGAGATGTTGATGATGATAATGATCCGAATAAGGCCGCTCCATTTTTCCAATTCCAATTTACTCATGTAACAGCGGATAGGGATACAACATTTGAAGACTCATTAATTTGGTTTGATTTAGTTGTATATGATAATGCTATGAACCCCAGTGCTACAACAAGGATTTATTTCCAAGTAGTTTCCCCAGATTTAGTGGATGAACCACCAGTTTGGGAATTTGAAAACACTATTTCCTGTGGAATTGATAAAAACGATCCTTGTACTTTGGATGATACTGAAGATGCAGATTATGAAGTTGAATTTTCAGTGACACTTACTGCAGGAGTGGAATCTGGAGGAGTTCTAATTGAAGCATCTACAGTAGATCCTAGCACATTAGAAATTAATGATAAAGCAAACATGTTGTCCGAGGGCACTTATGTTGCCGATGCAAATAATGAGCAAGGAGACGTTGTGGATTTGAGCGTAAATATCTCGAAATTTTATGGTGATGTTGGAACAAGTAATCAGATTACAATTTACCTTCGAATACAAGAGGGTTCTAGTTATGATTTAACTGATAACTTCACAATTACATTAACGAATAATATGGAAACATCTTCTACAGATAGTGAAGATCAAAATGATAATTCTAATACTAATGCAAATACAGAATCTGGTTCGGATGGAAATACATTAATTTTAGTTAGCGGAGTAGTAGTATTTGTGGTAATTGCTTTAATTTTGACATTATTGTTTGTTAGAGGAAGAGGCGAATCCGAAATGGATGATAGTTTTGGTGGAGATGTTGGTGAAATGGATGCAGTTGAAGCTTATGTGCAGCAATTAGTAGCTCAAGGATATCCAGAAGAAACTGCTAGGACCTATGCTCAAGCGTACATTGCTCAGCAACAGGCAGCATCTGGAGGCGGAGTAGCTAGCGTGGGAGCCGGAGGAGCAGGTGCCGCAACAGCAGCAGCGCCATCTCCTGCAGCACAACCATCTGCTCAAACTACAAACCCGAAAATGGAAGCATATGTTCAACAATTGATTGCTCAAGGTTATCCTGAGGCTCAAGCAAGAGCATACGCTATGCAATTTGCTGATAGATTTAAATGAAAATTTAGATGAATTTTATTTGTTGGTGATTAAGAAATGGATGAAACTGTAAATTTCAAAGTTGCAGATATCTCTTTGAGCGACTTTGGTCGTAAAGAGATTGATATTGCGGAACACGAAATGCCAGGTCTAATGTCAGTAAGGGAAAAATACAAATCAGAAAAACCACTTGATGGTGTTAGAATTACAGGTTCATTACATATGACTATTCAGACTGCTGTTTTAATTGAAACACTTGTTGATTTGGGTGCATCTGTTCGTTGGGCTAGTTGTAATATCTTTTCCACACAAGATCATGCAGCAGCAGCAATTGCAACATCAGGAGTACCAGTGTATGCATGGAAGGGTATGAGTTTGGAAGAGTATTGGGATTGCACCTTTAAGGCAATAAATCATGGTTCAGACCTTGGTCCGAATCTCATTGTAGATGATGGTGGTGATGCAACATTACTAATTCACAAAGGATATGAACTTGAACAAGGAAGTGATTGGGTTAATGAACCAACAGACAATCATGAAGAGCAATGCATCAAAGAACTTCTAAAAAGAGTGCATGCCGACTCACCAAATTATTGGACTAATGTTGTTTCTGAATGTAAGGGAGTTTCCGAAGAAACAACTACTGGCGTTCATAGACTCTATCAATGGGTTAAATCTGATTCATTATTATTTCCAGCAATTAATGTAAATGATTCAGTTACTAAATCTAAATTTGATAATTTGTATGGATGTAGAGAATCTTTGATTGATGGAATAAAGAGAGCGACTGATGTAATGATTGCAGGAAAAACTGCAGTGGTTTGCGGATATGGGGATGTAGGTAAAGGTTCGGCTCAGGCACTTAAGGCGATGGGGGCAATAGTAATAATTACAGAAATAGATCCTATTTGTGCACTTCAAGCTTCTATGGAAGGTTTTCAAGTATTAACCATAGAAGATACTCTAGGAATGGCAGATATTTACGTTACCGCGACTGGAAATAAAGATGTAATTACTTTGGAACATATGGAAGCAATGAAAGATCAAGCTATTGTATGTAACATAGGTCATTTTGATAATGAAATACAAGTAGATGCATTAGAAGCACGTAAAGATGTAGAAAAGTTGAATATCAAACCTCAAGTAGATAAGTTCACATTTTCATCTGGAAATAGTATATTTTTGTTAGCATCAGGTCGTTTAGTTAATCTTGGATGCGCTACAGGACATCCTAGTTTTGTAATGTCTAATAGTTTCACTAATCAGACATTAGCACAAATCGATTTATGGAAAAATAAAGATGCTTATGAAAATAAGGTTTACATTTTACCTAAATATTTAGATGAAGAAGTAGCTCGTTTACACCTTGAAAAAATAGGTTGTAAATTAACAATAATGTCAAAAGAACAAGCTGATTATATCAGTGTAGATATTAAAGGTCCCTATAAACCAGAACATTATAGATACTAAAATCTCATTCTTCTTCAGAAGAGGGTGAAGACAACTCATCAAAATTTGGAACAGAAGGCCTCCATTGCCTACTTATTTGTTCATTTGCCTCTACAATTGAGTTTAATCTTTGTCTAAATGCAGGAGGCCTATTTGTAAGGAGAAATTTGTATAATTTTGAATTTCTAATATCTTCTGAAATAACAGTTCTACCTGAAGTAGTTTCTATGTCCATTGCTCTAATCAAATTAAATGCGGGGCGATTTTGTATCAATGCAAGTTTTTTAGCGAACCTCATACCACCTAATGTAATTATTAGCATCATTAGCACTAAAAATAATAAATTCCCAAATCCACCTCCTTCGGGTGAAGCCATTACAACAATAAGTAAAATTGGAGCTACTAATAATAAGTAAATCAAAGTCTCATTTGCTGGCCCTCTATGCATTCTTTCACGGATTATTTTCCATCCTCCATCCCGCAAATTCCAAGGTCTAAAATAATCTGTCTGACCAGCATCTATTGCTACTTTTTTAACTAAGTTATGTAATCTTGCCAATCTTTTTTGTTGTTCAAAATTAAGTTGTTTCATACCTGGATCCCAAACTCTTTGCAATTCATCTAGTGATTGATGATAGAGTCCTAAATCCGCTAACAAGGCTACTGTTTCAATTACAGCCTGAGAATCTTGAGGGTCAATTTTTCTTCTTTCATGCCACCACTCTAATGCTTTATCATACATTCCTAATTCATCAGATAATATTCTTCCCCCCCTAATCCAAGCATCAACGTGATTAGGCTCTAGTTGTACTACCTTTTTACAAGCATTTAGTGATCTGCTTGCATTAATAAGGGTGGGCCTTTCTTTTTTTGGTAATAATAATGTAGAAATCATCCACCAAGCATCCGAGTGTTCAGGCTCAAGTTCAACAGCCTTTTCAGCTAATTTCAATGCCTTTTCGATATCTCCATTATTTTCTGCATCAATTGCATCTAGATAATATTCGTCACTAGACTCATTAGAAATTTAAAACCCTCCTTATCTATTTTTATTTTTGAAAATATCATCTAACTCACGATTTTTGAAATGAGTTCTTGATTTATTGCGAAGTCTTTTGGGTCCTCTATGCCTTGATTCCTGTGGTTTTGATTCTTTGTAATTACGTCTATTGTTATTCTCAAAGTTCCCATCATTTCTTCTTGGCCTTTCAGATCTGTTTTCATTTCTACCTCTTCTTGGCCTTTCAGATCTGTTTTCATTTCTACCTCTTCTTG
>NZKH01000080.1 GCA_002692465.1 Methanobacteriota archaeon | reverse complement strand
GCTAGTCAACGAAATATTGATTGTATTGCATTTGGAATGGTGATGGAAGCATCTTATAGAAACGCTGAATTTGTTTATAGAACGGAACATACAAAATATCGTGATTATGCTCGTTCAACCCATTACGAAACATGGAAAGAAATGTTTGCCGCCGCAGGTATTTTCCTATTTTTTCCAGTGGGTGGAATTTCAGAAGTGGGTACCTCAACAATAGTTCTAAATTCATCATTTAATGGAGCTGTTAGATCTTGTATACGTGGTGAATGGCCGGAACAGTGTAATAATTGTTGGAAATGCTTTAGAAAAACTTTAGTTGATAATAGAATCCTTGAAAAACCGGTTTCTGATGAGATGATGGCATCATGGATAAAGGTTCAAGGAGTAAAATACAGACTTGGAGCCTGGCCCGTAGCACATGAAAATGTATTGGCTTGGGCATTGAAGGGACCTCATGTTTCTGGAAAAATAGCTAAAAAATTATTGGAAAGACTTGAAGGTTCAAGAAGAGATTTGGAATTGCTTTCAAAATGGTATCCTCCTTCAATTGAATTAGTACCTGAAAAATATAGAGGCGGTTTTATTGAATCTGTCGGCAAATATCTAGAAACTATGTCCGATTCTGAAATTAAAGACACTAAAATGTTCGATATTTCTAACTGGTTGAGCTCCGAAAAGGCGGCTAAAGCAAGAGATGAATTTGATAAAATATTAAATCCAGTTGAATAAAAATCAATTAAGCCCAAGCAAGATGTTATTCCCCACATACTAAACAATTAAGTTTTTCAGGGCCAGATGGAATTATCCAAATAAAGGTCACAGTTCCACAACATTCAACTCCATATTTGACCTTTTTTCATTAGATTCGTCCACACTACGAGGTAAATGAATACCAAAGCAATTGTGGCTAAGCATATCACCTAATTCTTACTGGATATGTCAATGGAGATTCTAAATGAGCAAGTTGTTACTGCATGGGTATTAGAGCATCCTGCCCATTTTCAACTACTTGCACCCTTTATTCGTAAAGGAAGTAAGAATGATTTGCTAATCATCACTACAAGAATTGAATGTTTGAATATGTATAATAATTCTGAAAATTACCTGCCGAAACGTGAAGTAGTTTTTGTTGAAAGACCTTTTGGAAAAAATAAAAATAAATTTAAAACAATATTTACTATGATTAAACGTAGAAATAAAGTTAAAAAAGCATTAAAATTAAGACAAAAAAGAATTCCAATTCAAAGAATAATTGTGATGGGCGCAAGCCTTGAATTGTTTTCTGCAAAGTCTGCAAAAATTCCTCAAAGAATTTACATTAGCGATACTGAAATTCATCACTTGGCTCATAAACTTGCTTTAAAATCCGCTACAGACGTCATTTTACCAAATTATTGGAGAGAAGATTTAGACAATAATTTTCTTAAAAAGTGTGAAAATAAAAAAATAAACATAATTAGACACAATAAAATCCATGCAGAAATGAGAAATTATTCTAAAAATAATATACCAAATAATAAAATAATTTGTAGGAAATTAAAAGGCGGGGGATCTCATGACAAAGATGAAATTATTCCAATAAATGTGGCTTTAAATCTAATCAAAAAAGATTTAGAATATTTTAATGAAGACATAGAGCACAATACTCCTTGGGAATTATGTAATTTAATTTCAAATTATTCGGCAGCAATCACTCAAAGTACTACATTTGCAGCAGAAGCCTCAATTCAAAATGTTCCTACACTTCTAATAAGCAAAGCAGAAAGAGGTTTTTTATCTGAATTAAAAACAAGAAATGCTCCATTAATCCAATGCAAATCTATTAACGAATTAGATGAAAAATTACAAGATTGGCATGAATTACTAAAAAATGAGTAGATAACATAGAATACCATCCTAATTATGCACAAACAAGATGAGAGGAGTTAACTCCGATGAGAATACTGGTTCTGCAGGAATTAGTGCAATGATTGTTTTTGTAGCATTAATACTTGTAGCAGCGGTTGTTTCTATTGTAGTTTTTAAATTTGGGCAAATAATATTCAATGATTCTGGTCAAGATGCTGCCGATACTGAAGCTATAATGTATGGGAAAATAATTGTAATAAACGGTATATTAACAGCCATAGAATTTGATGAAAATGATGATGATGGTGATTGCCCAGATCCATCAGATGAAACAAATTTAAATTGTAATGAACCTGTTTTTGCAACATTACAAATCACATTAGAACTTTCTCCGGGCGCTCCGAATATTGATGATGATGAAATTAAATGGGCAGTACTATGTGAAAATGAATTCGATCCTAGACGTACAAGGTGGAGTAATGAAGGGAATTTAGAATCAGTAACTACTGCAACCGATAGTGGATCTGATCCTGGGGCCGTAGATGAAATTGAAGTTGGGAAAACATATATGTTTACATTATCATTATATCACACTACTGACACAAATAATGACAATATATTGGATCAAGGTGGTTGCCCTCCTAATTACTTAGAAACACATACTCTTATTTTTGCCATGGGCAATTCTGGCTCTTATACTAGTTGGGACTTACGTTATGATGAGAGTTTAGAAATCGGAGAAATACTCATTTGAGGTGTAAAATTGAAAATAAAAAGAATTGACAATCATTCTGCTGTTGGAATAGGGTCGATGATTCTATTTATTTCGATTGGAGTTCTTGCATGTTTAATTATGGCAACAATGATTCAAATGGTTGAAGTCACAGCACAAACTCCTGAAAAAATTTCTAGACTTGCTACAAGGGAAATTACTGACAAAATAATTGTTCATGACATATATGTATGGGATGATTTCGATAATTATGGAGTTATTTGGGAATTATCACCTGGTAGTTCATCTAAAAACGCTACAGAATTATATTGGATTTTACAATGTACTGATCAAAATGATTTAGCCTGGTCTTTTTGGGGTGATTTTACTAGAGATAATTTACAAAGTCCCGCCCATGAATTTACCCCAAAATTACAAGACAATCCCGGATTAAAGGCAGAATGGTTTGATAACGAAGGTTCTCAACACACAGTACTTCCAGATTTAGCAAACAGAGTTCCTAATTTAATCACAGTTGAAGATAGAATTGCATGGAATAGTGTTTCAGGAGCAGGATGGGGTTTATCTTCAGCAGGAAATCTACCTTGGGATGATGAATTTTCTTTAAGAGCGAGTGGATATATTGAGATTCCCGAAGATGGAATGTATACTTTTGAAATAGAATCAGACGATGGTTCAAAATTATGGGTTGATGGAACTCTTATTGCCGATAATGATGGCCATCATGGCATGCAAACCGCTAGAGGAACTATTGAGTTAGAAGCAGGAACTGTTTCTATAAATCTAGAATATTTTGAAAATTTAGGAGGGGCTGGCCTAATTTTAAGATGGGAAAACGATGTGGGATTAGGGCCTGAAATAGTTCCTGCTGCAAATTTATTTCATGATAGTAATATGGTAGATGAAGCTGGAGATGCAACGGAATTAGGAATTAGTAATCTTGAAGATTGGAATACTGTAACATTATTTGAACCTGGAGTACTTTATGAAATAGATCTTGATCAGGATAATGGTAATGCTGGGACAAACAATCCAGGTGGTCCGGGTGTTTTTACTGCTTGTGGACCCAAAGAACTTAATGAACATAGGTTAGAAGGGCAATTGACCTTTATTGTTGCTAATGGTGGAGCAACTTGGAACCATTTTATGGTTCCTGATGCTACTGCAGGAGCAAGAATCGCTTGATTACTCACCGAAACGCCGAGTTCTTGTTTGGTAAGTTTGCAACGCTCTTAAAAATTCACGTTTTGAAAATGATGGCCAATAAGTATCTACAAAAATAAATTCACTATATGCACTTTGCCATAATAAAAAGTTTGAAATCCTTTCTTCTCCACTTGTTCTAATTATTAAATCGGGATCTGGAACACCTTTTGTATAAAGCCTATTACTTACTTCTTTTTCATCTATTTGATCTAAAGATAGTTCTCCTGAAGCATGTAAAGAAGCAATTTCTCGAATGGCTTGAACTATCTCTTCCCTACTTCCATAAGCTAAACAAATAGTAAATACATAATCTTCATAATTTTCAGTGATTTTCTCTGCTTTTTCAATTGCATCGATTACTTTTTTAGGCAATAATTCTCTTCTTCCAATTACTGAAATCTTAACTTTATTATCATGTATTCTTTCATCAACTACAAGTTCTTCCAAACCCATAACATATAGCTCAAATAATTCTTTTAATTCATCTTCACTACGATTATACAAATTTTCAGTCGAAAGAGCGTATACAGTAAGATATTTTATTTCATATTCTAAAATCCAATCCATTACATCCTCTAATTTTTCTTTTCCCAGTTTATGTCCAAGAGCTACTGGAATTAATTTTTGGAATGCGTGTCTTCTATTACCGTCCATAATACAAGCCACATGTCTCGGTAATCTTCCTTTTCTAATCTCTCTGTTTAGTTTTCTATCTACAGCATTACCTAAGGCTTCACCTAACCTATGTGTAAAGCCAGCCATAAACTCCCCGAAGTATTCTTTGCTATTAGGGCTCTCCCTAAAAATCTCAAATTGATTTTTTAATATGGTGGTAAACTAGTATTCCTATATACTTTCATTCCAATTGAATAAACGGCAATACCCATACCAAAAATTAATATTTTTATCCCAAATCCTAAATTTGGCCAAAGTAATGCAATCATTGCACTGCTCAATAACATACCTAATGCTGAGCCTGAAATAATTCTATAATTAAACAAAGTTCTTTGGATATCCTTAACACCTCTTATCCAATTTTTATTATACTTTAAATTAAATGATTTAGCTAAAAACAATTTTTTCAATTCAACATCATATCTCCAAATTTGCATACCGCCTAAATTTCCATCTAAAGCAGACTTAGAATGCCATTTTTTAGGGGCTTCCGTTCTCCATGATTCAAAAAGGACTTTGCGTAAATATTCCTTAGAAGTTGTTCCGGATACCATCGATGAACCATCAATTTCAACGTATAAACTAGCAATATCTCTAAAACATGAAAAACGATTGTTTTCAGTTACTAATTTTTCAAATAATTGAAAACCTAAACCCAATAGATCTAATGTAACTTCGCCATCTAAAATCATCCAATCATTCAAACTTAAATTACCAAGTGACCTAATTGAATCAGTATTTTTTGAAAATGGAACCCTCCATAATGTTCCTGATGAAGTAATTGTTTCAAGCCTCTTCAATCTAGAATTCCATTCTTTTTCCATCCTTGGCGCTGATGTTTCCAACATTTTTGTATGAAATTTTCCCAATACTTCACCCATGTCTGAAAATAAAGCAGAGGATTCAGATTTCCATTTAATTGGTTTTGATACAACAGTTTTTCTAAAAACCATTACATCTAAT
Organism: Methanobacteriota archaeon; assembly: GCA_002692465.1. GTDB lineage: Archaea > Thermoplasmatota > Poseidoniia > Poseidoniales > Poseidoniaceae > MGIIa-I. The sequence continues at coordinate 3,590 of NZKH01000080.1, read as the reverse complement.
CCGTTCCATTGAATTCCACCACTGGGAATTAACAGAGATGAGTTATTTTCAATTTCTGACCATTTTCTTCGCCATGAATTAACTGGAAAATTATGAAAAATCCCACTATAAGATATATCAGAATTAGATACTGTAAAATTTACTCCTTTTTGATTTTCAATAATTTCAATTTGATCGAAAGTTTCTAAATTATTAAAATCGCCCCAAACTTCAAAACCATCAATATTGTTAATCTGATTAATTAATTCATTAAATTTTTTAACATCATCTAGACCTTCAAAATTTAACATATCTAAAGTTCCAAATTCTGTATGAATACTAAAATGCTGAAATAAACCAATATTTTCATTTTTAGTGGTTTCTTTTACTAATCCAATTGGATACCAAGGTTTGGATGAAAATTGTTCCACAAACAGATGCAATTAGTCGCTATCTTTGAAACTTCCATTTAAATAAATTCAATAATGCAAGCCTTGTGGGTATGTCGATAGGACATGAACTCAACACAAATATTGGATGAAGAATTAACTCCGATTAAGTCGATGGGAACACTAATGATGCTCATCATGCTTGTCTTTTCAGCATTTCCAACCATTATTGCAGATGTAGCAATAGCACAAGATTCTGATGATGAAGTCGGTAGTTCTCCTGAAGATGTGTGGAGTCTAGCATACGTAAATCAAATTCATCCATGGGGTGGAGACGATAGAGCACAATTCAAAGCATATCATAGTTATTTTAGCCTTAAAGACAGAATGATGGAACTTACTGAAGATACAAATAATCGAGTCGGTTTCGACATAATTGAATTCCATGAAGGTCTCAATGGCGGATTAAATAAAAGAGGACAAGAAACAACTATAGATACATATGAAGGCTGGTTTTACAACCATGCATCTCCGTGGGTAAAGATTACTGGAGGTGGTGAAGAACTTGGAGGTATTGATGGTGGTGAATGTAATTTATTCGTTGGAGATTGTGGAAATTATGCTGATATTCCTGATGTGCAAATGGTGGGTAATTTCCATGCAAGAGAATGGATGTCATTTGAAGTACCAATGATGTTTCTAGAACTTATTGCACATTATTATGGTACTGCTGGAATTGATAACGACGGAGATGGACAAATAGATGAAGATCCATTCGGAGATATGGACGGAGATGGAATCCTTGATGATGATGGTGATTGTTTAAGTTTAGATGTAACCTTCCAGGATAGTAATGGCGATGGTGATTTATGCGGACCAGGAGATTTAGGTGTTGATGAAGACTTTTCTGAACAATGGATTACAGACTTAGTAAACACTAGAGAAATTTATCTGGTTCCCATGTTGAATACAGATGGTCTACGTTATGATATGGAAGAATACTGCGGACCTACTGCTTGGGAAAACTGTCCTACGAGTGGATGGAGGAAAAATCTCAGGGACAATACCGTAACTGGAGTCACACCAATTCCAGATATTGACGAAGAAGTTGATGAAGGATGTGACGGAGTCGATCTAAACAGAAATTTTCAATTTGAATGGGGAGCACCTCTGGGGGCAACTGGACCACTAGTCCCTGGAATGTGTTATGCTGGTCAAAACAACGATGTGTACAATGGCCCTGTAGACGATACAGACAATGACGGTGATGGACAAATCAACGAAGATCATGTAGATGGAAATGATGATGATGCAGACGGATTAGTAGACGAAGATTGGTGGGGAGGCAACTCAGAACCAGAAACTAAATTCATTCAGGATTTAACTGAAATGAATGATGATGATGGAGATGGAGGTTCAGATTTTGGTATTACTTTAAGCTGGCATTCATTTTCTGAACTCGTATTATATCCTTGGGGACATTGCACAGGCTGTCAAACTGATGACCATCTAGAATTAATTTATCATGGGGATAAAATGGCTGAAATGACAAGTTATGAGAATATACAATCTTCAGATCTTTACCCTACTACGGGAGATTATTGTGATTGGCAGTATGGAGCACATGGTTCTTATTGCTATACAATGGAGATAGGAACTGCTTTCCATCAACAACCTGAAGACATTAATTCTATCGCTGTAGAAAATATCGGTGTTCCATTTTATATTGCTGAAATTGCTGATGATCCTAGAGAAAGAGCAAGAATAGGTTTAGAAGAAGCCGATAAATCTCAATGGATTATTTCTCCAAAGAACCTGACTATCCCTGATGAAGGAAATGTGCCTATTACAATGTGTGTAGATCCGATATTCCCTTGGACTTCTAATGAAAATTACTCACATGTTATGTGGAGAATGGTTCAACCAAATAGGGCTCAATCTGATTTTGGCCCTAGTGAATGGATTGAAGAACCATGGCAAATGACTGGATTTAATGAAACAGGTCAAAATTGTACATTAACAAATATGCAAGAAGGCATCTTAATTTCTGCGAATCTTCCTGTTCCAGAAGATAAATCTGGTAAATTACATTACAAATCTATGCTAGGAACGAGATCTGGAACATTCCCATTTGCTTATCCAGTTCCAATGGGAACTTACTATGTTGTAGACATCCCCTATAGGGCACCCTTTGGAAGTGCTATGTTATCTTTCATGCTATTTGCCATAGTTGCTGGAGCAGTATGGGGTGGATTAGCTAAATGTTTACATCTTATTTTAAGTGGAGATGAAGAAAAAATTGAGTGGAATAAAGAAGACCCGGTAGGAGCTTGATGTAATGGGACAATCTGACGAATTTAGTGGCCGTTTAGGGCTTATTTTTGCAACAATTGGCGCTGCAATTGGAACTGGAAACATTTGGAGATTCCCTCGTATGGTAGGGGCTAATGGAGGAGGAAGTTTCCTAATTCCTTGGTTAATATTCTTATTTTTATGGTCCATTCCATTAGTTATTGCTGAATTTGCTTTGGGGAAACGTAGTAGAACAGGTACTGTAGGTACTTTCAGAATGTTTACAGGTAAAAATTATGCATGGATGGGACTTTGGACTGCTTGGATTTCTACTGCAATTGGTTTCTATTATGCAATTGTAGCGGGATGGTGTATGAAATATTTCACCTTGGGAGCTACAGGGGGATTAGAAAAAGGTACTGATTTTATTGCTGAATGGAATAATTTCCTAGGAAGTGCAGGTCAAGTAATTCTATTCCAATTCTTGATTGTTTTAGTTTCAGTAGCTGCTATTTGGAAAGGTGCAAAAGCAATTGAAAAGACAAATGTTTGGATGATGACCAGTTTATTCGTCTTACTTTTCTTAGTATTATTCTTATCATTATGGATGGATATGAAAGATGGAAGTCTCGATGGATTTACATTTATGTTCACAGTTGATCCAGAATATTTGAAAGACCCAAAAACATGGATTAATGGTTTATCTCAATCTGCATGGTCTTGTTCTGCTGGAATGGGTATGGCAATTACATATGCTGTTTACATGCGTAAAGATGAGGATACAGTACTAAATGCTGCAACTATGGGTTTAGCAAACAATAGTATCTCTATAATTGCTGGTTTAGCTGTATTATCTACTATCTTTGCAGTTTCTACAGACCCTCTTTCAGTAGTTACTGGTGGATCATCAGCAATTACTTTCTTAGCATT
>NZKH01000079.1 GCA_002692465.1 Methanobacteriota archaeon | reverse complement strand
TGATGACGATGATGATGGCGATGGTTGGACAGATGAGATGGAATTACTCTGTAATTCTAATTCATTGAATAGCAGTATTAAACCAGTTGATACTGATGGCGATAGTATTTGTGATGAAATTGATGATGATGATGATAATGATGATTATATCGATTCAGAAGAAGAAATCTGTTCATCAGACCCATTAGATGAAACATCAATACCAATTTTCTCATCTGAAGATGAACCAGATGTATGTGATGCACTATTACAAGATACAGATCAAGATGGATGGTCAGATGGAATAGAAAACGCATGTGGAACATTAAGTGAAGATTCCAGTAGTGTTCCAGGGGATCAAGATGTGGACGGAAGTTGCGACACATTAGATGAAGATGATGATAATGATGGTTGGACAGATGAATTAGATGCATTCCCATATAACCCGACTGAATGGCTTGATACTGACTCAGATGGAGAAGGAAATAACGAGGATGAAGATGATGATAATGATGGTTGGATAGATTCATGGGAAGATGTTTGTGGAACAGATCCATTAGTTAATACAAGTACGCCAGTAGATCTTGATGGAGACGGATTCTGTGATAGTTTAGATCAAGATAGTGATGATGATGGTGTTGTAGATGATATTGATGCATTCCCAGATGACCCTGCTGCATCAATTGATACTGATGGAGATGGATATCCAGATTCGTTAGTTGGAGTTTCTACTTCTGATCCACAATTAATGGAAGATTTAGATGACGATAATGATGGAGTATCAGATAAAGATGAAATTGCTTGTGGAACAGATCCATTAGTCAATACAAGTATACCTCCAGAAGATTTGAGTTGTATTAGTGTAAGTACAGATTCAGAATTTGGATTTATGACTTATTGGTGGTGTTGTGTATTACTTCTTTTATTGTTAGCTTTATTATTGCCTTTAGTATTCCTTGCAGGTGAAAAAGGACAAACAGTATTAATGATGCTTGGATTAAATAAAGGTCCTCAACCAATGAATACAACTTCTGTTCCAGAATTTGTTTCTGGTAAGGGAACTCAAAGTGAACCATTTGTACTTAAACCAATTACGGGAGTAAAAATGGGAGATAGTGTAGAAAGTAAAGAAACAATCACAATTACAAAACTTGAATTAGGAACTGAAATATCAATTACTGATTTAGATTCTGATGAAAATGAAAATAGATTTAATATGGATTTCATTGAAGTTCAAGAAGATGAGGAAGAAGAAGAAGGATTCGGTTCTGTTGTCTTTAGATTACAATTTAATGATAACAAAGCAGGAATGAGGGCTCAAAAACCAGATGGAGAATTTGTTGGAAGAATTAGAATTGGTAGAGCTTCAGTTTATGTATTATGGAGTGTAACTGTTGATGGAGACTCAAGTAAAAGAAAAGCAGTAGAAGAAAAAGACGATTCAGAAGAAGAGGCTAAAATCCAAGAAGAAATGAAAGCAAAGGCTGAAGCGGAAGCAAAGGCTAAGGCTGAGGAGAAAGCAAAGGCTGAAGCGGAAGCAAAGGCTAAGGCTGAGGAGAAAGCAAAGGCTGAAGCGGAAGCAAGAAAGAATGAAGCTGAAGCCAGAAAATTCGAAGCAGAAATGGAAGTAAGGAAAGCAGAAGCTGAAGCCGAAGCAAGGAAAGCAGAAGCTGAAGCCGAAGCAAGGAAGGCAGAAGCTGAAGCAAGGAAAGCAGAAGCAGACTCAGAATCAAAGTTAGCTGAAATGGAGGCTAGAATGGCTGAAAAAATGGCTAAAATGGAAGAACAGATGGAAGGTCTCTCTAAGAAAGAGGCAGAATTAGTGAGGGTTGCTGCCAAAGCAGAATTTATTGATTTTGATGTGTTGGGTGTTTCCGAAAGTACGAACATTGTGGAAGAAATAGAGAAAGGATCAGATACAATATCTCTTAAAGATGCTTCTGAATTCCCTGAAAGCGGTCTTGGATATATTAATGATGAAACCGGTGAAAATATATCAATTAAGTGGAAAGCTAAAGATGGAAATATCTTGACAGGAGTATCAGGAGTAAAAAGAACAATTGCTTCAGGGGCTATAATTTTCAATAAAGATGATTTACAAAGAACTAAAGGCATAGGTCCATTTATTGAAGAGAAATTAAATGCTTTAGGAATTTACACTTTTGAACAAATTTCAAAGATGGATTCTGAATTAGAAGATCAAGTAAATATTGCGATTGAGTTCTTCAAAGGCAGAGTAAAGAGAGATAAATGGGTAGACCAATCAAAAGAATTTTTGAAGGAGTGAATGATTAATCTCTCCGTTAATTATTAATCATTAGTTCTTGGGGACCGACAATTATGGGAGTAGAGGACGTGCTTACGCAAGTAAACGATTTAGGGGCTTTACCTAAGATTGGTATAGCAATAGTTCTAGTTTCTGTTTCTCTATTATTCTCCAAATATGTAATTATTCGTCCATGGTTCAAATTAGTAAAAAAGACAAAAAATGAGTTGGATGATATTTTAGTAGTACCAATCTCTAATAGATTATATTTCTTTGTTTTAATCGGAGGTATTAATTTATCTATTGTTTGGATTGACACTCAAAATACTATTACAGAAACATTTATTCCAATATTTTCTGCTTCATATATTTTAATTGGGGCTAGTATTGCTAGTGTAACAGTATCTCATATTGTTCCGGTAATTATGGACCGTTTTACAGATAAATCAAATGTAACAGTTTCAGGAAGTAATCCACTGTTAACATTTGTTTTTAGAGCAGTAATTTGGTTTGGTGCTTTGTATTTGGCATTATCTGAATTAGGAATTGAATTATTTGGTTTATTAGCATCTTTAGCTGTATTTTCATTAATTATTGGTTTAGCAGTTCAACAAACATTAGGTAATATAGTAAATTCGTTTATGTTAGCTATTGACAGACCATTTGAAGTTGGTGACCGTATAGAAGTTGATGGAATGTTAGGATCGGTTGCTTCTGTTGGAATATTATCAACTAAGATTTTAACAAGAGAAGAAAAGTTAGTTGTTATTCCAAATAATACATTAGTACAAACAACAGTGATTAACCATGCTAGAGGTGGTGGTGATGGAATTGCTAGACGTCTTTCAATTATTTTAGATATTGGAGTTGATTACAATGAAAGCATCGATCATGTAAAATATACATTGTTAGATATAGCTAGGCAATGCCCTCAAGCATTGCAATCTCCACCTCCTAGGGTTTTATTATTAGAACTTGGAGATTTCTCTAAAGTATTCAGGGTTTTTGTTTGGATTGATGATTACACTGATGAATTCATTGCTAAAGATTGGTTGCTTAAGACAATTGACGAAAGATTCAATGATGAGGGAATTAATATTCCTTATCCGACATCAGTTGAACTTCACGGTCAACCATCACTCATCAAGGAAGATGATGCGAAAACTCTGGAACAAAAGGCACTTAGAAAAGCTTCAAGGCAAAGAATTTCTAGAATACAAATGGGTAAGGAAGAAAAGAAATTGCGCGAAGAAAGAGAAAATGCAAAACTTGAATTAGAATTAATTAAAAATAGATTAAAAGATCCAGAATTATCAGGAAAAGATCGTAAAGCATTAGAAAGTGACGCAAGAGAATTAGAGAATTTACTTTCAGTATTTGATTATGATGATGATTGACCTAAGTTAAAATAAAATAGATTATCCCGAAATTATGAGCAAATCTATTTTTTCTAAAATTAAGGGATTAATTTTTGCTTCGATTATTTTTTGGATTTTATTTATTTTACATATTATTTTTGCATCAAACAATTTATGGTTTTTATTTAATATTGTTGCAATTTTAATATTTTTTACTAGTCACTTTCATTCATTTATTGCATTAAAATGTTTTAAATTGGAAAATAAAGATGATAAAATGATTTTGATATATTTAAGTACATTCTTTTCAATTTTTTATTCTATTGGATATTGGTATGCTGTAAATCAAATGGTTTTTGAAATTTGGATATTATTTATGGGATTAATTCCAATTATGATTTCTATCCTAATTGCAAGATACTTGATTACAGATAATTGAAAATATATGACTATTAGGGGTAATTATGTCGAATCCCCTTTCAATCCACAACCCTTCTGATTCTGGAGGGGATTCTAAAGGTAATACACCATCTGCAGAGCAACAAAAACAAATGGAAGCAGCTTATAGTCAAATGAAAAGAAGAATGGCTATGGAAAAATTATCTTCTTCAATTAAACATAAAATAATGGTAATGTCTGGAAAAGGAGGTGTTGGTAAATCTACTGTTTCTACAGGTTTAGCATTAGCATTAGCTAAACAAGGAAATAAAGTTGGTATAATGGATATTGACATTACAGGTCCAAATGTTCCAAAAATGCTTGGATTGGAAAATCATAGATTACATGTTGATGAAGGAAGAATACACCCTGCAAAAGGCCCTTCAGATGTAAAAGTGATTTCCATGGCTTTTTTATTAGAGGCTGAAGATACACCAGTGGTTTGGAGAGGGCCAATTAAATTAGGTGCAATTCAACAATTTATTGGAGATGTGGAATGGGGTAGTCTAGATTATTTGATTATTGACTTTCCTCCAGGAACATCAGATGAACCTCTTACAGTTGCTCAATCATTACAGAATATTGATGGTATAGTTATAGTAACTACACCGCAGGAAATTGCTTTGTTAGATTCCCGTAAATCAATTAATTTTGCTAAATCATTGAAAATGAATGTATTAGGAATTGTAGAAAATATGAGCGGCTACTCAATTAATGGTACAGCATCAGATACTGAAGGGAATTTATTATCAAATACTGTTGTTAAAGTAAATGGTCCTGGTGGAAAAGTACACGAAGTAATTACGGATGATCAGGGTAAATGGGGTGTTTCATTAGATATATTCAAAACAGGAGGTGGAGAAAAGGCTTCACAAGATTATTCAGTACCATTTTTGGGAAGAATTCCATTTGATCCAGGAATTGTAAGAAGTGGTGATGATGGCGTGCATAGAATAATTGCAGAACCTGAAGGAATTTCAGCAGTTGCTTTTACTGAAGTTGTAAAAAACCTTAATGAAATATTAAATTCAAATAATGATGATTCTGAATTAGAAATAATTTGAGGTAATTAAATGTCTAAAAATAATGATTTACCAACTTTAAATCGTTTAGAAAGAAAAGATGAAAGTATGATTTTAACTTGGTCTAACGAATTAGAGTTTGAACTTAATTATCGAACATTATTATATTGGTGTCCCTGTGCAAAATGTTCTCCTTCAAGGGATGATGAAGATACAGCATCAGAACTGGTATCTAATATTGAAAAAGTTTCATTAAAAAAACCTCAAGTTAGTAAGGTAGGAAGATATGCTTTAAAATTTGAGTTTCCAGAAGGTTGCAATAGTGGAATATTTACATTTGAACGGTTATTTAGGTTGTGTAATGAAGAAAATCCGGATGACGGAAAACCGTATGTTCATGGTGCTTGGTAATTATTTTAAAATTTCCAACATTCTATTTAATGCAATAGAAGAATATATTTTTTCCTCTTCGGGAACGATGATTTGATTTGGAACTTCTCCATTTTCTATTCTTTCGAGAACATCTAAAAGATATATTGGGTGAATCATATACATTGTCGAACATGGACAAATTGCAGAATCTAGGCAGACAATGTTTTTATTAGGATATTCTTCATTTAATCTTTGAACCATATTTATTTCTGTGCCAACTCCTATTGTAGAACCCTCTGGAGCATCTTTTACGTAATTTCTAATGAATTCTGTACTTCCAAAAGCATCAGCAGCCTTTACTACATCTGTTTTACATTCAGGGTGTACAACAATTAATGCATTGGAATTTTCCTTTCTAAGATTAGATATTTGTTCAGTTGAAAATCTTCTATGTACTGAACAATAACCATGCCAAAGAATGATTTTCGAATCGTCTAATTTCTCCCAATTAGGATCTTCATTTGGTGTCCAAGTTGTCATTTCTGAATGATTTAAACCCATTTCTAATCCTGTGTTTCTTCCCAAATGTTGGTCTGGAAAGAAAAGAACCTTTCCATTTTCTCCTGCTCTTTCAAAAGCCCACTTAAGGACTCCTTCTGCATTTGAAGAAGTACACACCAATCCTCCATGTAAACCTACAAAGGCTTTCAAGGAAGCACTAGAATTCATATATGTAACAGGAATTAGATATTTTTCATTTTTTGGAGCAGGTAAATTAGGATCATCTCTATTCATAGGATCTAAAAGATCAAATTCTTTGATTAGAGAATCCCAGCAAACTGTAACATCTTTCAGGTTTGCCATATCAGCCATGGAACAACCAGCTCTAAGATTTGGCAAGATTACTTTTTGATCATTATTTGTTAAAATATCTGCACTTTCAGCCATAAAGTGTACTCCACAAAAAACAATGAATTCACTTGATGATTCAGCCGCCATTTTTGATAAAAGATAAGAATCACCGATTAAATCTGTATGTTCAATGATTGAATCTCTTTGATAATGGTGCCCAAGAATTAGTAATTTATCTCCTAATCGCTTTTTTACAGCAGAAATTCTTTCAGCGATTTCACTGTTTTTCAAGCCACGACTGCGCTCTAAAGGGTCTATTTCACATACAGGAAGACTTATTCCCATAGTTTCACCAGTGATGTCCAGAAGCATCACTGCTTTGAATACATCGCCTCTAGGAGTGTACAAGGTGAGTCACATGCAAGTCTGGATTGAGGGTGAAAAATTACATGAAGGTGCAGAAGCCATAGTGAAAAGTGGTTTTTGGTTAGGTAAGCCCGCAATTAAGAAATTTAGAAGGCCTAGGAAGTGGAGGCATCCAGAATTAGATAGTAGATTAACAAAATCTAGATTGACAAGTGAAGTAAGATCATTATTGAAATTGCAACAATTGAATTTCCCTTGCCCTTCTATTTTTCATTTGGACCTTAAAAACGGGATTATGTTCATGGAAAAAATTGAAGGTAGAACCCTAGTCCAAATTTTGAAGGATGAATTGTCATTGGAAACCTCAAAAGAAATTTTTCATGAGTTGGGTAAAATTTTGAGGAAATTACATTTGTGTGGAACAACACATGGCGATTTAACAACAACAAATATAATTTTAAATGAAAATAAAATTGTTTTAATTGATTATGGTTTATCTCAATCTACATTTGAAGTAGAATCATATGGATTGGATTTTCATGTGTTATATGAGTGTTTACAAGCCACACATCCTGATTTTCCAAATGCTATGGAACAAATTATTGAATCTTATTTGAATTTCAAAGATTCAGATAATTATATGAAATTTGAAGGGGGTACAATTCCTAAAGCAAAAGAAATAATTTCACGGTTTGAACAAATAAAGAGTAGAGTCAGGTATCACGATTAGAACTTGTTACTTATTATTCCAGAATTAATTGTTTCCATACCAATTAATGCGAGTATTGGCCCAATAATTGCTGTGGAAAAAATGTATAATGCTGCTAACATTTTTTCATTTTGCCATAATAGTATAGTATCAACACTATAGGTGGACATTGTTGTGAATGAACCCAATAATCCTGTTGCTAAAAGCAAAGTCATTTTTTCATCTAATAATTGATTAGAACTTAGTCCTATAATAATTCCTAGGATTAATGACCCTAACAAATTAACACCTAAGGTTGACCAAGGAAAACCTTCAGGAGGAATCCAAAGAATTACAAGATATCTTAGACAAGCACCTAGAGCTCCCCCAAATGCAACAATTAACAAATCCTTGGGGTCCATGATTAGTCGATTATGAATAGAATAGATAATCTATTCCATAATCGGTTTATTCATCAGCCTTGTTGTTTTGCATATTGCAATGCAACTATGGTTTATGACTGGTAATCAAGGTAAATTACTTGAAGCTAAACATGCATTTTCTCCTTTTGGTTTTAATGTTGAACAATTTTTAATTGATGGTAAGGTTCCAGAAATCATTGAGCCACAATGTGAAACATTAGATGATGTTGCTGATGCAAAAATTTCCCAAGGGCTTCAATTATTGAAGGAAATTGGTAAAGAAAAAGATGCACTATTAGTTGAAGATTCTGGATTATTTATTGAATCTTTAGGAGGGTTTCCAGGAGTATATAGTGCATATGTTTTAGATAAAATTGGTTGTGAGGGTATTTTAAAAATCATGGACGATGTAAATAGAAAAGCATCTTTTCAAGCATCTGCACGTTTTTGGGATGGAACTAAAGTACACAAGGGTAATGGAATTTGTCCAGGAAACATAATTCATAGCATCAGGGGAGAAAATGGTTTTGGTTATGATCCGATATTCGTTCCTTTAGATTACTTGGAGTTTTCAACAGATGGTTTGACTTTTGGGGAAGTTAAAATAGATATGAAAGAAAATTTTTCACATAGGAAAAAAGCGTTGGATGATATACTTTTAAGTTTAAAAAATGTAATTATGTAACGTGCGTCAAAGTCAAAACCTTTAGTGTATTAGGACTAACAGGTGGGGAATATGGCACGAAGAAGAGTCTTCTTGTTTTTTTTATTATTAATTTCAATTATTTATTTCTTAATAAATAAGGAAAATTGGGTAGATGATGCTAAATTATTGTTTGCAGGATGGATTTTACTATGCGCCGCATTACTTTTCTTTGGCCCATCCGGAAAGCCAAAAAGAAAAATTGTTAGATCTATGAAAAATTTAGAAGATACCGAATTTGAAGATTCAGAAGAAGTAATTCACGAAGAATCAGAAGAAGATGAATCTTTACCAGAACCAGTAACAACTAAAAATCAAGATGCTAAAACACTAAGAGAATTAAAATTAGCAAAAATTGCAAATAAAAATACTTTAGCACAAGCAGAAATTGCAGAAGAATTGGATTTGGAAGAAATAGAAGTGGTTGAAATTATTGATGAAGATGAAGAGGAAGATGAATATTCAGTTGCTAGTGAATATGTTTTAGACGTTAATGCAGATTCAATTGAAGATATTGAGATAGTCCAAGCAGTTGGTGAAAGGCGTAGTGTTCACGATAGAATTCGTAAGAGGATAGAAGAGCGTAGACGCAATCAAATGGCTGAGATTAGAGCTTCTAAGGCTAGAATGTGGAATGAAAAAGATAAACGTGAGGATTTAACAGTTATTTTATCAAGTGAAAACCATGGACTTGTGGTTTTACCAGAACCAGAAAAAGTCACACCTGGAAGGCCTTATGGTGCTACTTATGTTAGGATTGATGAAAATAGAATTCTAAAACTTAGATTTCCATTAGATGATGGATTTAGAAAGGTAGATTCTAAAGTACAAGAGAAATTAGAACTTCCTGATTTACCACCACTACCTCTAATTGATGGTCAATTACCTCCTATTGAGGGTTTACCTCCGTTAGATTTAGCAGATTTACCTCCAATAGAGGGTTTACCTCCACTCCCTCCTTTGAAATGAATGCATTAATCTAGACAAGGAAATTATATTCAAACCCTATCAGTTCCGCTAGTATATGGATGGAGAATCAGAGCAGGAAATTTTGTTAGAAGAATCAATATTTATTGATGCAGAAGATGAAAGTAAAGGAAGAATAGTCATTTTCACCATTAATCGGCCAGATAAACTAAACGCATTAAATAAATTAGTTACTTCTGCAATTAAACAAGCTTCAAAAAAAGTAATGAATGAAGAATCTATTCGTGTAGCAATTTTTGCAGGTGCTTCTCCCAATAAACCGTTAGAAGGGAAAAGAAGTAAACCGAATTCTTTTGTTGCAGGAGCCGATATTTCTGAATTTAAAGGTAAAAAATCAGAAGAAATATTTGAAATATTTTCAGATAATTGTTGGGAAGCAGTATGGAAAATTGAAAAGCCAACAATTGCAATGATTGATGGTTTTGCTTTAGGTGGTGGATGTGAATTAGCAATGTCTTGTGATATAAGAATTGCAACAGAAAGATCCGTTTTCGGACAACCTGAAATAAATCTGGGTTTGATTCCAGGAGGGGGAGGAACTCAAAGGCTTACGCATTTAGTAGGATATGGAAAAGCATTAGAATTGATACTTTCAGGGAAATTTATTGATGCTGAAGAGGCATACTCATTTGGATTAATTAATCATATTTGTTCTCCAGAGGATCTTAGGAATAAAACGATTGAATTAGCAACAACAATTGGCTCCAAATCAAGTCATACACTTAAAATAGCTAAAAGCGCGGTAAGAATGGCTTTAAATCACTCAATAGATGAAGGAATTCAAAAAGAATTAAGAGTATTTTCAGATCTGTTTGATACTGAGGATAAAGAGATTGGTGTTAATGCTTTTTTAGAAAAGAAAACACCGAATTGGAAAGGACGTTAGGTGAGGAATATCAATACTGAAGAACCATTAGTAATTACTGAAGATCTTAGTAAGGTCTTTGGAGATTTCGTTGCATTACACCCATTAAATGTAAAAGTTTTTGCTGGTGAATTTTTCGGTGTTTTTGGCCCTAATGGAGCAGGTAAATCTACGTTTATCAGATTATTAACTGGACAATTGCAAAGTAGTGTTGGTTCCGCAGAAGTATTAGGAATTGATGTTAAAAAGATGCCTCAAAGACTTAAAGCAAATATTGGAATTGTTCCTGAATCAGAATCCCCTCCTTCGTATTTGACTCCGTATGAATATCTCTATTTTGTTGGTAGGTTAAGAAGATTAGATAATTTGTCGAAAAAAGTCCTTCATTGGCTTGATTGGTTTGGAATGACAGATAAAAGAGATACAATGTGTAAAGATTTGTCAAAGGGACAGCGTCAAAAAGTTATGCTTGCTTGTGCATTTATTCATGAACCGAGGTTATTGTTTTTAGATGAGCCATTCGCTAATTTAGATCCAATTTATCAGCGCAAATGCAGGAAATGGTTACTTTCACATGTTGCTAAAGGAGGAACTATATTTATGTGCAGTCACGTTCTTGAAGTTGCAGAAAGGTTGTGTACAAGATTAGCAATAATTGATCATGGGAAAGTTTTAGCTAGTGGAAAAATTTCTGACATTAAAAAATCTGAGTCTGAAACATTAGAGGATGTTTTCATCCGATTAGTAGGGCAATTAAAAGATGAGGAGGAATAGTATTGTCTCAATCTATTAAGGTTGAAGAAGAATCTAGGTTTTCAAAATATATTGAACCTAGTTTATTTAATTCTGTAGGTATTACTTACAATATGATGTTTCGAGAAGAATGGCGTCAAAATATTGACTTTGCAAAGAAAAGGCATGTCCTTCTTTTTCCGGCTTTATTATCATTGTTTTCAATGCTCGTTACTTTGGGGTTTCCGTTTTTGGTTGGAGAAGGTGTTCCTGATTCAATAAATCCTGTAAAAGAAAATCGTGCTTTTAGTTGGGACGAAATGAAGCAAGCATTGCATGTACCATTATTCATGTTTAGTTTAGGTATGGGGTCATTTGCATTTTTAGGTAGAGTTATGATTTCTCAAAGGGCAGGTGGGCTAAATTATTTATTGGCCGCACCAGCACTTCAACCATTAAGACAATCTGTGAATTATTTTTCTTATTATCTTAAAGAAGTAACATTTTACATAATTCTAGTTTTAATTCCAGTTGTTACTGGGATGGGAATTGCAATATTTGCAACAACTCAAACAGGATTATTCCCCATAAAACCTAGATCATTATATGTGACTTTAATAGCAATGATTTTGACTTTATCTCAGGGCTTAGCACTTTCTTTTTTAGGTTCTGCTTTATGGACGAGAGGGGGATATATCTCTAAATTAGTTCCATTAATTGCAATTTTTTCTGCATTGATTTTTGCATTAGATATGATTCCGTTTGAGACTTTAATTATAGGATTAAAGTGGCAATATACTCATGAATTAATTTACATTCCTTTAGGGCTTTTAGTGAGTATTATTTTAGCTTTAACAGGTTCCTTTTTAGTTTCTAATGATTTTGAACACCAGATTATTGAACGGGAGGAGTTGTTTTTACCAGTTCATAAAAGATTGAGCTTTTTAGATTGGGGAGCGATTGGATGGTTAACTTTCGGATTAATTAGAAGTGGTAAAAAAAATACAAAATTAAGATTGCTTGTAACTAAAGAAATTGTTGAATTAATTAGAAGTGGAACCGTTAAAAAAATGATAATTTCGTATTCAGTACCTTTAGCAGTATTGCTTCTAATGGCTTGGGCAGTTGATTTTGCTGAAGCGCCAATTCCAGTTAATTTACTCTCTTATGCACCCTTTTTAGGATTTTTCGGCTTCAATTTTTATTCTTGGTTGACTGCTATTGATTCACCCGCTCATTATGATGGGTTACCCGTAAGTGTACCTGAAGTCATTCGTGCTAAAGTTACTGTATATTTTCTTTCAACGACTTGGATATCAATAATTTTCCTTGTACTTATGGCTTGGAATTTAGATGCTTGGTGGACTTTACCCGGAGCGTTTGTTGTAATGATTGCAAATAGTATTTACATAGTTGCTTTAACTGCATTTTTAATGGGTTTGAAACCAAACAAATCTATTTTTGATGCATCAATTATGTTTTGGTTTTGGATTGGTACAGTAATTCCATTATTGCTTTTATTTGTATTATCATTTACTCAAGGAGATACAGCGTTAATTCAGAATTGGGCGGAAACAATTCGTGCTGAAGGTATTAATGCAAATAGTACAGGTCCTCTAGATGTTTCAGTTGAAACTAAAGCAGGATTTGGAGCAATATTTGCAATTTCGGCAGGTATTACGTTATTAGGGGCTGGTTTACTCAGATTAATTGATTACAAATGGGGTAAAGAAAATTTTGAAAGTTAATGGCCTTGTTTGTTCCACAATTTAAATGGGGACCAGTTTGGATTCGAAAATAATTGCAATTTGTGGAATGCCAGGTTCAGGAAAGGGTGAACTTAGTAGACTTGCAAATCAGCAAGGGATTCCAGTATTAAGTATGGGCGATATGATTAGAGCTGAAGCAAAAAATAGAGGGCTAGAGGAAACACCGGGTAATATTGGATTAGTTGTAGTCTCTCTTAGAAGTCAATTTGGGGAACAAGTTTTAGCAGAAAGATTAGTTCCATCTGTAGAGAATTTATCTTATACTTCTGTACCAATAATTATGATTGAAGGAATAAGAGGAACTGCGGAAGCAGAAGTTTTTAAGAATCAATGGGGTAGAAAATTTTCATTATTGGCAATTATTTCTGATGAAGAAAAAAGATGGCAAAGAATCTTGAAAAGAGGTAGAGGAGAAGATGGAGATCGAGAGGATTTTGCTACACGAAATACGAGGGAAAGAAAATGGGGTTTGGCAGATTTAATTGAAAATGCAGAATTTAAATTAGAAAATAATTCTACATTAGAAGATTTAGAGAAAGAATTCCAAACTTGTTTGAGCACAATTAAATCTATGATTTGATATAAACTTAGTAATAGAAGGTTATAGAAGGGACTATCCCTCATCCCGTGTCAGCAGGTGCCGTAAAATGAAACGTTCTAGAGTCCCGACGCTATTTTTTGTAATGTTTTTAATGATAATCACCCCACTAACTCCTATGACTAGTGCTACTAATGCAAGAGCAGAAACAGTTACTGCATTTATCTCTTGGACCACAGGTCCAGGTTCAGTTACAGTAGATGATCAAAGTGCAAATTATGTGACAAATGTTTCAGGTACTTATGTGAGGTCTGAATTTAATTTCCATTATTCACATGCGAATGACTTCATGGATACTACACTTCCCAAAGCATCTTTTCAAAATTGGAACAAAGGCCAATCTTTGATGTGGATTGACGTTCCTTCTTCTTGGGGTAATTTTTCTGATTATTGGGGAATTGCCTTACACAATGTACATGATTACAATCAAGAAGTCTCTCAATATGAAAATTCAGACAATCCTGGCTTCAATGAAAGCAATTTTTGTTTATTCCAAGAAACACATCAAATAGGATCTTATCCCGTTACAGAATACTATCAATGGGCAGCAAGTACATGGGCTCATTGGTGTGCACCTGCTAATTTAACAGTGAATAGTTTCACCTATCCATGGGTTGATATAAATATTGATTATACAACAACTGGCACTGAATATACCCTTTTTTGGGATATACTTGATTGTGCATCTAGTTCAGTTATAGAAGGTGGAGTGGTTGAATTTGATGGCCAATCTTCAACAGTCCCTATTGATTTGTTTTATGCAAATTTGACTTCAACTAGTGGAGATTACAAGGTTTACGTACAATTACAACAAAATACAAATGTTCTAGAATCATTTACTACTGCCTGTACTGGAACACAAAATGGAAATTCTGGAGGGAATAACCCACCATCTTCTGGCCCAATAATCTCTTCTCATCAATCTGTGATAAAGACAACAACAGGCCTTTATGTTGGTGAAACTCAGGTAACTAATTTAACAGCAAATACTGCTTATATGTACGATCAATATCTTTATCCAACTATTAGCGATCCTTCTACAGGTACAGTTGCTTGTGATGAATCAGGAGGTCATTTGTGGCATGAAGACGCTAGTATGTATATTGGAGGTGCATACACTGGTGCTCCAAAGGATCTTGTAGGATTTGTTCTTGGTAGTAACGATTCTAATGCTTTGCCATATGTACTTAATTCTAATGAACATTATTGTTATTCTGTTACATTTTATGAATCAGCACAAGATAGTACGGTCTCAGTTTCAGCCTCAACAACATTTATGCCTTTATCAGGATTTAATGGTTGTAATACAGAGGAATGGTGTTGGGATGTCCAAAAATCACATGGTACGGGTTTAAGCTTTAGCCAAAATGGACATTATGTTACTTATTTTGACGATAGATTACATGGTTCATATACAACTTCTGCTGATGGATCGGGCGAAGCGATTGCTAATCATGCAATCCCTCCTGGAAAATGGTATTGGGAATTTGAAATTGATCGAGTTGCAGCTGGTTCTTCTGATATGTGGGCCATCATTGGAGTACACACTGGTTCTTCATTTGGTAATACAGGCCCTAGTGGCATAGGGATTGGATTAGATTCAGCAGGACAAGGATGGGGTTTTGACTCTAATGCTTTCGCATATCATAATAATCAGCACAAGGTAACAAGTGGCGTTTCTTCGTGGGATGATGAAGAATTTTACAATATTGGAATAGCATTAGATAACGAAGCAGGGAATTTATGGTATTCTATAAATGGTCAATGGCTTACTTCTTCAGGAAGTAGCAGTTCGGTTGAACCAAGTACTGGAGCAATTCCAATATTTGGCCAAGATTCAAATGGAAATTTAGCAGCATGGGACGCAGAAAATGGAGCTAATGGATTAGCAAATACTACTGTATACCCTGCTGTTTCAGATACATCAACTTCTCAAGGGCATACTTACAGAATATTGACTTTTGATGA
>NZKH01000078.1 GCA_002692465.1 Methanobacteriota archaeon | reverse complement strand
TCCTTTTTACACTCTATCGTGTGTGAGAAATGAGGTGCATTAATCACAGTAGTTTCGTATTCTCCGCCCTCACCATCAACATTAAATCTAAATTTGCTAGCTAATTTTTCTAAATCTTTGTAGCTTTCAACACATAATACCTTGCCAAGCCAAGATTCATCTAAGCCATTACATGAAACTGAGGAGATCATTATCTCAAATCCCTCGTCAATTAAGGAACTCATGTGCTTCTTAGGGCAATTGTGCCATAGTGGTGAAAATGACTTGATGTTTAACCTAGCGCACATCCTTTCAATTCTTGTTTTTTGATAATCGCTTCTAAGTGCTCCTGTAATCAACCCTTCCAACCCCTCTAAAATGCCCTTTTGAGAAATATTATTGACTATTTCAGAATACAACTCATCTATTTCTAAATCTTCTTTCCCACTTAATAAAAATTCAATATATTCAGTATTACTAGCAATACATTGTTTTTCCACGATGTCAGTTGCAGGAATTTGAAACATCATACTATCTGAATCACTAATTTTACACCTTATTAATGCCAATACATCCCATCCTTGTAAAGTAGCCCACCAATGAGCATATGTGGAATCCTTACCTCCCGAACTCAATATTGCCACTCGCATAGTTACGGTGAGAATTCTTTTTTTCAAGAATCTCTCGGTTAGATGCTTGTAAACAAGATAGGTTGATAAGACCCTTTAATCAGGACGACTCGGTGTGAAGATGCAACCAAGCGGAAGAGGATATGACCATGGAATTACAACATTCAGCCCTGATGGGCGTTTGTTTCAAGTTGAATACGCCCGTGAATCTGTTAAAAGAGGTACGACAACCGCAGGTTTAAAATTTCGAGACGGCGTAATATTAATTGTAGATAAGAGAATTAATAGTCGTTTAATCATACCGGAATCCATTGAAAAAGTTTTCAAAATCGATAACCACATCGGTTTTGCGACAAGTGGATTAGTGGCCGATGCAAGACAATTAGTTCAGAGAGCAAGGGTTGAATGTCAAGTAAATAGAATCACGTATGCAGATTCAGTTCCAGTGACTACACTAGCGAAGAAAATTTGTGATTTTAAACAATCTTTTACTCAATATGGCGGTTCTAGGCCATTTGGAACAGCATTGTTGATTGGTGGCGTAGATGACGAAGGCATACATCTTTTCGAAACCGATCCAAGCGGAGCATACCAATCATACCATGCAGGCGGAATAGGTTCTGGAAGATCAGCAGTTTGCGAATTTTTTGAATCAAATTGGAAACCAAACATGACACTTAATGCAGGAATTAAAATGGGTTTAGAAGCGTTAAGAACTAGCCTAGATTCGGAATTAAATCGAGAGGCGGTGGAAATTGCCATTATAGATAAGATGGGTTATAGAACATTGGATAGGGCCGAAGTGAATAAAAATATTGACAAGTTAAAGCCATTAGATAACGATGAATGATGAGGTTTAATTTTGGTTAGTCTTGATGATGCCGTTATTGCGAGATTTGAAAAATTTGGCAAGAAATTTGAATTATTTGTAGATCCAGACAAAGTAGAGATTTGGAAAAATGATAAAAATTCTATTGAAATTAATAAATTATTGGCTATTGAAGATGTATTTCATGATGCTAAGGATGGTGAAAGGCCAACAGCCGAAACTCTAGAAAAGGTATTTGAAACACTAAACATACAAGAAATAGCTGCTAAAATAATTTCTGATGGAGAAATACAACTCACGGCATCACAAAGAAAGAAAATGGTTGAAATGAAAAGAAAACAAATAATTCAACACATTCAATATAATGCAATAGATCCAAGAACTAAAACACCACACCCGTTAACTAGAATAGAGTTGGCTTTAGAACAATCTAGGTATTCAGTGGATCCATTTAAAAAATTGGAAATTCAAATTAAAGAGGCGATTAAACTTCTAAAACCTCTTATTCCATTATCTTTTGAAAATACTAGGATGGCTTTTAGAATTTCAGGCAAACATTACGGGGCTGTTTCACAATTATTAAGAGAATATAAAGAAAAGGATGAATGGATGCCAAATGGCGATTGGGTTTGTGTGATTGAAATACCCTCTGGTATGAAATCTGACTTGATTTCTAA
Source organism: Methanobacteriota archaeon (assembly GCA_002692465.1). Taxonomy (GTDB): domain Archaea; phylum Thermoplasmatota; class Poseidoniia; order Poseidoniales; family Poseidoniaceae; genus MGIIa-I. The sequence continues at coordinate 21,074 of NZKH01000078.1, read as the reverse complement.
AGTGATGAATAGGGATTCTGGGGCGGAGTATAAAGACATTTAGTTCCGCTTTACTTAAACGGAGACCTTGTGTCGCATGGTCTGGAGGAGAAAGATGAATGAAGTATATTCAGGTGCCCAGGAGCGCCTTGTCATACCCGGTGACAGAATCGAAAATAAAGGCGGGCTTAGCGCCGGAAGTGGAATAATAAAAATTAATGGGGGCTTTGTAGCCACACAATTAGGACACCTAATGGAGAATAATGGTGTGATTTATTTACAAGCTTCAAACTCAACATATATTCCGCGTTCTGGTGATTTAGTAATTGGGTTTGTAACTTCAATGAGATCGAATTTATGGATGTTCAACATTGGAGGTCCATTCGAAGCACTTTTGCCAATGAGTTTGTCTCCTTGGAATACACAATTTGGAGATCTTGAGGAACACATGGTTGTTGGTGATTATGCTTTGTTAAGAGTCCAAGAAGTTGACAGTCAACACGGTGTTGTTTGCACAATGAAAGGTATCGGATTAAGAAAGATTTCTACTGGCGTGGTTGAATTCATTGGTTCAAACTCAACAAAATTATTCATAGGCGCAGAAGGGAGTAATTTACAAAAAATTAAAGAAAAAAGTGGATGCAGGATTACTGTTGCCGAGAATGGAAGGATTTGGCTCGAAGGTAGTGATGAAGGCATTTCAATGATTAGAAGAATTTCTTCCCACTTTTCAAACTCAAACACACCTTATCCAAATCCAGATTCAATAAAAAATTTCAATAATGATATGGAGGACTTATAATGGGCGGATATGGAGATGTAGAATTAATAGCAAAAGATGGGACAAGATTAGATGGAAGAAGTGTAGATGAGTTGAGACCAGTTTCAATTGAAGTGGGTGTTCTACCTGCTGCAAGAGGCTCTTGTAGAATGACATGGGGATTAAACATAGCAGAAGTTGCCGTTTATGGGCCAATGGAAGCCCACCCAAGGAAAATACAAAGGCCCGATAGAGCTGTTTTAGATGTCAGATACAATATGGCACCATTCTCAACATCTGATCGTATAAGGCCTGGATTCAACAGAAGGAGTAGAGAAATAAGTAAGGTGACTGCTGAGGCTTTAGAGAGCATAGTTATGGTCGAAATGTTTCCTCGTTCCAAAATTAGAGTTGAAATCGAAATATTGTGTGCTGAAGCAGGGACTAGGTGTTGTGGAATAACTGCGGCCGCTGTTGCTTTAGCAGATGCAGGTATACCAATGAAGGATCTGTTAGTCAGTGTTGCCGCTGGCAAAATTAACGATGTTGTTGTTTTAGATTTAGATAAAGCAGAAGACAATTATGGGCAAGCAGATTTACCTGTAGGTATTTTACCCAATTCAAAAGAAATAGCATTTTTACAAATGGATGGAGATCTTTCTCCAGCTGAATTTGATTTGGCCATGGAATATAATATGAAGGCTGTTGATGAAATTCACAAAATACAAATTGAGGCTTTAAGATCAAAATATACAGGAGGGGATAATTAATGGTTAATATTGTCCCTCGATTATTAAAAGATCAATTAACAAAATTAGCAGAAAAGGACCTTAGAATTGACGGAAGGGGCCAATTTGAAAGAAGAAATATTGATCTTGAAATTGATGTTTTAAGTAATGCAGAAGGCTCAGCAAAAGTTGTTTGGGGAGGTACAATTGTTTACGCAGGAGTAAAGTTCGCATTGAGGGAACCATACCCCGATCGTCCAGCAGACGGCTCGTTAATGACCTCTGCAGAACTAAGGCCTGTTGCAAATGTAAAATACGAACCGGGGCCTCCTAGTGCAGAAAGTATTGAACTAGGTCGTGTTGTGGACAGAGGAATTAGAGAATCAGGATGTATTGATATGGAATCTTTATGCGTGGTTCCTGGAGAAAGTGTTTGGAATGTTAATCTAGACATTCATGTCATGTCGGATAAAGGAAATATTTTCGATGCCTGTGCTCTTGCTGGAATTGCTGCTTTAAAAACGGCAACAGTGCCTGCAAATAGATTTGATATTGGAGAAGATCACAAATTACCCGTAAATAAAATACCAATAATGTGTTCTTACAAAAGAGTTGGTGGAAGGTTTGTTTACGACCCCTCTGAAGAGGAGGAATTAGGTGGTTCTGAAAGGATTCACATTACATTGGGAGATGATGGTCACGTACATTCTCTTCAAAAGGGATTAAAAGGAACTTTTAGCACGGCAGAGTTTGCCGAGATATTTACTAATGCAGGTAAACAAGCCGAAGAATTAAGAAAAATAGTCGAAGAAATGGTGATTTAATGGCAAAAAGAACACAAAAAGCAGGAGCAACAGCAAAATTTGGGCCACGATATGGTGTAAGTGTAAGAAGAAACTCAGCCAATGCAATGAGGAAAAAATCACAATCCTATACATGCCCTATTTGCCAATATAACAAAGTAAAAAGGAAATCTGTGGGTATTTGGGTTTGTGGAAAGTGTAACCACACCTTCACAGGAGGTGCATGGGAGCCATTTACACGTGCAAGTACAGCAAACCAAAGAATTGTCAGAAGAAGCTTTGAAGGGACATCAGACACAGATTTAGTGGCTCTTGCAACACAAGCAGCTATGGATTATGAGGCTGTACGTGCTAAAGAAGCGGGTGTTGATGTCGATGAAGAAGAATGAATCTTCATTTGAAATACATTTACCTCTTGCAAACTCTGAATATATAATTGCCGCCCTAACAGGTGAAGAGGCAAGCATAAGAGAGAATAGAATAGAATTATCTGCATCTTCTTTAAAAGATTTAAGATCAAGATGGAATACAATAATGAGGACTATTGAAGTATCGCACAGCGTAATAAAAAAAATGGAGGAATAAAATGGATAATTCTGAAAAATTACAAGCCACATTAAGGGATTTACAAGCGACGAGACAACAATCAATGACCTTATCCTCGCAAATAAAAGAGTTTGAAGTTACTCTAGATGCATTAAACAAACAAGATGCCACAAAGAAAGTCTATAGGCAAATAGGTGCTTTACTTTTTGAAGTTGAAGATAAAGATGAAATGAAAGACCAATTAATATCTAGTATAGAAACACTAAAAGAACATCTCATGTTGATGGAAAAACAAGATAAAGAACTAAAACAAAAATATGATCTTCTAGTTTCAGAAATTGAAAACTCAAACGAATGAGGTGGTTTTATACAAGCAATGGAACTTGTCAATAAATGGTTAGAAAGACCATTTGAAAGAGAAGAGTATAATGAATTAGTTAAAAATTTGGAAACACCCAATCCCCATTTAGAAGTCTCTGAATGCGCTTTATCGCTAGGTTTAGATGATTTATTTCAAATTTCATCAATCAAATTAAATGAGGCCGAATCACTAGTTTTAGAATTAATTACAATGAGGAATGAGGGAAATACCGATAAAATGTTTGAAAATATTAGAAAAGCACTAGAATTAGTAAGAGAGAAAAATTCACGAGATTTAGTATTAGAGGGAAGGCTCAGGATGGAATTAGGATTGATAAAAATTCAAACAAAATCTGAGGAGGACCCAGAAATTGACTTTGAATGGGCTTTAAAGAGACTCTCTTCTGTTTCGGAAAATAGTAGATTGCACGGTTTATCAATAATAAATAAAGCCGCATACCACGAACATGTTGATGAATTATTAATGGCATTACACCATTATGGAGAAATACCATTAAATGGAAAATTTCCCCTAGAAATCGTAGGTTTCTCTCGCATTGGAGCTGCAAGAATTCTTGTTCAAATGGACAATATTACTGATGCCTGTAGACACCTATACAATGCGCATAATCTGTTTAAACAGTCTGAAAATTATGAATTGTCCTGGCATTCTGGTTTCCAATTCCTTACTATAGGTGCTCCTTACGTAGACATTTCTGCAGAAAGGATGAATGTGCAAATAGTAAATGCAAAGCCCAGAGAAGTTGGGGATGATAAGCCTGAAGTAAAAATACATCCTTCCGATTTGAAAGATATCGCCTTAAATTTGAAAGACTCAAATGAAATATTTCAAAATGTTGACGATTCAATCAAAGATTTCGTGAATAAAATTATTGAAAATACTGAATTATTTAATTAAATAAATCCAAGATTTCTTTTAATTCTTGTTCCCCCCAAGCTAATTTTAAAGGCGGTTTAGAAAACCACCTTACTTCATCTATTACCGGATCTTTAGAACTTAATTTTTTTAATTCAAAACTTTCGCTGACTCCCATCAAAAAGAGTAGTCCCGAACCGATCTTTTCCGGCTCTTTTTTAATGTGTGCATTAATTCCGGTTTCTTCAAAGACTTCTCGAATGATAGCCTCCTCAAAACTTTCTCCTTCGTGGACCCTCCCACCCGGTAATTCCCATCCTCTTCTTTTGTGATTAACCATAACCCATTGACCCGCACCAGAATAATCAGCCAGAGGCAATTCTTCAGTAGTAATTAATGCAAATACGTATTTGATTTCAATCATCTATCAACCCTTCTTTACACCTTTCAAAATAAACTTTTGCCCATTCTTCGCCTTCAGCCATTAATGAACGCGCCATGAAAAAACCTTCTTGAAAATTATTATTTTGAATTAAACCTTCCAACTTCAACTCTAATTCATTAAATTCATCTGATTTAACAGTATCAATTACTACTTCTGTTTTGTGTGATGATGCTAATTTTTTTAACCTATTTTGAAATGATAATATTTCGTCATTGGTTGGATGTTGAACATGTTCACTTTTGAATTTTTTATTTATTATTGCACTTAACCGCGATTTATTCTTATCGAGTGGTTTGAACTCTAGAGCTTGATCAAAACACATTAATGCCTTTTTGTAGTCTTCTAACGATTCATGATGCTTTCCTAGTTCTATCCATAATTCAAAATTGTCTGGGCGGTGTGCTAACAAATAAGGCACTAATGATGAAAAAACATCATTAAATCCGTGTTTTCTTAAACGCTCTAATCTCCTTCCAAAAATGATATTTGAACGCCTATCTCTAAAATCCATTGTTTTACATCTTCCAATAAATTCTTCTAAATTATATTCTTCTGATTGTATTCTTTCCCACCATTTATCTGCATTTAGTGGTTCTCTTTTCAAAATTGAATAAAATAAATCCATACAAGAAGGTAAGATGTTTATTTCCTTTAACTGCATCATAAAATCTATATCTTTTCCCAAAACCGACAATAAATCTTCTAAAAGTGTATAAATTCCGGATTCGTCTTCCAATTCCAATTTTATTTGAAGCAATACTTCCCAATTTTGGAAATTAGTATAATCATATAGTATTGCTTGTCTAGCACTTTGCTCGGCCCAGTTTAAGTTTTCAAAATTATTTTCTTTGTTTTTCTGAACTAGTTTGTAAAATTTTTGAGCCTGTGACCTATGTCGGTCACCTAAACTTTTTTTTGGCATTAAAAAATTGCCATCTCGTCTTTGCAAGTTATTACCTACCTGTAATTAACAAACTCATCTTTTTCTAAATCTGGAGGTATTGTTGCGTCGATACCAATTTTACTTGTTGTCCCGTCTGGGTATCTTGTAGGGTCTAAGCTACTTCCTTTTTGATTAGAGAATATATAGTAATCTCTATCAGGCTGTGAACGGGTTAAAACCGCCCATTCTACTTCATCACCACTATTAATGTCAATGTCTGCATCTACAATTACGACTTTTTTCAAAGAGGGGTGGCCTTTAAAGGTTGCATCAATGGCCTTTCTTGCATCCTCTTTAGATTGGGGTATAATAGATACAGTTGCAGATAGCCAACCCGATCCAGCCTTCATCAATCTAACATCTACACAATTTGTGACTTTATCTACTTCATTTTTTATTGTCGGCGTCCTAGGTAAACCCATCAACGTTTGATGTTCGATTCCCGCGGGAATTAATGCATGAAAATATGGATTTGTTCTGTGATATATTTTTTCAATTGAGACTATTGGCTGTTCTCTAATTTTATCCATAGTCCCGGTTATGTCTACAAATGGCCCCTCTTTTGTATCTTCCAGCAATATCTCTCCGACCATTACGAATTCAGAATGTGCAGGGACAAGAACTCCGTTTTCCATTTCCACAACTTCTAAATTTTTCCCATATGCTTTTTTGTGTAATGATGATGCTACTCTTATTTCTTCATAATCAAAATCGAAAGAGATTGCTGCACTTAATAATACAAAAGGGTCAGCCCCCATGACAATTGCAATTTTGGTTGTTTTGCCTAATTCCCTATTTTTATGTGTGATTTTGTGTAGGTGCCGTGGAACTATCCTAATTGCCATTTTATTCTCATCCAAAATTAACATCCTATGGAATGATGCGTTTGATATTCCTTCATCCATTACAAAAACCATTGCTGATGTCAAATATTTTCCAGCATCTATTGGAAAATATTGTGGTATTGGTAATTTTGAAAGATCTACGTCATCAATACAATTTTCTAAAACCGTAGCCTGTTCTTTACTTATCAATGAGGGATTTATTGGGTTTTTTATCCCTTCACTAATGATGTCGGTAATTTCCCTTTCCTTTATTTTCAAAGTATCGGCAATTACAGATATTTGGCATATGTCTAGAGCCAATTTACAATTTAATGTTGAGTGAAAGCCATCTAAGATTATAGGTTTTTCAAATAGTTCTTTTGAGATTGTTGGTAAATCATCAAAATTCGCCAATTCCCTAGAATCAATGCCTACATTTTTCAAGTGGTCTCTGAAAGCCATCATACCCCTCAACACTAATTAGCGCTTCAAGGTTCGCACAGTTCTATCATAAATTTACTGAAATTTGTAAAATTCATTTGCCGCTACGAATATAAATGATAGGTTTGTGGGGCACCTGCTTCAAGGTGTATTCATGGGTCGTGGATTATTTGCGGGACGTAAAATGAAAACAGACAGACAGAAGTTTAGGTGGAGTGACAGATACTACAAAAAACGCGTTACTGGATCAAAGAAAAAGCATGATCCATTGGGTGGTTCAACACAAGCCAAGGGCATTGTTGTGGAAAAAGTAGGTATTGAAGCTAAACAACCAAATTCAGGAATTAGGAAGGCTGTAAAGATTTCTTTAATCAAAAGTGGAAATAAATTAACTGCTTTTGCACCAGGTGATGGTGCAATTAGCTTTATTGATGAACACGACGAAGTAATGGTTGAAGGTATTGGTGGTAGAATGGGACGTTCTTACGGAGATATACCAGGGGTACGTTACAAGGTGATTCAAGTAAATGGAGTTAGTTTAGATGAAATGGTTAGAGGAAGAAAAGAAAAACCAGTACGTTAGGTGATTATATGGCTGATGAAGAAACGATTGTTGATGAAGAAGTTGTTGAGGAACCTGTTGTAGATGATTCTCCAATCGCCGGTTTAGGGACATTAGTGTTTGGTAAATGGGATACTTCTGAAATAATTTGTGCCGATCCTGGATTGTCGAAATACATTAATTTAAAGCAAGTTGGAACTCCTCACACAGGAGGTAAACACGCAAATACTTGGTTCGGTAAATCAAAACTTTCACTATCTGAAAGATATATCAACAATCTAATGAGGACTGGGAAATATACTGGTAAGAAGCAAAGTGCAACTAAGGCCTTTATGTCTGCATTAGATGAAATAAACTCTAAAACTGATCAAAATCCGTTACAAATTTTTGTTGACGCCATAATTAATTCTGCTCAAAGAGAAGAGATTACGAGGATTAGATTTGGAGCAGTATCCCAACCTAAAGCAGTAGATTCATCTCCAAGTAGAAGATTAGATACTGCAATTAGAAATTTAGCTAAAGGTGCAACTCAAGGAACTTCCAAATCTAAAAGAAGTTTAAAAGATTGTATCGTTAATGAATTAATTAAGGCAAGCAATGGTGATGCAACATCCTTTGCAATCTCTAAAAAAGAGGAAATAGAGAGAATTGCTGCATCCGCAAGATAGATAATTTTGGTGATTTCATACGTCGGATTTATGAACTCAGTTTAAGTCGCACAATTAGTAGACATATTGGTGTTGGACATGGGAAGGAAAGAAGATAATATTAAGCGGGCAACAGAAGTAATGCACGAACTCGATCAAATACGCAATCTTTGTATTGCTGCACACATTGATCACGGTAAAACAACACTTTCAGACAATTTGATTGCTGGCGCGGGTATGATGAGTGAAGAATTAGCTGGAAAAAGCAGAGTCCTAGATTTTGATGAACAAGAAAGTGCCAGAGGAATTACAATTAATGCTGCTAGTGCATCAATGGTTCACGGAGTTGAGGGGACAGATTACTTGATTAATTTAATTGATACTCCTGGCCACGTCGATTTTGGAGGAGATGTTACAAGAGCAATGAGGGCTGTTGATGGTTGTTTCATCCTAACTTGTGCTGTTGAAGGCGCAATGCCTCAAACTGAAACCGTTGTTAGGCAAGCACTTAAAGAAAAGGTAAAGCCTGTTTTATTCATTAACAAAGTTGATCGGTTAATCAATGAGTTACAAGTTACTCCTGAAGACATGATGAGTCGTTTTCAAGAACAAATAACAAGAGTCAATACTTTAATCAAGCAATTTGCTCCTGAAGAGCATAAAAAAGACTGGCAAGTAAGTGTTGCTGCAGGGACAGTTGCTTTCGGTTCTGCATACCATAATTGGGGAATTACAGTACCCTATATGAAAAAATCAGGCATCAATTTTAAAGATATTTTTGAATATTGTAATAATGAACAGCAAAGAGAATTAGCGAAAAAAGCACCAGTGCATGAAGTTCTACTTGACATGGCTGTTTCTGAATTGCCTAGCCCGAAAGTAGCACAACCATATAGAATACCAAACATTTGGACGGGTGATTTAGAAAGTGAAATTGGGAAATCAATGATGTCTTGCGACCCTGAAGGAGATTTAGCAATGATGATTACTAAAATCTGGATGGATCCTCATGCAGGAGAAGTAGCTGTAGGAAGATTATATTCAGGTGCGATAAATCATGGAGAATCTGTATGGGCTATTGGGGCAGCAAAGGCTGAAAGAGTTCAACAAGTTTCAATGATGGTCGGTGGAGATAGAATCCCAGTCCCTTCCGTAGTTGCGGGTAATATTGCTGCAGTAACGGGTATACGTTCAGCAGCAGCAGGTGTCACAGTCGTAAGAGATCCAGAAACAACTCCTTTTGAGGCTATTAGGCACTATTCTGAACCTGTTGTAACGGTGGCTGTAGAACCAAAAAATATGAAAGATTTACCGAAATTCATAGATGCATTAAGATCATTGGCGAAATCTGATGCTTCTCTTGAAGTATCAACAAACCAAGAAACCGGTGAAGCACTACTTGCAGGAATGGGAGAATTACATTTAGAAATTACAACGTACAGAATCGAAGAAGAACAAGGAATTCAAGTTAAAGTATCTCCTCCGATTGTTGTTTATAGAGAATCTGTTGAAAACAACAACCATGGACGAGCATTTGAAGGCAAATCACCAAATAGACACAATAGATTTTATGTTGAAGTCGAGCCTTTGCCTGATGAAGTAATTGTTGCATTAAGGAATGGAGAATTTGGAGATGGAACTGTAAGGCAAGGAGATCGTAAAGAAGTTGGTAATAAATTTGCAGAATATGGTATGGATAAAGACATGATGAGAAATATTTATTCAATTAACGGCACTAATGTGTTGATTAATGCTACAAAAGGTATTCAGAATTTACACGAAACTCGAGAACTAATAATTGAGGCTTTTAATGAAGTTTGTAAAAAGGGGCCTTTAGCAGAAGAGCCTGTTATGGGTATGATGGTTAGATTAGTTGATGCAAAACTACACGAAGATGCCATTCACAGAGGTCCAGCACAAACGATTCCAGCAGTTAGAAATTCAATAAGAGGTGCAATGCTAAGAGCAAAAGCAGTTATGATGGAGCCTATGCAAAAAACATTCGTAAGTGTGCCCAACGCTTGGCTAGGTGGTGTGACAAGCGAATTAACTCAAAGAAGAGGAATAATAGAAGATATGCCTTCTGAAGGTGAGACAACAACTGTAATTGGCACACTTCCCGTTGCAGAAACATTTGGTTTTTCCAATGATATTAGGGCAGCAAGTCAAGGAAGGGCTATATGGAATTCTGAAAATAGAGGATTCGATATGGTTCCGCCGCAATTAATTGAAAAAGTAATTGGAAGTATCAGAGAAAGGAAAGGTCTTAAGGCTGAAAAACCAACAGAATCATATTATACAGATTAATTAATCCTGTTGATATGATAATCTGTTAATTTAGATAATACTTCAAAGCCCTCGTTTATCTCGAAGTTTTCTAAACAATCTTTAGCTATTTTGTGGTATTTTTTTGCTAAATCTCTGCAGAATTCAATACTTCCGCTTTGATTCAAATCAGAAATTGCCATTTCAATTAATTTTCTATCTATATCTCCTCCAGCTCCCAAAACGGCCTCAAGATTTGTAAGATCAACATCTTTTGTATTAATTGCATGGATTGTCATACAAGTCATTTTACCTTGTATTAAATCACTCCCAATTGGTTTCCCAGAGGTATTTGAATCAGAAACTACGTCAATTAAATCATCAACTATTTGAAAACACAAACCAAGATTTAAACCCCATTTGCCCAATAATTCAATATCTTTTTCAGAGGCATCAGACAAAATACCTCCGATTTTAGCGCATGCTTCAAACATTACAGCAGTCTTGCCCTCAATCATATACAAATAATCATCAATTGTAATATTCCTTCTATTCTCATTATCAATATCTAATTGTTGACCCTCTGAAACTCTTCTGACCATCTCACCGATTATCTTCACTAATGTAGGCATCTTTCTAACTTCGATGTCGTTTGATGATGAAATCAATTCAAATGCTGTTGCTAACATCGCATCTCCTGCATTAATTGCTGTAGGAATATCAAAAGCCACATGAACTGCGGGACGACCTCTCCTAACTGAATCATCATCCATTATATCGTCATGTATTAATGTAAAATTATGAATAATTTCTATGGCAGCACCGACTTCATAATGAGAATGGGTGGTTTTCCCTAATAAATCTCCTACCAGATATGGCAATGTAGCTCTCAATCGCTTTCCGCCACTTTTAATCAAATATAACATTGCAGATTGCAATTTTTCTTGTTTGCTTGTAGACAATGTTGAAATAATAATCTCTTCAATTTTAGGCGCATGCTCTTTTAGACTATCTTTGACCATGTCAGGCAAACTCATTCTAACACTCCCTTGTCAACAATTACCATGTCATAGACAGGATAATCTTCGGGACCATTAGGCCACCAATTAGTCAGATATGTTTCGATGATTGCCAGAAACCAAGGGGCTATTTTGTCAGAATTAATTTCACAAAACTCTTTTAATTCATTTTTTGAAAGCCATTTGTATTCAGATACTTCATTTAAATTAATATTTAATTCTACTTCTGAGTGTGTTCCAATTACATAATCCACTTCATGTTCAACCCAACCTGATTTGGCTCTAGCCTTATATTCAAATCTACCAATTAAATTAAAATCTGAAGGATCCATATTTGAGGTATTAATGCCCAGTTCTTGAGGCATTTTTCTTATCGCGGCCTTGGCGACCCCTATTTCTGATCCAGTTTCCAATTCACCATAATCATAAAGGGGATGACTACAACAACTATTTGCCCAATAACCAGGGAATGTAATTTTGTCATCAGACCTCTTTTGTATTAGTAATCTATTTTGATTATCAAAAATTAATACGCTAAATGCTCTATGTAAAATCCCTTCATCCCTATGTGCCTCGAATTTAGATACCGGCCCGATTACTAAATCTCCTGAAGTAACGTGAATACAAGATTCACCCATCATTTCAGATTGGTTCGAATCATATTCTTGTAATAATTCGCGTGATTGCATTCAGGCACCGATACCCGGATAACATCTTTCCATATAGAGATTTTAATTTCAATCTGGTGAATTTAAAATAAATTCCGTACCTATGAACTCTTTGCCATTTATGGCATTAATTATCATTTGGGGGTTATTTCCATTGATTATGGACACTCTAGAACCTGTTTTAAAACAGTTCGTCGCCCTCATTAATTTTAAATCCATTCCGCCAGTCACATCATTAGAAACTTCATTAGTTACGATTTTTGTCCCAATATTATATTCTTTGATTAAGTTTCCACCTCCTGGGAGGTTGGGATCATCAATTAATCCTAAAGCACCATCTATGGCAAAAATTACGTGTGATGGTTTAAATTTAGTACATATTAGTTCGCAAAGATCATCTCCTGACAATATGCCGAATTTTCTTTCATCATCACAATCTACAACATCTCCGTAACTTACCGTAACATTATTTTTTGCCGATTCAAAAAAATCTTTTTTTAAATCATATGCCAAGCCTAAACCTTTTCCATTTTTATGGGGTGAATATACGTTGCAATCTATAGAATGATGTTTTAGATTTGAAATTATGATTTTATTTAATTTTTCCATATCGCTTCTAATTTCTTCTATAGCAGCATATTGAAACTCTTTATTTCGTTCATCAACACCTTCTGAAATATTCCATTTTTTTGCTTTCAAATGACCAAAACTACCTGCGCCATGGACTATGATTATTTTTTTACCCTGCGACAATATTTCTCTTATCGCCTTGCATAACTCATCAATAATTTTGAGTTTTGGGGAACATATTTTTGATTTATTTGTAATCAAACTCCCACCAAATTTGATTAAGATAAGGTCCTCGGGCATAACGCATGCGTCAATACACAATCTAATATGCAATGTGGATAAATAATAAAACGAGGGATTCTATGGATGAAGAAACTGAAATCAATATGTTCATAAAACATTTACAAGCAGAACTTGAAGATACTATAGAAATATTAGATTTACAAGCTAGAGAATTAAGGCAATGGCAAATTGAAGTAACTATTCAAGAAAGTCTGAAATTTTTAAAAATAATTGAAGATAGAAAGAAATTAGGTTTGAAAAATATTTTCAAAGAACGTGATGCTGTGAGGATTATCAAGAAGCGGGACCCAAATAGCCAAGATACTAAAAATGATGAGGGTTATTTAATCTGTCCAAAGTGCGATGAAGAAATCACAGAAAGTTTAGGTTTTTGTGAATCTTGCGGGTATAAAATATAGATTATTCTTCTTCTAAATTATCTAAAACTTCCAACAACTCAGGATCGTCAAGAGATACTTTATACAAATATTGGGGTGGTATTTCTTCTGTCAGATAGACTAGTTTTCCAGCACGGAAAATTTCAACACCATCGGCCATAGCCCTAATTGCATCCACTTCAACAATTGAAGGCATATCTATCCTTACACTACCCGCTTCAAAAGCTTTAGCGATTGATTTTGACAGGTGAACATGTCTTCTATCTCCACCTTTAATTCCTAATTTTATAATGTCATCAAGATCTTCTTTTGCCACAGGATAAAATAATACTTCGGGGATATCATCGGTAGGTAGATCAATCTCTATTTCAATACTATGGCCATATGTAGCCCTAATACGCTCTCCTTGAACTTCATAACGCCCTTTTTCTTCAGTAATTGCAACTGCTTCGAAATGCCAAGGCTTTAACCAATGGAAATCTCTTCTTTGTGCTTTAATTCCATCACACAATGAAGAAACATCAACCCATCCGTTAATATCCATCTCGACGCTGAATTTTTCCGGAGCATGCCTTAAAACTAAAGCCAAAATCTTCCCTAATTTTTCAGATTCCCTATTACTCATAATGAATTTTCCTTCTTCATTGCTGATTGGACAATTAGTACCTCTGAAATATCCGTGTTTACTTTTTCTTAACATTAGTCAAGGCGACAAGGGTCTTATTCATAATCGATGCGGTTACAATCTTATGACCGTGAGGTTCACAAACACGAATATACTCGGAGTGTTGTGTCAACATCAGTAATTGCAGGATTTCTTCGGACACCATTTGCTAGAGCACATAAAGGTAGTTTGAAAAATACTCGTCCAGATGACTTTTCTTCTCAGGTTGTAAAGTCACTAATATCTAAAAATCCAATGATTTTAGATGATTTGGAGGATTTGTTAGTGGGTTGTGCATATCCTGAAGGTGAGCAAGGAAATAATATCGGACGAATTATTACTTATTTGTCTAATTTACCAGTAAGTATTCCTGGTTCCACAACAAATAGACTATGTGGATCTTCAATGCAAACTATACACATGGCTTGTGGGTCAATAAGTCGTGGGGCTGGAGATGTTTTTATCTGTGGAGGGGTTGAATCAATGTCCAGAATTAAAAGAGGTGGATTCAATTTTACACCAAATGAGGCATTGTTAGATAAAAGTCCCGATGCTTATATATCAATGGGACTTACTGCAGAAAATGTTGCAAATAAATATTCAATAAGTCGTTCCGAGCAAGAAGTTTTTGCTTTAAAAAGCCATAAAAAGGCGGCTAATGCGTATAAAAAAGGATATATGGACGAGGAATTAATCCAAGTCAAAACAAAAGAAGGTGTTTTTAGTAAAGACGAATGTATAAGAGAAAATACAACTTTGGAATCAATGCAAAAATTAAATCCTGCATTTATCGAAAATGGAACCGTAACTGCAGCAACATCATCCCCTCTTACAGACGGTGCTGCTTTTACCATTGTTTGTTCAGAAAAATACGCCTTGGAAAATAACATTTCACCATTAGCCAAAGTAATTAGCACTTCAATCACTGGTTGCAATCCAGAATTTATGGGGATGGGGCCCGTAGAATCCACAAAAAAGGCATTGAAAAGAGCTTCTTTAACAATAGAGGACATAGATGTAATTGAGTTAAATGAGGCTTTTGCAGCGCAATCTATTGCTGTAATCAATGAGTTGTGCTTAAATCATGAAAAGGTCAATATTGATGGGGGTGCATTATCTATTGGCCACCCGCTTGGTGCAAGTGGCGCAAGAATTACAGGAAAAGCATCATCAATACTAAAAAGAATAGACGGTCAATATGCACTATCAACAATGTGTATTGGGGGCGGAATGGGAATTTCTACAATTTTAGAAAATTATAATTAATTTTTAAATATTCTAAAAATACGATAGACTCATAATATTAACAGCATTAACGCAGGATATGGCAATTCGCAGAGGGCGGAAAGAAGCAAAGAAAAATTTAGAAAATCATGAAGCAATAGATGATGCTTTTGCTGAAAGAAGAGCGCTTTTAGAAAATGAAGGCTCTAACCAAGAAGAAAGTTTTGTACAAGATCCTAGAGAACAAGAACGTATTAGAAAAGAATTAGAAGAAGGTGGGGAACTGCATAAAATGCTAGGGATTGATGAAAAATTATCTTCAGAACAACAAGCTAGTTTACAAAGATTGGAACAGAAATGGATGAGTGGACTACAAGGAACTTATAATGCCGCTGAAGAAGATAGAAAACCCTTGATGATCTCTTTTGATGATGACGATAATATTCAACACACCGAAATCGGGAGTGTGACAATACTAGGAAACAATTTTGATGGTGGAGAAGAAATAAGATTGGAATATCCAGGTAAAGGCACTGAATTTTATACCTTAGATTATGATGATGAATTAGGATGGAGAAAAGGAAGAGATGCAGAACACACTGCAAGAAATATTGCATCAATAATTAACAAAAGAAGTACTTTAGTTCATGCTTTTTCAGAATCCAATAGAATAATTTTTGAACTTAGAGATTCAAGTTTAAATCCTGATTCACTTGTAATTTTTGTAGATGATCCTGGAGGTCAAGATATGATTGCGGAAAAACAAGGTGTTGAACTAGATTCAAGAGATATGACATTGCAAGATTATCAAGAAGTTATTAAATTAGCATTAGCAGATGGGATAATTACTCCAAGTGAAGACCAGATGCTTTGGTCGATGAGACAGGTCCTAAATATCTCAGAAGATGAACACGTCCACATTGTAAGAGCCATGTTTGGGGATGATGTAATGAAAGAGTGTACAGTCTGTAATTCAATGGCCATATTATATCCTGAACATAGTGCATGGTATTGCGAAACTTGTGAAAATTGGGTCTAAAATTTTAAAAAAGATTCTCTTCGTTTTTAAGCAAGTTGATATACCGACACTTATACGAAGGAACGATAGAGATGGCTAAAAATGAAACCTTATACATTGGAGTTGATTTAGGTACCTTCCGTTCAGTAATGGTATCTAGCGCAGGACATGAAGAAGAATTACTGACTGTTATTGGTACTCCAAAAGATGCAATTGCTAGAAATTTTTTAAGAAGGGACGTTTTATTTGGTGAAGAAGCGTTGAAGAATAGATTGGCTTTAGATTTGTTCAGGCCATTACAACATGGTGTTATTAAAGACAGTCAAGAAGATAAGAAATTCATCGCCCACTTTATTCATCACATGATAGAGTTGGCAAATCCTGAAGAATACGACAATGTTGTTGCAGTAATTGGCGCTCCTGCCGAAGCTAGTTTTGTAGATAAAACAGCCATATTTGATGCAGCTGCAGGATCTGTTAATGCTTGTATGATTATTTCAGAACCATTTGCTGTTGCTTATGCTCTAGACATGATTGAACATACTCTTGTTATAGACATCGGTGCAGGTACAACAGATATTTGTAGAGTTTATGGGACAATCCCTGAACCAGAAGATCAGTTACACATGGCATATGCAGGAGACTATATCGACGATCAACTAATTCAAGAAATTCAAAAGAAATATCATGGTGCACAAATCACAAAAGATATGGCTAGAAGATGGAAGGAAGAGCATAGTTTCACCAAATCAGCAATGCCTAAAAAACCAGTACTTGTAGATTTTAGTGTTGAAGGAAAAGCAATGAGATTAGATATCACTGACTGTATTGCTTCAGCATGTGAAACCATTATTGACCCAATAGTTTCAAATGTTAAATCATTAATTAGTTCTGCAAATCCTGAATATCATAACCAATTCAGACAAAATATGATTTTAGGTGGTGGCGGTAGTGGAATTAAAGGCCTAGGTTCTATGATAGAAGATAAACTATCTGATTTAGGTAAAGTCAAAGTACACACTGTTGATGATCCTGTAAAATTAGGTGCACTTGGAGGGCTTAGACTAAGTATGGAAGTTCCTCAAGACATGTGGAAGAATCTAACCTTGTCCTCAAGATAATCATTCTTCTTCCATTAATTCAAATCTTGTTTCTTCAGAAACTAATGGTTTATTGCATGTTGGACATTCAAGATTAATACTAAATTTTGAAATTTCAATAGCAAGGATTGATTCACAATTAATACAGCTAACAACTGTTTCCGTACTCAAAGACATCAAATTCAAATCAATTTTATATCCATTGTACCATGCCTGATATACTGGATCCCTAAGAACTCCTAATCTCCTCCAAGCACTCATAGTCGTGAATAATGTAATTATCCCAATCAATAAATAAAATAAATCTCCTGTGCTAATTCCTAATGAGATAAAATAGATTGAAACTAGTGAAAACAAAACTACAGAAAGTAATAAATTGAACATCGCAGGAATCAATGCGGTTTTTGATTTTCTTTTGAATGCAGACCAGACTGTAATTTGCATAGTCAATATGACAAATAAGAATACTAAAATTAAATATGAAATTTGACTAAAATTCCCTATAACTAATGCCAATAATATTGAAGACATAAGTAGCATAAAGGATATTTGTTTATGCAAGCCTTCCATTGGGCCATCCCAATCTAGAGGAGTACTTCCTGCTGGAATTAGTTCATCCATTATTTTCACCCAGAAACTCATACTTTCTGAACCCATCGTGTGTTTTTTTTAACCGTGTTGCTTTTGAGCGAAGGTTTGTACGCAAGTACATGCGCGAGATGGATGACCTTGGTGTGGAAATCAAAGGTGATTCATTAAAAGATAAGAGAATTTTACTTGGAATTACAGGTGGTATCGCGGCCACTCAAAGTGTAAAATTACTGAGAGAATTAAGACGATTTCAATGTGAGGTTACAGTAATAATGACTGAATCCGCTCAAAAAGTAATTACTCCACTAGCAATTTCATGGGCAGGTAATTGCAAAGTCATCACAGATTGGGAGCATGGGATGGTTGGATTAAACGAATTTGATGGTGTTTTAATTACTCCTGCAACGAGAAATATTTTAGCAAAAATTGTTAATGGCATCATAGATTCACCAATTTTAATGGCTCTATCTGCTGCAAAAACAAACAATACACCTGTTATGATCGTTCCAAGTATGCATTCATCAATGGCTAATGACCCAATAACAATAAAATTGAGTGGACAAATTAAGAGTCTGGGTTTTAGACTTCTTTGGGGTGATAAAAAAGAAAGTAAATTTAAACAACCTTCTGAAATTACTATAGTTGCTAATTTTTCGAACCATGTTAATAGTTACTTACCAAAAAGAAAAAATGTTGTTATAACTTTAGGTTCAACATTAACTTATATTGATGATATTAGGTATGTAAAAAATAGTTCAACTGGGAAAACCGGTTATGAGATTGCTTCAAAATTACACAGATGGGGTCATGACATAACAATTGTTTCTGGGCACACGAATTATTTTAATGAATTTGAACTACCTCTTGTCATTAAAACTGAAACACCAGAGGAAATGTTACTAGAATTAAAAGCACTAACAAAATGCTCTATTGATGTTTGGATTCATGCTGCAGCAGTACTAGATTACGTTAGTATGGATACTCATAGAGGTAAAATTCCAAGTGGCAATGAGAAATTAGAATTTAAACTTATTAAATCTAAAAAACATCTTGAAGAAATAAAAAAAGATGTTGAAGGCTCATTTAGAATTGGCTTTAAATTAGAATCAAACATCAAACTAAAAGAATTAATTTCAAAGGCTACATCTTTTGTCATCAAAAATGATTTAAATGCAGTAATTGCAAATAGGCTTGAGGATTTACATGCCAAGGAAAAAAATCGCGCCCACCTAATCTTGAAGAATGGAGAACATTTCGCTTTAAGCACAAATAAAGAAATATCTAATGCAATATGCAAACTAATAGAGAACAATTAAAAAAAATTTATTGGAAGACAACACAGAGGGAATAGTATGGGTGATGAAAATCAAAAATCAAAAAGAGGAATCCCTCCAAAATCAAATTTTAATGAATGGTACCCATTTATAGTCGAAGCAGCAGAATTAATCGACAAAAGATATCCAATTAAGGGAATGGATGTATGGAGGCCTTATGGTTGGAAAACAATGCGGTTAATTGACTCCCACACTCATAAGGAAATGGAAAGGACGGGGCACGGCGAATGTAATTTCCCATTACTAATTCCAGAAGACCTATTAGAAAAAGAAAATAAATTGGTTTCATTGTTAAAAAGGGCAAGAGAACAAGGTGTTGATCCCGAAGATTTAAGGCATGATGAAGAGGAAGCTGGATTTAAAAAAGAAGTATATTGGGTTAAACATGCTGGTGAAAATAAATTAGACATCCCTATGTTTTTAAGACCAACTTCTGAAACTGCAATGTATACTATGTTTCCATTATGGATTCGAAGTCATGCAGATTTGCCTTTGAAAATTTACCAAACCGTGAATACTTTTAGATATGAAACAAAACAAACGAGATCTTTTATCAGAGTTAGGGAAATTCATTTCTTTGAGGCACATACAGCACACGTAGATGAAGAATGTGCTACAAAACAAATAGAGGAAGATTTAGAGATTGTCTCAAGATTAATGACAAAATTTGCACTACCTGTAATTATCTCAAAAAGGCCTACATGGGACACATTTCCAGGGGCATGGTACACAATAGCAATTGATGTTGTAATGCCTAATGGAAGGACATTACAAGTCGCAAGTGTTCATCATTATAGAGACCAATGGGCCAAAGCATTTGATATCACATATGAAAACATCAACGGTAGTCAATCATACGTGCATCAAACAACATATGGAATGTCTGAAAGATTACTTGGTGCAATTGTAGGAATGCATGGGGACGATAATGGTCTGATTTTGCCTCCGGCGGTAAGCCCATTTCAAATTGTCCTCATTCCAATTATTTCAAAAAACAACTCAGAAATAATTTTAAAAGAGTTGGATTTAATTTCAGAAAAATTAAAAAAATTGGGATATAGGACTCATATAGATAATAGAAACATAAGACCTGGGCAAAAATACTACGATTGGGAATTAAAAGGCGTTCCAATTAGATTAGATTTTGGACAAAGGGATTTTGATTCAAACAATATTATGTGTACATCCAGAATCGGAGGGAAAGAACAAATAAATCTTGATAATTTAGAAGAAGAAATTAGCACTAAATTAAATCAAATTCAGAACGAAATGGTAGAAATGGGAGCTAATAAATTAAATTCATCAATCAAGAAATTACCTCAACTAATAAATGAAGATGGTTGGAAACTTTCAGAAAAAATTGAGAATGACAAGGTGTATTGGACTGCTTTTGAAGGAACTGATTCTGATGCAGAAATTATAGAACGACTTACAGGTTTAACATTTTTAGGTGAAAGTCTAGATAATTTGGACTCAGAAATGGAATGTTGTATAACTGGAAAAAATACGAATTGTAAGGTTTTCTTGGCAAAAACATATTAATTTTTACTAAACATCTTTAGTTGGATTCCAATAAACATCACTATAACTCCAAAAAGAATTAAAGTAATTGTAGGGATTCCAAAACTACCTGAATAGATCCAACCTTCAGTATGAGACAACCTCCCAATTGCAAGTAAACTAATCCTATCTGCACCCTCAATACAAACTCCTCCATTTGAAATAATTGTGTCGCATGATTTTAAAAATCCAAAAATACCAAATATATTCAATAAAGCACATAAACTAATTATCGGACCTAAAATAATCATCAGACGACTACTCAATTTCAGAGATTTAGGTGCTTCTGAACTCTCTTTTTCTATATCTGGAATTCCTATAGGAGGTAAATCAGGCAATTTCATTTCCAATGCATCAGGACTCGTTGAGTCATGAAGTTCAAAAGTAAGATTTGGTTTACCTTCATCAACCTCACTTGGTTCACCAGATGGTTTTACGTCAGCCATATCAACATTATAGATTCTTG
>NZKH01000077.1 GCA_002692465.1 Methanobacteriota archaeon | reverse complement strand
GGGAATTAAATGTCATTAAAGGGTAAAAAACAATCATTCAAAATCCAACGCGGAGATTTAGAAGATTTATCAATGGTTGAATTTAATATTGAATTAGATGAGGGCATGGTTGTTTTAGATTGTATTCACAAAATTCAGCACGAAGAACAAGCAGATTTAGCAGTCAGATGGAATTGTAAAGCTGGTAAATGTGGTTCGTGCTCAGCAGAAATAAATGGGAAACCAAGACTAATGTGTATGACAAGAATGAATGATGTTGTATCAGAAACTCCCGAGAATGTGCCTATTGAAATTAGGCCTATGAAATCATTTCCCCTGATTAAAGATTTAGTAACTGATGTTTCATGGAATTATGATGTTGCACAAAAAATTAAACCAATAAATGGACCTGAAGAAAAAAATTGGGAATTTAATCAGATGGAAGCTGACAGAATACAACACTTTAGAGAATGCATAGAATGTTTTCTATGTCAAAATACATGCCATGTATTACGTGATCATGATTTATTTGATGATTTTGCAGGTCCTAGAAATTTAGTAAGGCTAGCACAATTCGAAATGCACCCCCTAGATACAGAAGATAGGATTCCAGAAATCAAAAATGATTTTGGAGTTGAATATTGTAATATTACAAGATGTTGTACGGAAGTATGTCCCGCTGGAATAAAAATTACAGATGATGCAATAATACCACTAAAGGAACGTGTTGTTGATAGATACTATGACCCCATAAAGATGATCTGGCGGAAGTTAACTGGAAAGTAATTAAGAAAATAAATTAAAAAAAAAAAAACCTCCTCTAGCTCGCTAAAAGAGGTTGTGGTGGTACGGCAGCCCGTTTATTTTATAGCACGCTAATTTAACTAATCTTGGTGTTCAATACCTTGTTTCTTAACATTAGCTTTCCAAACCATATCTGGTAACCAATCTGGACCATTTGGTGGCTTAGGCACTTGTTTTCTTTCGCCTGTAAAAACATGTACACGTTTTGTTCCACGTTCCCTTAAACGAATGTTAGTTTTCCCTCTAGAAGCCGCTTTTAATGCAGCACCACGGGGTTGCGCACTCGCAAACACTTGACTTGTATCTGCTCCTCCTTCCATTAGTACAAAGTACTTCTTGTTCTTTTTTGCCATGAGATATTCCTCGCTGGCACTCAAACAAAGGACTTTATAAAGTAATCTGTGAAAAAAGGGGTACTGCAGCATATTTTTAACATATTTCATAATTACGGACCTCTTATAATTATGACTTATTTTACCGAAGTCAATATGTAGGACGGCCTCACCTCCGAGGTTTGTGGCAGAATTACTAATGAAGCGGACCTGTAGAAATGGAATCCTAAAAGTCTTTTATGGAGACCTCTCAAAACATGAAGCAGACTTAATAGCAACACCATCAGATAATAGATTATCTGGAAGAGAAGGAATAGATGCAAAAGTGTATGACGTTGCTGGTGAAAAATTAAGAGAAGCATGTAGAGAAATTGCAATAGAACAAAGAAAATTAAATTTGTCTCCTTGCCCAGTATCTTCTGCAAAATTTAACGACTCGTTTAACCTCAAATCAAAATATTTGTTGCATGTCGTAAGTCCTGATTGTAGACGTCCAGTACAAGATCAGAATAGAAGAGAATTATTGCCAAAAACATATGAATCTATGTTTTCAGCAATTCAAAGTAAA
Organism: Methanobacteriota archaeon; assembly: GCA_002692465.1. GTDB lineage: Archaea > Thermoplasmatota > Poseidoniia > Poseidoniales > Poseidoniaceae > MGIIa-I. The sequence goes on along the minus strand of NZKH01000077.1, from coordinate 5,432 downwards.
AAAGATGTAAAAATAGTAGCTGCAGCACCGTTTTCAATGGATATCTTTTCTTACCCTCATAGAGAGGGAGCTAAAATGACTTTCAGTTTACTACTAGAATGGCTAAATAGTGAAGAATGTAATATTGAGGAATATCATATGCTAGTATTGAACAAGAATTTTATTGATGCCATGCGTACCGTGTATAGGGAAACTGAAGATCAACTTCCTGGAAGAGATACTACTGATGAATAATCAAATGAAGTTCGGAAAAACTTCTAAAAATTAGAACTTTTTTTCTCAAATGATAAGAAACCTCAAGAACGTTTGTCAAAATCAACGTAAACATGTCTAGCTCATATGAAAGAGAATTAAGACGCGTTTTAAGTGGTGATGAAAAAACTATCAATGCAATTTCTCGAAGTTGCAACCCATTAGAAAAATTACAACTTTTTTCTGTAACAAATAAACCATTCCTAGTCGTGAGAGCAGCAGGAAGTGGAATGGAAGGAAGTGGAGATTTAGTAGCATTAAGAGGAGATATCTGTTTTCCAATCGAAGTAAAATCTACAAAATCAAAGAAATTATATCTTTCAGGTAGAACAAAAACACAATACCTCTCAATGCTTAATGAAGGAGAAAAAACGGGACTCATGCCATTATATGCTCATCGATTAAAAGGGGTGAGGGGTGATTCATGGAGAATATTTAGAGTTGAGACTAATAATTTGAAAGGGAAATTAATGATACTTGCTAGAAGAATTCCAAAACTACCAATCTCAAATCAAGGTAATCCAATGATTGATTGGGAACAAGGCCTTCCACTACATAAATTCCTTTCTTACCTATGTCAAGAAAGAAAAGATGATTTTAATCCAATAGATTCCATTACACAAAATATGGCAACAAAAACATAATGAATAATATCAAAAATAATCCTAATGAACTCCACCCTGAGATTTTTGCTACTAAATTCTCTACACTTAATGGATGCCATTTTTTAAATCCTAATAATTCCCTTAGACGATTTGTTTTTTCAATAGCCCCGTGCATCATATCTTTGAATAAATGACCTCCATCAAAAGGCAATATGGGAATTAAGTTTGTCAACCCAAGTAAAATATTAACCCATATCAACCAAAAACAAAATTCTACAATTAAAATCATATTTGATGTCCCAAGAATTCCTCCTAATCCTTTTGAATCTGCTACTAACATACTTTCCTCAAAGGGATTCATCGCAGTTCCTTTGTTTTCAAATGGCTGAAATAACAATTGAATCACATGAAATGGTGTAATAATAATTTTTTCCAGTAAGGTTCCCGAGGATTCAGGGGCAAAGGGTCCAACCAAGCCATCTATCCCATGTGTACTACTTACAAGTCCACTAACTCCTAAAAATGCATCACCAGGTTCAATTGTTTGGCCCATTTGTTCTAAAAACGCACGATTTTCTTCCAATACAATCTGAAAATCATCTCTTCCAATTTCCCCATCTTTATTCAAATCCTTTCTATTTTCTGAAGTATTCCAAACATAATAATTATATTCATAAGCATCTCCAAATGTAACATTTAAAATAATAACTTCATTAGTATTATTTATTGGAATAATTGTTAATTTAACTTGATCACCTGCAGAATAATTATCCATTACTCTATCAAAAGATTCCTTGTCGGGTATTGGATATTGATCAATTTTCGTTATTATGTCATAAGCATTTAATGGATATTCAGCACCTAATAAAGTAGTAGATGAATGTGCTCCTGATTCTTCATGCTCAATTATCCCTTTAGCATACATTCCTTGATTAATTGCAGTAAATTGATGTGAAGCGAAAATTAAAATTATAAAACAAATTAAAGCTAAAAATAAATTTGTTGAAGGGCCTGCAGCAAACATCCTTTGTCTTTCTTTTCTTGGGGCCCTTGTTAATTCATCATATTCCGGTTCTGCAAAAGCACCCAATGGTAGTGGGCCTAACAACAGCAAACCAAAACTACGAAGGCGCATACCATGAGCTCTAGCTTGCAATCCATGACCAAATTCATGTATTACTAATGATACTATAAATGCAAAAATCCCCCAACCAAGAGGTATTACAGGATTTAATCCTGGAACTGCAATCATTGTACTAACTGGCATAGGATCTTTTGTAGGTCCTGTGATAATAAAAAGAAGAATTGCAAGGAATAAAAAAAGAATAATAAAAACCATTGAAGCCCTACAAACCCATAATGAGATTTCTCCATATATTCTCCAAAATTTTCTTGGCTTAGCAACCCTATCTAACAACTTAATTCCTTTCTGAGTTCTTAGCATTAAAATAAAACCTAAAGCCTTAGTAGCATTAATTTTATCTAAGTACCCAGTTCTCTGGATTCTTGATAAAATTATCAACCAACATATAAATGAAAAAATGAGTAGAGGGAATAAGAAATCATACGCTTTAATCTCCAACCACTCGTTGGCCATGACCCCCCGTCTTCGTTCTTACTCTTGAATTAAAGTATTGTAACAATAAATAGCCGATGTTATTATTGGGTATTACAATTAGCAGATTACAATGCATACTAAAATGCTAGAACAACTTTGCTTAGATGAAATTGGGGAAATACCTAATGAAATTATATTATGGCATTTAGAAGAAGGATTTGCTGAATATCTAATTAAATTTGAAAATAATATCGCATTAATTACAATGAGTATGTACGATGTTGAAGAAGATGGTATAGGTTATCTTTTGGAACAAAGATTATACATCTCACCACAAAATTACATTAGTGGTAGTATTGAGTCACATTCAATTAATTCTGAGCAATTATTATTAAAAATTACAGAAAATCAAGAAATCTACTTCACAGATAATGGGAAAGATATTCAAAATTTAATTGATGTTTTAGAATCTTGGGTTATTGAAATTAATTCTAAGCAGTCTTCAGACAATTTACGTTCTAGATTCTCAAGTTTAAGAAGAGAAAAACAAGCAATCATTTCTAAGTTTGAACAATTAAATTTTGAGGCAATAAAAAAAGATATGGACTACTTAGAACAAAAACTAAAAAATACCCAACAAAAATTAGCAGGGAATGAAATTGAAGAGTAATTACTCTGATTCCGTGATATCTTCGCTATAATTTTTCATTGATTCATCTGAATGAGATACCATTTCAGGGGATTTTTGTAAAAATGCATTTACTAAACCCTCTAAAATAATTGGAATTATTAATAATATAAATATTGTTCCTGTTAGTGAGAGCCACGTTTTTGAAGGAATATATGATGTCCCTGGAGAAGAGTCTGTTGTTGCCCCTAATGTCATTAATTTTACAGAACCAAACCAAGGTATCTCCGCACCTGCAATCCCTTCAACCCATTCTTTTGATACCGCTTCTACTCGCTTTCCAGAAGCATCGCTAAGGCCTCCACCTGTTGTATTATTGGTTGCAATTCCTCCTTGATCGACATTACAATTGTTATTATCTCCCAATGTAAGATATCCTTCATGATTAGGAACCCAATCAATTATGCGAAGATATTGAGCATGTGCCCCATTATCAGACAAATCACAATTAAATTCTTTAAAATCCCAACTAATTTTTGTTGAATTTCGAATACTTGTTCCTGCAACATCCCAAGTTAATACACAAGTTCCAAGTTCAGAATCTGAATCATCAATTAAAAATTTATCATAACTACCATTTTCACAAGTATCATTAATTCTATCCGGAGTTTCAGTAAAATTTGCTCTTGCAAAAAGTATTGCACGATGAATTATTGGTGTTTTGTCTTCTCCATTTTTATCATATACAATTACATCACCAGGTAATCCGTGACTATGATAAATTTTTGAACCCGGCTCAACCTCTAAAGCTTCTGCATATGTCACTATTTTTCTACTATGAGGTGCATGAACCAAAATTAAATCACCTGCATCAATTGCTCCAATTTGACCCTCTGGATCATGCATCATTGAATCAGATTCTACAACTACAACTGGAGGTGAATTACCTGTTGAAGAATACATCGCTAATAGTAGCAACAAAATTACACTAACTGCAAGAATTAATTCTTTTAATAATGGCCACGCCTTCAAGTAAATCCCTCACTTTCATCTGCGTTTCATTTTAATTCCTTTTTCTAAGAGAAATTCTCTCAATTTATCTAAATAACGATCCCCTAAAATCTTTCCAGCCTCTTGTGCTTCGGCCATTTCTTTTCTCAATTCGGAAGGTGATGAAATTTTCATATATTCCCTAAGAAAGTTATATCTTCCTCGCAAGTAAAAAAATTCGGGCCACAAAAATATAGCAACTATGATTCCAATAATTCCAGTAATCCATGCCAAAGCATTCCGCTCTGGACCCCATTGATTATATGTTCCTGTAACAATAAAAACAAGAGTAAATAACATCATTCCTAATGAGACTACAAACACTGTAGTCATGATTGTCAAATGATGTTCCCTTAGAGATTCCCATTTTTTTGAAATTCTCTCTCGCATACTTAATTTGGCGTTTTTAGACATTCGACTCAACCTACTCAAGAAGCAACATAACTTAACATAATCTGATGTTTTTTCAAAACCTTTATTTCAAATAATTATAAATTCAATATTTGCTTCACTTAACATTGATTTAGATAAATCAAATTCTTCATTCCATCTTTCTGGAATTTCAACTCCACTAGGAATTACTATTTTCTTTATTCCTGCTTGAATTAATGACCTAGAGCAACGATTACATGGTGGCCAAGTAACATATGCTGTACACCCTTTTAATGAAACTCCAATTCTTGCTGCATGCATTATTGCGTTTTCTTCTGCATGACAAATTAAAGGGTACTTTTTTTCCCTTTCATTTAGTCTTTCATCAGTATCTTCTATACCTCTAGGAAATCCATTAAAGCCAGTTGAACGAATTTCTCGATCTTCTCCAACGATAATACAACCGACTTTAGTTGACGGGTCTTTACTCCATTCTGAAATATGTTTAGCTAATTCTAAAAACCGTAAATCCCATTTCACTGTTTCTTCACCGTCACTCGTAGACATCATGCCTAATTTTTACTTTCGGAATAATTTTTATTTTTATTTTGATAAAATAGTCATGGAATTTTCATCATCTAATTCTAAAATTGATAAAATATTCCCGATTAAATAAAGACTACCTATGCAGAGCAAGGTCCCCTTTTTTGTTAATAATTTACCTTTTTTTAAAGCGGTCAAAGGTAGGGGCTCAAGATGTATTTTTGTTTCAGTAAATATTGATGAAATGTTTTCAAATAATTTTTCAACTTTTATCGATTCTGTTCTACCTCCTTGAGGTTCAGTTAAAATTAAATTGTCAATTGGGTTAATTCTAACGTAATCAATTATAGGTTTTAAAAAACCTTCAAAATCTGTTTGCTCAGTACACCCTAATATGATATTTTGAATACTATGATGATTAGAT
>NZKH01000076.1 GCA_002692465.1 Methanobacteriota archaeon | reverse complement strand
CTTTTTAAATTAGAATATTATGATGTTAATGGTGTTAGGATTAATAATTACAATGACATTATTGCTACTGCTCAAATGGAACAACATGAGGGAGACAATCATATTTATTTAGAAGTGAATGAATTACGTTTTTTTGAAAGCTGGATTGATGGTGAAAGAGTTGGAGAACATAATTTAATTAGTGCTGAGGGAACTTTTGATATTTCAGATAAAGAAGAAGATAAGAGGGAGGATAATGAAACCGAAGACAATCCCGACGAGGATCAAGAAACTGTAATAAACGGAACTATTGTTCATTTTGAAACTGAAAGTATTGATGGAATTACTGTTGAAGATTATATGCATGTTTATGGCACAATTAGTGGAGATACAGAAGGAACATGGGGGTTATTGAGAGAAATTGAAGATGTTGGCCCAAGTGCTAATAGCACTGGGGACATTTTTACTGTAAATGTCATTCATAGTCAGGTGTGGTATAATCTTACAGGTGCAGCAGGATTTTTTGCAGACGATATTGGTGTAGGACAATATCATAATCAAACATGGGATTACCAAGCGAAACCAATAGATTGGGAAAATAGAACAATTCGTTATGCTTGGAGAACTACCGGAGCCACGCCTTCAGAAGGAGAAGAGTATCCTGAAAGATCTCCAATTCAACTTGAACCACAGGCTCCCGTTTCTGAATCAGAACTTGGAAATATCACAATAGGTAGAGAAACAGGTTTTGCACCTGAGTTTTTATTGCCTGGTGATATTGTCAGATTAGATCATGGAGATATATTTAGTTTAGATATAGAAGCCACTGGGCTCGGTGAAATTAATAGAGATGGGCATATTATGCCTGTAACTTATTGGGAGAGTATAGACACATCAAACTCAGAGGGTAGTGCTTATGGTTCTGTAATAAATAATGGAATTTTGGCCGGTTTATTAGGTGAAGTTTCAAGAGAGTTGATTTTAGATAATGATTTTAGTAATGCGGTATTTACAGAATATCAAACATTAGAAAGAATACTTTCTCCAAGTATAGTTACAGCAGAAGAAAATAATTTACCTGAAATTTTAGATGTCTCATTTAGAGAAATTATTTTACAAAATGATGCGGGGAATAAAGCACATCTAGAAATTACGGTTGAAGATCTAGATTGGAATATTCAGTATGTTAATGCAAGACTTTCATTGGGTGAAGATGTTTTGGATAATTTAGAATTAAATGATAGAGGTTTAGATGGGGATCTAGCGATTCAAGATGATATTTGGACAATACCAGTAATTTGGGATTCTTCATCACATGGTGAGTTAACTGTAGATGTTGAGGTAAGCGATTTATTTGGGGTCATAACTGAAACTTGGAGCTTAAACGTTTCAAATAGAGCTCCCATTCTAATTGAATCTTCTTTAAATAAAACTCAATCTTCAAGACTAACTACTGTAGGTATTAGTGCAAAAGCATCAGATGCAAATGGTGTGGCAGGAGTTTTTGTTGATTTAAGATTAAATGGTGGAGATCTATTTGAGTTAACTAAGGATTTGGATTCTTGGAATGGGGTATTTGTGATTCCAAATACAGTAGTGCCAGGTAATCTTGTAATTCCATTATTGCTTGAAGATTCAGATGGAGCACAAACAATAGTTGACGGCCCATCTTTGTTAATTACTAATGATGGCCCAATTCTTTCTAATGCACAGATGTCTCCAGAAAAAATAATTGCCCCAAAATTGGGTGAAATGTCTGAAGAATTTTACACAATTAGTGTAAGTGCTGAAGATTCAGACGGAATTAATGCTGTGCAAATTAAATTTCATGAATTACTTCCTGCTGATGAAGGAGAAACTTGGAAATTAATGTTTGACGATGGAACAAATGGCGATTTAAAAGCCGGGGACGGAGTTTATACAATTTCATTTCAGGCGAGACATATCCCTGCAGGCTTTGTTGAAATTGAACTTAGAGGTGTCGATGTTTATGGTCAAGTAACAATTATCAAACATAACATAATCATTGAATCTGAAAATACAAATATTGGCTCAGATCCATCTCAAGGAATTATTGAATTGTTGAGTAATCCAGTAGTAATCTTTTCTTTATTATTTGCTTTAGTGGGAATCGTTGCCATAGTTGTAATCTTTTTGAAGAAAAACGGCGTTAGTTTTGGAAATTTTGGTGAGGATTAAATTTCATTTACAATACCAGCACCGATTAGTAATACCAACAATCCAATTGTCATTGCTATTGCTAATCCATGGAATATTATTTTTAATAAAACTTTTAGATCATTCCTTTCAATTTTATTGAATGGATATAATTTTTCTACCTCACTTTTTCCGCCTTTAATGCCATAGAAAACTCTTGCAAATGTAGCTCTTCTGACAATTTCAAAACAAATCATTACTCCAATCATAACTAAAATAGTCCCTATTGTCAAACTAACATAATACCCAATACCCATTAAACCAAATATTGCAATTGGCAAGAATGTTAGGTGCATATGTACAATGTATGTTGGATAAACCGCTTCATTAAGATAGGCTAGCCATTTATTTGGTTTATTAAGGAATTTAGATGCCCAACTGAATATTAGAAGACACCAAAACCAAGCATGAAATGATTGTATTATAGATGCACTAATTACTTCTAATGAGAATGGTTCAAATCCATTTTTTACCCACCCGCCCTCCATAATTTTAGGAATGCTGGAACCTTCTTCGACAATATACCAAATTATTGCAAGAATTGGAGTAATTATTGTAACAGGTATTCGGATTTTGTTTAAAGCATCAAAATATTGTTCTTTTGCAGAAATTAATAGGTAACCAAATAAAAAATAAAGTAAATATCTCGAAAATTCCCACCACATGCCTACTTCTCCAAATTCCCAAGGTTTGAATAAAATACCATTGATTGCTAATATTATGGGCGGGACCAATAAGATCCCAAAACGAAAATTTAAAATTGAAGTTACTAATTGTACAATTTTCCCTTCAGGATTATTTCTTACGTGAGAAAATAAGGGTGTTAGAATTATCGAGTAGATTAGTAGGTTATATATGAACCAAAGATGTCCATATGGCATTTTTCCAGAACCAGGGAAAATGGTGAATAGCCGTTCAGTTACGCTAATTGGGGTAAAAATTCCAAACCACAAAATATAGGTTCCAAATAATAATGGAATCCCAAGTCTAACCCACCTTTCTTTAATGTATGTTTTCCAACTTCTTCTACGAAAAGCAAATGCAGTGCCCATTCCTGAAATTACAAACAATGCAGCTAATCTCCATTGATGCATTACCCCTATTACAATAAAAAGTGGTAGATTGAATAATTTCATTACGGCATTATTTCCTTCAAGTTGTTCGAGAGAAAATACTGCGTAATGGAACCAAATTAACAAAGCAAATAGTATGACTCGAAGCCAATCAACGTCGTAACGCCTAGTTGTGTTTTTTGATTTTTCTAAAACACTCACAACAAGGCCTTCAGCCATATTTCCTGGAATTAATTCAAGTATATGCTGATTTTGTAGTTGTTATAATAACTGATGCAATTTTATATGGATCACCGTTTGATGATGGTCTACGGTCTTCTAAACGTCCTTTCCAACCATCTTCAACAGTTCCTACGGGTATACGTATTGAAGCTCCCCTATCAGAAACACCATAAGAAAATTCATGGATTGATTGAGTCTCATGCAATCCTGTTAATCTTTGCTCATTGTGGGCACCATATACGTCCATATGTTTCTTAATATTCTTTCCAAATGCTTCACAAACTTGGTTGAAAATCTTCTCATCTCCACATGTTCTTAAAGTAGTGTCAGAAAAATTAGCATGCATACCTGATCCATTCCAATCTGTGGCTCCAAGAGGTTTTGGATGCCATTCAATTGTTAAACCATATTTTTCTGCGTTTCTTTCAGCCAAATAACGAGATACCCATATTTGGTCCCCTGCTTCTCTTGCACCTTTAGCAAATATTTGATATTCCCATTGTCCTACAGCTACTTCGGCATTGATGCCTTCTACATTTAAACCAGCATCAAGACATTGATCAAAATGGTCTTCAATAATATTTCTTCCAAAGGCGTTAGCCCCTCCTACTGAGCAATAAAATTGACCTTGAGGTGTTTGGTCTCTTGGGAAACCTAAAGGCAATTTAGTTTCAGGATCCCAGAGGAAATATTCCTGTTCAAAACCAAACCAAAAATCTTGATCATCATCATCAATGGTAGCTCTTCCATTTGTTGAATGTGGAGTTCCATCTGCATTCAGAACTTCACACATAACTAAGTATCCAAAGTTTCTATCTGGGTCTGGGCAGATAAATACTGGTTTTAATAAACAGTCAGAATCTGAACCATCCGCTTGTAATGTAGATGATCCGTCAAATGACCACATAGGGCATTCTTCTAAAGTACCATTGAAATCCTTACGAACCATTGTTTTACTACGTAAACTTTGAGTTGGTTCAAATCCATCTAGCCAAATATATTCGAGTTTTGCTTTATCCATCATTGTTCTCAACCCCTTGGGTTACTAGACGGTATATTAATCATACGCATAATTTTTTTTTATTTTTTTGACAGTTTTATGCAACAATTAATAACTTTATTGTCAAAATGACTATAAATAATTAAAATAATTGAACACCTCATTTTTAAAATACATTATTATTTAACCGGCGTAATTGTTTATACACAGAACATTTGGGCGAAATGCTGCGAGCGTAGTGTAGCGGTTATCACCCGGCGTTGCCAACGCCGGAACCCGGGTTCAAATCCCGGCGCTCGCATCTTTGTACATTTAAGTAAAAAAACACATTATACTTATTAGTGAATTTTTGTAGGGAATATACATGCGCAACAACACTAGAATTCGTACTGCAATATTGTATAGTATGTTAATGGTCCTGATGACTCAGGTAAGTTATTTTGGTAATTTTGAAATTAATGAAGAAATAGAAGTTATAGATGAGTATCAAGAAGTTAGATATTCAATTAGTACAGGAACCGCAATTCAAATCAATTCTGGTGGAGCACATTCTTGCGCAATTAGTGCTGCTGGCGAGATTAAATGTTGGGGTAAAGGATCCGATGGTCAACTTGGAATTGGTAATATTCTTGACATTGGAGATGAATCCGGAGAAATGGGAGTTAATTTACCATTTTTAGATTTAGGAACAGGACTTATTCCAATTTCCCTTGCTCTTGGTGATGAGCATAGTTGTGCATTATTGGATGACAACTCAATAAAATGTTGGGGTAATGTTGCTGCTTTAGGTTTGGGTATGTCAGCAAGCCAAGATGGTTTTGGTGATGGATATTTAGAAACTGGAGACATGCTACCTTCTCTATCATTGCCATCAGGTCGTAATGCTGTAACGATAGAAGCTGGAGCAGGACACACTTGTGCAGAATTAGATAACGATGATTTAATTTGTTGGGGTGCTAATGATTTTGGACAATTAGGCATGGGAAACACGTCATATTTAGGAGATGATTTAGATGAAGTTGGAGATGATTTTGCAACTGTAGAATTACCCCCAGATCGAAATGTTTCACAATTAGCGTTAGGTAAAACACATACTTGTGCGATATGGGATGATGGGTCAGTTTCTTGTTGGGGTAGTAATGATAATGGTGAATTAGGTATTGAAAATACAGACGATATTGGAGATCAAGGCAGTGAAATGGGTTCAAATCTTGGATTTGTATCATTTCCAAACGGTAACACTGCTGTAAATATTACTGCCGGAGATGGGTTCACTTGTGCAATATTAAATAACTCAGATACAGTATGTTGGGGAGATAACCAATTTGGTCAATTAGGTATTGAGAATACTAATGATATAGGTGATCAAGGTGGAGAAATGGGCAATTCATTAGGAGTTGTTGATTTAGGAACTAATAGATTTGCTGTAGAAATTGATGCAGGTACAACAAGTGTTTGTGCAATATTAGACAATGCACAAGTGAAATGTTGGGGACAAAATGATGTAGGTCAATTAGGCCTTGGAAATACATTAGACCGAGGAGATGGATTTAATGAAATGGGAGATAATTTACTTCCAGTATCAATTGGTGGCTCAGCTGATCGTATTGAAGTTGGGGAAAAGTTTGCTTGTATAATACTAACATCTGATGGAATAAAATGTTGGGGTACTGCTAGTAATGGTAGATTAGGATATGGAGATCTTGCTTTCAAAGGTGATGATAGTTTAGATATGCCAACTGATGATGTTGAATTGAAATTAGATGATACTTTTGAAGGTGATGATTGTAATGAATTATTCCCCTCAACTAATCCAAGTATGGAAAATCACCAACTTGATGCCTCTACTGCAGAAATGGGCAAATTCAATTCGATGACTTTACGTTCTGATGGATGCCCTGCGTTAGCATATGCTAGTGGCGATGATAATAGGTTGAGATTTGCAACATATGTCAATGGTCTTTGGACAATTGAACTATTAGGGGAAAGTTCAGGTGAAGTCAAAGATTTAGATATTGTAGTAGATTCTAATGACGTCCCTCATATAGTTCATTCAGAATATGATGGATCATGGAAGGAGATTCATTATACTACAAAAGAAAATGGGAGATGGGTAACAATTCCATTAACTGGAGTTACATCAGCTTTAGAATTATTTATACATTCAGATGATACTTTACAAATTATTTGGCAAGAATCCAATAATAATTTGCGAACTTACAAATGTTCTTCTACATGTAGTTCTGATACTTCTTGGACTTACTCCTTATTAGATGAGGATATAAGTAACGCAGGACATTTAACAGATAATTTTGATGCTGCAATTGATTCAGAGAATACAATACATATTGTAGGTATTTTTGATGATGGAGACGGAGATCTTAACAATGACTCATTAACATATTATCATTTACTTTCAGATGGCACTTCTACAAACTTTTCATTAAATTCATCAGCTTTTGGAAATGACGAGAACTCTTCTATTGCAATTAGTATCTCTCCAGATGATTCAGTACATATTGTTCACGAAACATATGATTTAGGATTAATTTATTCTTCTTGCTCAGGAAGTTGTGATTCAATTAATAATTGGCAAAATGAAACATTACCTTATGATACTGGAATTTTTGATTTGGCAATTGATGCTGACCACGAGCCTTACTTAGCATTCAATAATTCAGGACAATTACAAATTATCCATAGGTCAGAGGGTGTTTGGACAACTCCAGAATTAGTATTTACTTTACAACCAACATCACTTTCAATTTCAATCGATCAATCTGGAAGATTATGGATTGCAGATTATACTGCAGATTATGGAGATATTTGGGTAGTAAGCAATATTGGGTACTCTGGAACAGGATTGTACGTTGATTCTGATGGAGATGGATGGAATGGCTTAGATGAAATTAGGTGTTTAACCGACAGATTTGATGAAACAAGTATACCTGCTGATTTTGATAAGGATGGTATTTGTGATAGATTTGATACTAAAGATGACAGTCCTGCAATTGGTGAATCAAGCGTAATTTCAACTGGTGATGATTTCAGTTGTGCAACTTTAGATAGTAGAAAAGTAGCGTGCTGGGGTCATAATGATCAAGGACAATTAGGTAGCATTACAGCAAATGCTGAACCTTCGAATATAGTAGATTATATGCTTGAAGTAGATTTACCTGAAGATTTCACAGTAATTTCTATGGATTCTGGAACAAGCCATACTTGTGCTGTAAGTAGTAATGGAAGTGTAATGTGTTGGGGTGCTAATGATCAAGGACAATTGGGATTAGGCAACACATCAGCTGAAGAATTACCAACGTTTGTTTCTTTTGATGAGGATGTTACAATTCTATCAGTTTCTGCTGGAGATGAACATACATGTGCTGTTTCCAGTGATGGTGAAGTATTTTGTTGGGGTAGTGGAAGTCATAAACAACTTGGAGAATATTATGAATTTGATAGTAATGTAGTATTAACCGAAACATTCGCAGATACGAATGGAGTTCCAGATCAAGTAGTCGATTTAAATTTAGATTGGGATCAAGATGGTTCAAATCCTTGGACTCAAGATGCCACTACAGATTCAGATGGTTCTGGATATTCATGGAGGTCTACAGGACTTGCCCAAGGCAGTAGTGCATCGTTTTCAACCACAATTGATACATATGGAGGTAATGTGAGTTTTTGGTTTAAGACATCCACAGATACATCAGATAAGTTACAATTCTTTATTGATGGAGTATTGATGAACGAATGGTCCGGTACTTCAAACACATGGACTCAAAATACAAATTCGTTTGGTTCTGGAGAACATACATTTACCTGGACATACAATAAAGATGCAAGTAATGTTGCAGGATTAGATACAGTTTGGATTGATGATATTGAAATTCAAACAAGTAAGGCTTTAATTTCAGGACAAGATTCTAGTACGCCTAAAAAGATTTTAATTGAATCAGATGTTGGTTTTATCGATTCAATTGCCACAGGAAAAAGGCATAATTGTGTAACTAATTCAGAAGACAATGCATATTGTTGGGGGTATAATGGTGGTTCAAACTCTATGGTACTTGGAAATAGTTCTACAGTTTCCACAGATAGTAGTTCATTGGTTAAAGTAGATCATGAAGGAGCTGGAGGTATTGGACTTACAAAACCAAATTATGAGTTTAAAGCACTTAGTGCAGGTCAAGATATTACTTGCTCATTAGGAGGCGCGGCAGACGAAGTACGTTGTTGGGGTAATGGTGTTGATGGTACTGTAATGTTAGGCAGTGCATCTCCAAATATTAACGGAAATGAAGTAGGTGATCTTAAAGATAGTAATTCAGATTTAGTTACTTCAATTTCTGTTGGACAAAGACATGTTTGTGCAATTGTTGAAATCTCAATAAAATGTTGGGGAGAAGAATCAAATGGTGAATTAGGGGACGGAGCTGGAGGATTAACTTCATCTAACGTTCCAGTTACAGTGACATCTTTGCCTACAGGTTATACTCCAGTTGAAGTTTCAGTAAATGGGCATCATTCGTGTGCTTTATTTAATTCAGATACTGTTTCTTCCGATTACAGAATAATGTGTTGGGGAGATGATACGTATGGCCAAATGGGATTAGGATGGGTTCACTTTAGTGGGTTTACTGAACCGTCAGATTGGGTGCAAGATGGAGATATTGGTTCTGGTGATGATTTGATAACATCATTCAAAACACCAGATATCTCAAAAACATTTTACAGAGTTGAGGAAATTGCGGCAGGAACAGATTTTTATTGTGCAAGATCAATTCAAGGATTAGTAAAATGCTGGGGTAGAAATCATGAAGGTCAATTGGGAATTGGGAACACCACAGGATATGGTGATAATGTCAATGAAACTGGAAAATTCCTTCAATTCGTAAATTTAGGAACTAACAGAACAGCCAAACAAATAGTTACAGGATCTGCTCATGTATGTGCATTATTAGATAATGAAGAAGTAGTTTGTTGGGGAGATAATTCACACAATCAAGTTAGTACTCAATTAACATCCTACAATTTCGGAGACAATCCAAATGAGATGGGAGATTCATTGATCCCAATTGATTTTGGTACAACAAATTCTAATATCGTGAAATTAAGTGCAGGAAGTTATCATAACTGTGCATTATTTGAGGATGGAGATGTAAAATGTTGGGGTGCAAATGGTGTAGGTCAACTCGGAAGAGGTACTAGTTGGAATACAGCTACAGCAAATGTTGCTGTAGATTTCGGTAATAATATGAAGGCGTTAGATATTTCCACGGGTTATGATCACTCTTGTGCAATATTAGAAAATGGATTAATGAAATGTTGGGGAGATAATAGGGCTGGTGAATTAGGAATTGGTAAAACAACCAGTAATCTTGGAACCTCGGCTCTAGGTTCAAATTCAGATTTTAGATTTATTGATTTAGGTACTGATAGAGGCATTTTTAATATGGTAACAGGTCAATCTTTGACTTGTGCATTAGCAACAGACGGAGAAGTATATTGTTGGGGACATAATGGAGAAGGAAGATTAGGTACTGGAATTACACCTAATACAAATGTAGGAGATTCTGAAACAGAAATGGGTGATAATTTAGTTGCTGTAGATTTTGGAACAGATATTAAAACTCAACAATTGTTTACTTCAATTGGAGAATCTACTTTGAATTATAATTATGATGGATATCCTCATTCTTGTGCTATAAATTCCGATGGGAAAGTAAGATGTTGGGGTTATGGGGCAAATGGACAACTAGGTAATGAAATTACAAATACAATTGGTGATTCACTTTCAGAAGTTGGCGATAATTTCATAATTACAGATATTGGTGGAAATGTTGAATCATTAGCACTCGGATATCATTCAACTTGTGCAATTAGAGAAGATGGACAAGTAAGATGTTGGGGATTGAACGCCTATGGTCAATTAGCTCATGAAAGTAATCAAGCTTCTGTTGGTTCAACTACAGATTCAATGGGTAATAATTTACCCGCTTCAGATATTTGGTTAAAACCTAAAGATACTGATGATGATGGAACGATTGACCTTTGGGATACTGATGATGATAATGATGGCTCATTAGATGTTGACGATAAATTCATATTGGATCCATGTGCATATTTAGACACTGACAATGACGGGAAACCAGATTCAATTGTTGTAGATTGTATTACTAATTTAGTAGAAGATCTTGATGATGATGGTGATACTTGGACAGATCTTAATGAAACTGCATGTGAAACCGATCCTATTGATTCATCATCAATACCTTTGGATACAGATGGAGATTATTTATGTAACAAATTTGATGATGATGACGATGATGATGGATGGAGCGATATTTTGGAAGATCTTTGTGAACCAAGACATGATTTCATTAGTATGGCTAGTGCACATAGAATGAACAGTAATTATGGTCGATCAAATATGTTCTTCGATAAAAATGGTATTTTATATGTTGTTGGGCACAATAGACATGGTTATCCTAGTATGTGGAGACATAACCACGATAATGGATTTGGCAGTCTACCTAATGGTTGGGTAATGATATCAAATACCAATAATAATTATCGACATAATTCAGAAATTGCAAATTATGAAAATAAAACATACATTGCTCAATCAGGAGCATTATTAGAGGTGGAACTTGCAGATCCTCATAGTACTTTTCACACAAAATCTTCATATACAAATTTAGGACAGTGGAGCCAACATAGTACTAATCCTACAGATATGGCAATTTCACCAGATGGAATGATATATCTTACTGCAAACGATGAATTCCAAGTTTATGATATCAAAAATGATACATGGTCTACATCAGATTACCCTGCTGATGCATCTTCAGGATTTGCACAAATTGCATTTGATAACGATGGTAATCTATTCTTTATTGGCACATCTCCTGCTGGAGGATTGAGAAGTTGGGAGAAACCACTAGATTCAGATTGGTCTCCAGGTTTATTAGTAGATGGCTCTGTTAATTCAAACAGTCTTTTATCCCCGATGACTTCACAATTACATTTAGATTCTAATGGATTTAGACATCTACTCTACATGAATAGTGGAACATTACATTATGTTAAAGAAAATGTTAGTGGATGGCAAAATGAATTTAACACAACTAAACCTAGCCAAACAAATGATGGATTAGATTTCATTATTGATTCCAATGATAAAGTGCATTTAGCATGGATTGATGTTACTAATGGTACAGCTTACTATACTAGCTATAACGACTTATCCTCTACTTGGGAATCTAAAGTCGTACAACAGCATACATCATCTTGGAATAGTATTATGGCTAGGTCAATAAGAATAATTGTTGATAGTTCTGATGATCCTTACATTTTTACTGGATTAGGGAATGGAAATAATTGGGATCAAAATCAAATGCATTACGTTGGTAAATACGCACAATCTATTGATGTAAATGATGTGCCTGGAGATGCAGATGGGGATGGAACTTGTGATGCATTAGATCAAGCTACATTAGAATATGAACATGTAGATATGGTTTTTGAGGTTAATACTCAAAATGATGGTTATTTTGCTACATTTACAGGATTAAAACCCCTTTCAATGTCAATTTCTCCACAATTACCTGATGGATTAAATTTTGATACATCAACTGGAGATATTACAGGAATTCCATTACAAACAGATTTAGCAGGAACTGTATATACAATTTCAACTACATCAATAAATGATCCATTCGAATTAAACGTATCCATAAAAATTTGGGATGAGTCTCCATTGTTGGCTGGATTAGAACAATTGCCTTCAATGATTGCTAATTATAATATTCAAGATTCTAATGGATTTAAAGGAAATCAAATTGCATTTAATTCGGATGGTTCGATGATTCATGCAAGTTCATATTTCGGTCAAACCTCTACTGGGGAAATGTTCCCCGGAGTTCCAGTTTTACCAACACATGATTCTGATGATATCTTTGTGGCAAAAAGAGGAATTGATAAAGAATGGGACTGGGTTCGTACAATTAGATTATGTTCAGGTTATGTGATAGATTTAGAAATAGACGCTTCAGATAATATTTATGTCTTAACACAATATCAAGGAATGACTTCATCTAATTGTGATGTTAGATTTTCAGAAAGTCCTTCTTTTGATTTTGAATCAAATAATGCGCAAGATATTTTTGTAGCAAAATATGATAGTAATGGTAATTTGTTATGGGTTACAAATTCTGATTCACCCCAAACACCATCAAACTCCAGAAATTTCGTACCAACATATGATTCAGGCCTTTCTGTTGACTCTAGCGGGTTAGTTACAGTTTCATTTAGTGCTAGAACTACTTCATCTAACACAATTAACTTTGGAGGTTTATCAGTAAACTATGGACTAAATTGTATTGGTTATTACTCACCATACGTTGCTAGAATTGATGCTTTAGGTTCAGTTTCATGGATTTCAAGTACAACAAATATTGGTACATGTAATGATGCTAGTGGTTCTGATGTTATTTCTCATTCCGATGGTTCAGCGACAGTTATTGGTAAATTTAGATTCGGACTAGGATTTGGAAGTACTGCATTAGAAATAGCTGGTTCTTCTGATTATCATACATTCATTGCTCATTTAGATCCTTCAGGTTCATGGCAATGGGCTAAGAACATAACTTATCCTGGGTTAAATAGTATCATGCCTTCAATTGCAGAATATAGCGATGGAAGTATTTCAATAGTATTTTCTCCATTTAATAATAACCAAGGAGAATTAAATATCGACGGTAATTTAACAACATTTTCTAATTCAGAAAGAGGATGGCTTTGTTCAATTAGAATGAATAATCTGGGAGATACGGTTTGGAAAAATTGTAATCAATATGGAAGTATTCAAACTTCAGGTTCATTACAAACAGTAATTGATGATCAAGATGAAGTACATATACTTGTAGATACTGAAAGTAGTCCAAATTATTTCCATTTCCTAGGAATAAATTCGGATGGGTTCCAAACATATTATAGTGGAACTAAAGGTGGTTCTGGTAGCAATTATATTTACGATTTAGGATTAGATAATTTTGGATTACCATATTTTGTTGCTGAGTTTAATAGTCAACAATGGGGAGGAAAAACAGCTGCTACTGAATATAATTCGGGTCAGATTTTTTCACATACATCCTATGCAAAATTATACAGAATGTTTGGGGAAATAGATCATACAGTATCTTATATCCCACCAGCAAATAATAGTTTTAGCGAATTATTTGCGATGGGAAGTACATATAATGGAAATTCAAACTATTATAATGAATTTTTAACTTGGTCAATTTATCCAGAACTACCAGAAGGGTTAGATTTTGATACAAATTATGGGCGTATTTATGGAACACCCGTTAATACCTCTGGTGGAAATATTACTTACATGTTAAATGCAACAATATCTTCACCCGTTCAAAGAACAATTTCTGTGAATATTACATTTGGAATTGCACCAGAGGTCCCTGTAGTAGAATTTGATGTTGCTAATCATACTAATATCGGACTTTTAGAGTATAATTTAGTGAATGGTGAATCAATGGAAACACTAATTCCAGATATTCAAACACCTCAATATTTGAGTTATTTTACAGTAGAACCTTCTCAGTTACCTACAGGAATCAACCTTGATCCAGTGACGGGGGTAATTTCTGGAGCACCTACACAGAATTTAACTTCACAATTATTCAACATTAAAGCATGTAATAGTTGGGACATTTGTAATTCTGGACAAATAATTATGTTTACAATAGTTGAGCCTGCTCCAAATATCACATATCCAGAGTATTTTTACGAAGTTAAGAAAGAAGCACCAATCTTACCGATTATTGTAACAAATACTGGAGGTCCTATTGCTTCTTGGTCTGTATCACCAAATCTTCCTCTTGGAGTTGACATAGATGATAATGGTAGAATTTATGGTATTCCTGTGGTTAATACTGGAGTGGTAAACTATACTATTACTGCTACAAATTCTGGTGGTAGTAGTACAACATATTTTGAAATGGCAGTTAATGGGACAGGTTTGTATATCTTCTATCCATATGATGAATTAAATTTAGCGATTAATTACCCGATTCAAACAGATTTCAGACCATCATCTCAAGGTGTTGCTGTAGCTTCATGGAATATTGTTCCAGGTTTACCAGAAGGATTGTATTTCAGTCAATCTGAAGGTACAATTTGGGGTGTACCTTTAGAATTAAGACCAAAGATGTACTATAATATTACAGCAATAGGTGTTGATCCTCTATTAACTGACAGATTTATGATTACTTTAGGGGTTTATACTGATTATGATGGAGATGGTATGCCTGATGGAGATGAACTCAATACAGAATATTGGATGGATATTGACGATGATAACGACAATTGGACAGATTCTGAAGAAATTGCATGTAGTAATGTTCCTGGACAATACAATACTCTAGATACCAATGATTTCCCCCCTGATTTAGATTTAGACGGAATTTGTGATAAATTAGACGATTTCAATGATGCACCAATCATTCTTGCTTATCCAAATATAGATTTAGAACTTTCAATGAATATGCCTATGTCTGCTCAATCGCCAATATTAGAAGGGGGAGGAGTATTAACTTGGGAAATTAGTCCTGAACTACCTGAAGGGTTGTATTTTAATGAGTATAGTGGAGTTTCAATAAATTTAGCACGTTCTGAAAGCTTTGAAGGTTTAATTTCAGGAACCCCTACAGAATTATTACCACCAACAATTTTTACAATCTGGGCAAATAATTCAATGACTTCGGCATCTTTTGAAATTACAATTTCTGTATTACTTGATACGAATTTAGATAATCAACCAGATATTTATGATGACGATGATGATGGCGATGGTTGGACAGATGAGATGGAATTACTCTGTAATTCTAATTCATTGAATAGCAGTATTAAACCAGTTGATACTG
>NZKH01000075.1 GCA_002692465.1 Methanobacteriota archaeon | reverse complement strand
TCCTCACGCCCATCATACTGCGCTATTATTTCC
This sequence comes from Methanobacteriota archaeon, assembly GCA_002692465.1. Taxonomy (GTDB): domain Archaea; phylum Thermoplasmatota; class Poseidoniia; order Poseidoniales; family Poseidoniaceae; genus MGIIa-I. The sequence continues at coordinate 7,096 of NZKH01000075.1, read as the reverse complement.
ATATCTCCTCCATTAACAGTAATACTTTCATTTGCTAAATCTCTCCAGTTAAATTGGACATCAGCGGCTCCTGTATTATCTGTTGTTGAATTAAAAAAGAACTCGTATGCCTCGCCATCAGGATCTACAATTACTGTAGTCATGATATTAGCATTTTCAATTGGTAAACTTGTATCTGATAAAAGAGATAGCGAAATAATTGTAGGATCTTCGCCGCCAACAATTAAATCTTCATCGTCTACAGAATTTCCAAAAACAATTGCTGAAGATAATCCCATAGTAAGTTCTGTTGGAAGTTCATCATTATTTAATGCATAAACTGGACCTACTGCAGTTACAAATGGGTTTGAACCAGAATCGTTTGTTGCTACAACCGCGACCCATAACGCTTCTTCATTATTGATGGTAGCTGAAGGCACCAAAACATTATCATCAGAATCCCTAACTGCACTTGTATAAATTGCAGAATGAGAAGTTTCTGTATGTTGAAGTGTATGGACAGAATCCATCAATGTAGTATCCGTAAAATTCTGTGTAGATACAAATACATCATAATATCCTGTATATCTATCATCTACTTCGTCCCAAGTAACGTCAATACTACCTCCTTGATCCATAGGAGTGTCGACTGCAGCAACGTTTTCTACACGGGGAATTGAGGGTAAATCTACTGAAATTACATTAGAAAGTGCACTCTCTAATCCACCAACTGAAAATATCGCTTTAACCACATACTCATAATGCCCACCTTCTGCTAATCCTGAATCTATATAGGATACATCTGTATGATCTCCTGATTTATTCACTAACAAACTATAATCTCCAGGGAATACTCCATTTACTACAGTTGAACGATATAATTCATAAGATGAAAAATGTTGACTACCCGTTAAAACTTCTGACCAGCGCATCTCTACTGAATCTTCTTGAACATTAATTGCCATTAGTACTAATGGTGCCAAATCAGGTAAGTCTGGGTGACCAGAGGCAGTAACTAAATACAAATCATCTACATTTAATTCACCTGCATGAGTTGATGAAAATAATAAGGGTAAAGTTAAATTTCCAGTACCAAATTCCATTACCTCTGAATTAACATATGTGGTAAAATTATGTCCGGAACCATCATAAAAATCCTCTAAATGATGTGACCATTCATATGTTATTCTCAAGTTTTGAATTAAAACTGATCCTGCTGTAGCAATATCAATTTCAGAAGAAATGCTCATCATATTGTTTCCATAATTATCAGTAAAAGATGCATAACTTTGCTTATTTAATTCAATTGTATTCGCAATCGAGCCTGAAGAATCTGTAACTCTAATTAATTGTGAGCCATTAGCTCCTGAATCCGCTTGAGCAAACCCTTCTGCACTTAATTCCATTACGCCATCTGAATCGAAATCAAAACTCATTTTATGCCAAGAATCTACGAAAATCCCTGTATCTTGTTCTCCACAATATGCAATTATTTCTGGATTCAGGTCACCATTAATATCTCCAAATGTTGTTAATGCGGGCATTGTTCTTGGTGTTAAATTTCTATTTGAATTTGTAATTACCCCTCCAACAAAATTGTAAACCATTAAAGATCCATTCATTGTATTGTCATCATCATCAGCAGTTGCATTTTCAGGAATTAAAATATCTAAAATACCATTGCCATCATAATCTACCGCAATTGCATTTTCTGGTGCTTCAAGACCTGATTGAGATGATGAAACATAATTACCCGAAAAATCATCAGAAACTAATATTGTTCCAGATGTTCCTTGACCCCATGTAATAATATCATCATATGTATCTTCATTCAAATCTTCCAGCCATAAAAATTCAGTATCAACATTACTAATTGAAGAATAAACTGTTGTGAATTCATTAGAACCAGGATCCCATGCTAATGTATCTACTGTAAATTGATCAGAAACAAAAACCAATGTAGCATTATCATTCCCTTGCATAATATTCCCTACGTCAAATTGAGTAATGCCTGTTTGTTGGTATGTTCCACCAATTATTGTTTCATATGCCCATTCATCAATAAATTCAAAACCCGGAATACTTTGTTTCCATTGATAAAGTCCATAACTTCCTTGAGCATCTGCGTAAATAACATCTCCAAATCCATCAAGATTCAAATCTCCTGCTTTCACGAACATCTTTTGGCCGCTAGTGCCCCCTGTTAATTCCTGAGGGGCTGAAAAAGTATTTTGTGTTGGTAACCATAAATGGTAACAAAAACGACCCACTTGAGGCGTCCAAACTAATACATCATCATGACCATCGTCATTAAAGTCTGTAATTTCTAATTTTTCTACGCCATTACAAGTTTGATGCCAAGAAATATTTGTAACCCCATCATTATTAGAATTATTATTAATCCATCCAATAGCTGGAAAGAAGTCCCCATTCCCTGTGTCCCATGAACTTGAAAGAACCATTATTTCATCTGAAGTGTCATTATCATAATTTAGAGTTGTAATATCAATAATTGAAGATTCAAGCATCCATCTCCCACTATTGTCTGGAGTGAAATCTACTGCAATCAAAGAGTTGTCCATAATAATATCTTGAGGTAAAATGAAATTGGGGCCAGCCCAATTACCTGCTGGGTTTGAAGAATAATACGTTGAACTGTTATCTGAAAATTGTGTTTGATTACCTAATTGTCCATATCCAGTGCCATTATATCCATATTCGGGAATGCCATCTTCATTCATATCTAACCAAAAATTTCCAGGGCTATTACTCGAATTATATGTTAAGCCAAAATTCAATGCCTCAACTGTTGTATTGCGTGGAATCTCCAAAGAAGCCCCAGGTTGAATTGGTTCGCCTGAAGAATCAAATTGAATTGTTACGTAAGTGTCATCATTTGAAAATGTCGTAATTAATGTAGAATTCGGAGAAATATCTGCGGTCACAGAAGGAATTAATATTGTTGCTTGCGCTAATATCATCATTGAAATTAACACTAATGCTTTTTGTTTACTTTTTATCATACTAGACATGGGGTCACCACTCGTCATCATGTACGCGACGTCCTCATCATTCTTCTTGGTTTCTTTTAATTGGCTTTGATTAAATATAGTTATTAAGGTGTTTTTTTCCCACAAATTTAATTGTTTTAAGCATTTTTTAGTATAAATTATCAAGTTGTATGAAAATATCAACATACAAGATTTAATAATACTTGTTGGCCGACTAATTACTATATGGAAACAAACGAATCTAAAGATGCGCGAGTTTATATTCGTGTAGGAGATATTGAAATTGATATTTCTGGAGAACAACAAGAAGTTGATGCCCATTTATTGAAGATTATGGAAGGAGAAGAATGGTCTACTGCGTTAACAAAAATTCGTTCAAAAAGAGAGGGGGCTATTGCTGCTGCCATTGAAGCGGCAAAAAAATCTGGTTTGCCCGACAGAGGATCGGCATTTAAATCATTAATTGAAAATTGTAATATTCTCAAAAAACCGGATAGAGTACTTGCTGCGATTCATTATCTAAAAGATGTAGAGGGGGTTGAAGATGTTCCTCCGAGAGTAATAATGGACTTGTTTAAAGATTCAGAATTAGAACCTCCAAAAAATTTGTCTTTGTACTTAAACCGATTATTTGAAAAAAATTATTTAATAATACCAAAGGGTTCTTCAAATAAAAATAAATACGCTAATTTAACTTTAGAAGGAAGAGCTCATTTAGATAAATTATCAAAAACTTGAGTTGTTAAAATGGAAAAAGAAGTTACTCCTAAAGATTGGTCATTCACATCTCACATAGGTGCAGATTTACGTGGAATAGACCTTTCAGGGGCCGATTTAAGGCGTGCTGTCTTTGATAATGCTGATCTTGAGGGTGCTAATTTATCTGGTGCAGATTTAAGAAAAGCCTCATTTAAAAGAGCCAATCTAATGAAAACCGCATTTGATGGTGCTGATATGAGAGGAGCCACTTTCATTAAAGCCAAAATGAACCTTTCAAATTTTCAAGGTTGCCGTCTTGATAATGCAGACCTTAGGGGGATAAGAGGACGTTATGCTATATGGCGTAATGCGAATTGGTGGGATGCAAAAATGGATGATGACCTAAAAAAAGCATTGTCAAAAAAATGGCCTAAAGAAGAATAAATTATTCCTCTTCTTCAAAAGTATCTTTCTTTTTAGAGTAGTGTGGTGTTAGAGCAGCCCTACCTGCTGGTGCAAACATTGGTATTAAGGGTAAAATTAAACAAAATAAATTACAAATAAAACATATTGCTGTTGCTGCTAGATCCCATTGAGTGGCCAAACTAATATCTATTCTTTCTTCTATAATTGTGGCCCAAAAAATAGAAATTACTTGTGATAAAAACCACAAACCTCCCCCAAATAATGAAAATATCCCCCCAAGATATTTTTGTAAGATTAACTGCACACCACCAATAAATAGCAATAAACCAGCTATAACTTTAATTAAACCTGTAATTAAATGATAATTACTATCTTTAAATTCTGAATCCCATTGAAGCATTTCATCAACAGTAATCTCAACTCCAAGCATTTTCATTAATTCAACTTGAGTGGTAGCTTCGTCCTCAGAAAGTTCAGAAAAATGAGTAAATAATGAGCCGCCGCCTTCAAAAATTACTAATAAACTTCCCAAAATCAAAAAAATACCGATTGTTTTGGGAATGCCTGGATTCGGACGAATCGGAATTTGAGGCATAACCAAAGAAGAATTCAAATTATCACTAGACAATATCATGGTTCCTAATTTGTCTTCGGCCATGTTATTCTGAAACTGTTTATATTCATTAATCGTGACGATTAGATGTCAGACTTTCTGCTAAATCCTTGGGAATATTTATTGATTCAAATGTATCCATATTTACACAAACAGTAACAACTTTAGCCAGCCAAACCTTTTTCATATTTTGATTAGTAAATTCATATTCCCAAGTACAACTTTTATTGCCTACATCTGAAATCCAAATTTTACAATTTACGGTGTCACCATATTTTAATGGTGCTAAAAATTCACACTCATTTTTTACTGCGGGAAATCCTAATTTCAAATCTTGTAATATTTTTGGATAATTAATTCCACATATTTTTTCCCAAGATAATTCGAAAAACCGATGGGCTAAATCCCAATACACAGGATAATAAACAATACCTGCTAAATCAACCATTGGAAAATCAATTCTACGAGAAAAATTTAATGGCATCTTATTTCCTCTAATTTAATCTTACTTTCTCTCTGGAGGTTTCCAACCCTTGAAAGCCATGTGAGCAGGGGACGTTCCTGAACCATATTTCTCGTACTCTCGTACTCGATCAACAAGCCAAATAAACCATTCCATTTCCTTATCGCCTTCCTTTTCACGAATTGGGTCAAGGTAAAATGAGAATTTCTCATAGCTCTTCACAAAAACACCAGAGAAGAGGTCATAAAAAGCGTGGAAGTCCATATCGCCTCGATGGATAAGAACTCCAATACTCTCCCATGTGGTAAGAACGACCATTACTTTCGGCCAGTCTTCTCCAAAATGCTCCTTTAAAATTTCAAAATCATTAGATTTTTCACCATCCATCTTTGACGGATCGAACTCCATATTGAGTATCGTTGTCAATCCTATAACGAAGTCTTGACTTTGAAAGTTTGCTGCCAAATTCATTGCAGTTGTACTATCCCTAGCACGCCGCAACTCCTTAATCTGAAACCAAGAATATATTGCTGCACCTAAAATTGTTATTAAACCAAGTATTTCTGCCCATTGAGATGCACTTTCTAAATCCATACATATATGCGATGTAAAGAAGGGTTAGAGTCTTTACTATATCTAAAAATATATTTTGATTTAATAAAACCGTTTAAATCGATTAAAAACGGACCATCCGCGATTTGAACACGGGTCTCAACCTCCGCAGGGTCGAAGGATATCCAAGCTACCCCAATGGTCCAGAATAATAAGCCGTAATCGGTAGAAGATTTAATCACGACGTATAATACTAAATTTTCCAATTCAAAATTTTCCAATTATTTTCTTCTGCATAACGTTTTAATGATTTCTCAGGGTTTACAGCAATGGGGTTCCCAGTAATACGCATAAACCACGAATCTGCCATAGTATTTCCATAAGCATAACACTCTGAAAGATTGTGTCCATTTTCTTCTGCATCTTTCTGAACCACTGGTACTTTTCCTTTCCTACGAGGAACACTCCATCCCTTTTCTGAACCAGATAAACGTCCTGTTCTATTTGTGGGTCCACAACCATATGAATAATCCATCCCCAATGCAGCACCCATAGCTTCGGCCATTGGTGCTATTGTAGCACTTACCAATACGAGTCTATGTCCCTGTTTCCTATGCCACTCTAAACATTCTTTTGCTTGTGGAGTTATTCGCTTTAATAATTTGTTTTTTATTAAATCTTGAGAAAGAGAATCTAATACATCCCACGATGCTAAAGCAAAATGTCCTCGATTTCTAGTTGCATCATAAAAAGATCTGCCTCGTAGCAAATTACCAATTGTTCCTAAAGCCCACATTGTAGCTCCTAACGGTATTCTCCAAGGCCTTTTCTTAACTAATTCAGCAGTAAGCGTTTTTTCACTAGAGGCATCTAACAATGTGCCATCAAGGTCAAAGTAAGCCGCGCCAATATACTTCGGCATAAACCTTCCAAAACGACTTTTCGTTTCATATTCACTGATAATTAAGAGGAAATGCTTCTAATGTGTATCATATCGCAGTGTCATGGTCGAGAGTCTGCAAATCAACAAAATACAAGTTAAAGATAAGTTGATAGTCGATAGTTTAGCCATAATGTCAAATACAGAAGATTTTGATTTTAGCCCGAGAGCCAATATAAATGGAGCAGAATTAATTTTTACTAGTGCAAAAAATGGAAATGAATTAGTAAGATTTGAACTTGAAAAAGAAATGTTGGACATTGCGGAAAGAGACCGATTTTTAGATTTAAAGGTGAAATTTGAAGTTATTGGAATTCATGGAAACTTGAATAAAATTAACCCGATTATCGCTCTGGGAAAAGCGAAAAAGCTTCCATTATCAAGTTGGAAAACAACAATTCCAATTAATTTTA
>NZKH01000074.1 GCA_002692465.1 Methanobacteriota archaeon | reverse complement strand
TTGAAGAACTATTGGAAGATAGTGAAAGAGTTGAAAAAGGAGGTGCTAGTAGTTGGGCACTTAGGAAAAAATCAACAAATAATAATGAGGGTGGTGAAGAAGAATGACCGATAAACCCGACAAAAAAGAAAGTAAAGATACCAGAAAAATGGATTCCAAACTTTCTGATTTAAATATTTCAATAACGAATATTTCACAAGAAATAAATAAATTATATGATGAAAGAAAATCATTAAATTTAATGAGCCTAGCAATGAGTAATGACTTAGAAAACATCAAAGGTTTACCTGAAGAACAGCAAAAAATACTAGTTGAAGTTCAAAAAAGACAGGAAGAAGCAAATGAATTAAGAAGGATGAGAGATGAAATAAATTCAAACATAATTCTTCCTGAACAGGCTATTTTAGAAAATTTATACCTTTATTATTACAGATTAACTGGTGAAGAATCAGATTTAAGATATCCTAGTTTGAAAAAGGAAGCGGAAATGTTTAGTAGATTTTTAGAATTACAAAAAATGTTCATTCAAAAAGTAAAGAGCACAGAATACCATATTGCGTTTCAAGGATTAATGAATGAACAATTTTCAACAATTGATGAATTAAATAAAATAAGGAAAAAAAGTGGTAAATCTGAAATTAATGTTTCTAAAAAGATAGATAGTAAAAATCCAATAGGTTTTAAAATTTTTAAAATAAATAAGAAAATCGCATCAAACAAACGTAAAATGAATCAATTAAAAAAAGAAAGATCCAAACTTGAATCAAAACTTGGAAGAAAAGGACATCGTAAGAAAAAATACAATGTACCAAATTTAAGTTCAATCCAAGATAGGATTTCTGAAGGTGGAAGTTTATCACTAGATGATTTAGGTGCATTACTTAAACACGGAAAAGGAATTCAAGAAATAGAAGAAACTGTTCAAAAAAGAAAAAATGCTAAAAAACAAATTAAAAATGCTCCAAAAAGAAGAATTCAGACTAGTAGAGGTAGAAGAAGGGCTGGCCCCAGAGATACTTCGCTAAAACAAGACAGATAACTACGTTTCATGCGGAATATCTTTTCACTAGATAGATTACACAACTAACATGATTGAGGATTTATTGGAACAAATCTCAAATAATTCCTCTGTAGATTCATGTGGTATTTTTGATTTAAATGGTCTATTAATAGTATCAAACGGCAATAAAGATCATTTAGATAAAATTTCAAATTCAATGCATAGAATTTTAGATGAAAATTCCAAACAATTTCTTTCATTGGATATTGAACCAATTAATTGTATTACTTTAATTGGAGAAAAAGGAATGACTTTATTTTGGCCATTAAAAGAATCGGCCGCTTTAGCTTTAAAAGTTGATAGTGATGCAAATCTAGGAATGATTAGAAAACAAATTAATGAATTAATTCCAAGAATTGAAAGCTTGATTTAATCAAACAAGGGTCCAAGGAGCACGGGTCCATTAGGGCCTACATCAATTGCTTGTTTTTCCATTGTGTGTCTTACATGCCTCATTTTCTCTAATTGAAATGTTCGAACTAATTTCCCATTTCTTCTATCTAATCCCATTGAAATAATTGCATCAGCCAAGAAACCTTCATTTCCATCAAGTTCAGCAAATTCTCCAACTTGCCTTTCAGTTAAACAAATACATTTCAAATTTTGAGATCTAATAAAATCAAAGAAATTAAACATCGTTCTTCTCATTTTTTCATCAACATTAGTTAAACTGTAAATCGCACCAAGAGAATCTAAAACAAAAACAGTAAATTGGTCACCACGCTCTCTTTTAAAATGCTCAATCATTCTTCTTGTAAATTTTAAATAATCCATTGCATCATTATCTCTTCTTAATTCTGTAAAATCTGTAATTTGCAAATTTTGAGGTAGAGATAAACCAAGAGAACTTGCTCCTCTCATCAATGAATCAACAGTTTCTTCAATTGTGCAATAAAGTCCAAATTCACCAGATTGCCTCAAATAATTAGAAACAATTGTTAACGCCGTTCCTGTTTTTAATGCACCAGGTGGCCCAGTTATCAAACTGATATATGGTGGTTGTACATCATTAAACATTACGCGCTCAATTCCAGGAAGATTCCCTAAAAACATCTCATCACTGAATATTCGTAAAACTTTTCACACTTAATCCTCTCGCAATAATTCTAGTATTTAGGCAGATAAACAGACTTGCCTAATCAATGCGGTTATATGGAACGTTCCAATCCCAATGCCGTTACAGAACAAGGGGTTGGCTAACAGATGAAGGAATTAAAGAAAGAACTTGAAGTCAAAAGGGCTTCTATGGACACTAAAGCCACCGATTTTAGAATAAAAAGAGACGAATGGAATGCAAAAACCAGAGAATTTCAACAAACAAGAAATTCATTAAATTTAGCAGTCCGTGAATTAATTCAAGAAGTTAAAAAACAACGCACAATTAGAGATGCTGAAAATGAAAGAGTTCGGGAAATGAAAAGAATAAGAGACGAATGCAATAAAAACGTTCGTGATGCAAAGAAAGAGATTGAAGGTAGCCAACCTATCGAGGAAAAAAAGAAAATGCATAAGAATCGAAAACAACTTGAACAACTAAAGAGAGAATTAAGTAGATTAGAAAGAGAAATTGACGAAGGAAGGCATCGAGGGAAAAAAGAAGATGAGGCTATGAAAAGAGCCAAGTTCCTAACTCAAAAAATTAGAGAACACGTTCCAATTAAAGTAAAAATAGATGCTACACCAGAAGCGCAAGCAGCTTATGATGCAGCTCTTGAAGCACAAGATAAGGCCCATCAAGACGTTACTTTAGCAGCATCGCAGGCACAAGCAGCACACGAATTGATGCTTGAATGGAACAGCGAAGTAGATACAAGAAGAGCCAAAGCAGAAGAAGCACATAAAACATTGAGAAATACAAAGAAAGAAGCAGATTTAGCACACCATAGATACATTGTTGCATTAAGATGTTTGCATAGCATAAATAATATCTTCAAAACAATGCAAACAGAAAGGCGCGATAAAACAACATCTAGTGAACCTCAATTAAGTGTTGATAATTTAATGGGTAAATTGCTTTCTGGTGAAACATTGACTACAGAAGAATTAATGCAACTTCAAAGCATGGATTGACGGTGGAATATAATGCTCGACCGCGAGAATATTAAAGAAATCCTAGAGGATTACGATCCATTAAAATTACGTGTGGGAATGGTAGCAAGCCATTCTGCACTAGATATTTGTGATGGCGCAATCGAAGAAGGATTTCCAACTGTTGCCTACGCACAAAAAGGAAGAGAAAAAACATATTCTCAATATTTTAAAACTGCAAGAAGTAAATCCGGAAGAGTAACAAGAGGAATGGTTGACAAAACAATTGCATTGGATAAATTTAGTGACATTCTTGCTCCTGATTTTCAACAACAAATGAGGGATAGAAACGTTGTATTCATTCCAAACAGATCTTTTACTTCATATTGTGGAATGACTGAAATTGAAAATGATTTCAAAGTACCGTTATTTGGAAGCAGGAATATGCTTAGAATGGAAGATAGAGAAGAAGACCAGGATTACTATTGGTTACTTGAAGAAGCAGGACTTCCATTCCCTGAAAAAATAAATGGATATGAAGAAATTGATTGTTTATCAATTGTAAAATTACATCACGCAGAAAAGAAACTGGAAAGAGGATTCTTTACTTGTGCATCTCCTGGAGAATTTGAAGAAAAATCTGCAGCATTGATTAGACAAGGAGTAATTGACAAAGAAAGCCTCGCTGGTGCTAGAATTGAAAGATATGTAGTTGGACCAGTTTTCAATCTTAACTTCTTTTACAGTCCACTTGAAGATGATTTACCTAAATTGGAATTATTAGGTGTTGATTGGAGATTTGAATCAAGTCTTGATGGTCATGTTAGACTTCCAGCTCCACAACAAATGACACTACCTGAATCTCAAAAGATCCCTGAAATGACTGTTGTAGGGCATAATACAGCAACAATCAGAGAATCATTACTAGAAAGTGCATTCGAGTTAGGTGAGAAGTTTATTGAAGCATCTAAGAAACATTATTCTCCAGGAATTGTTGGTCCATTCTGCTTACAAACATGTATTGATAAAGATATGAATTACTACATTTATGATGTTGCTCCAAGAATAGGTGGAGGAACAAATGTACATGTTTCAGTTGGACATCCTTATGGAAATTCATTATGGAGAAAACCAATGTCAACAGGCAGAAGAATTGCTCAAGAAATTAGGTTAGCTGCAGAACAAGATAGACTTCTAGAAGTTTTAACTTGATGCCAGGTGTTTTTCAAATGTATTTTGAAAAAGATGATGTGCGACAAAAATCGAAGAATACATTAGATTGTATTGGAAATACCCCTTTAGTAAAACTCAATAAAATTGTTCCAGAAAATTGTGCTGACGTTTTTGTAAAATTAGAATATTTTAATCCCACTGGTTCAAAAAAAGATAGAATGGCACTTGCAATGATAGAAGGTGCTGAAAAAAAGGGCCTGCTTAAACCAGGAATGAAAGTTGTAGAATTATCTGGAGGATCTACAGGAGCTGGTTTAGCATTCGTTTGTTCTGTTAAAGGTTACAAATTCCATGTAGTTTCTTCAGATGCATTCTCTAAAGAAAAACTAGATACTATGACTGCTTTAGGAGCAGAATTAGATATTATTGAAAGTGATGGCGGTAAGATTACAAGAGATTTAATCGAGAAAATGGTTGAGCATACAAATGAAATTGCTCTAGATGAAAACATATTTTTTACAAATCAATTAAAAAATAGTGATTTAATTGATGGTTTTGAAATCCTTGGAAAAGAAATTCTTGAACAATTAGATGTTCCAATAGATGGCTTTTGCGACTCTGTGGGTACTGCAGGATCACTAATGGGAGTTTCAAGAGCACTAAAAAAAGCCAACCAAAAAACCAAAATTGTCGTATTAGAACCTTCTACCTCACCAATTATTACTACTGGAAAATCAGGCTCTCATACTGTGGAAGGAATAGGACTAGGTTTTGTTCCAGAATTATTAGATAAGGATTTTTACGATGAAGCAAGAGTGGTTGATGAAAAAATTGCAAGGGAAATTGCTGTTAAATTAGCTAGAGAAGAAGGAATCTTTGGAGGAACATCCACTGGTATGAATGTTGCAGGAGCAATTGAGTTAGCTAAGGAATTAGGTCCTGGGAAAACAGTTGTTGCAATAGCTTGTGATTCGGGATTAAAATATCTTAGCGAAACTTTGTATGCAAATTGATTATTGCCATTTAATCCAATCTGCATTTGAATTAGGCACCCTATACCAATTTACTCCTTCGTGTTTAATCCATTCATATCCATCTGTATTAACTACTCCTTGAGCATCTATTGAGGGAGGTATTATTACATTAGAAACTGGTACAAATCCTTGTTCTTTCATCTCTTCTTGTATCTTATTCATATTAAATTCCAAATTAGA
>NZKH01000073.1 GCA_002692465.1 Methanobacteriota archaeon | reverse complement strand
TTGGATTCTTCTAAAGATTCCTCAAGTTCACCCCCAAAACATCCTGAAAAATATGGTGTGAAAATCAACAAAGCGATTAGAATTACAAATCGTTTCATAAAATAAAGACGAACTCAATTAGCATTTGTATTTAACGTATTATCAAACAATAATTTAATGGCGCGACAGGAGGGATTTGAACCCTCGAGGTGAAACACCACAGGATTAGCAATCCTGCGCAATACCAGGCTATGCGACTGTCGCAGCAAACTTGCGACCAACATATCTATGATGAATATGACGGTTCGATTTAATCTCTCTAAAGATTAAATGGGCCAAAGAATCCCAACATATCCGGAGGAATTATTACTACAATTACAAAAGAGAAAAACATCCAACCCAAATAATATAATGAACGATAAAATGATTTGGCCGCTTTTGGCATTCTTCCATTTTCATCCATGGGTTCTTTTGGATCAATTTCCCAAACTGATTTTGAATACCAAAAAGTAAGTCCGCCAGATACAAATGCCCATAACAAAGGAAGGCCAGATTCAGGCCAAAAGCAAGGCACTGAGCCTAAGAAAAATAATGAAAAACAATACATTTTCGATTGGAAAAGAGTATGTTCAGCTCCTTTTACTTCATTCATCATCGGAACTTTTGCATCTGCATATTCACCAGATCTATAAAGGGCAAGTGCCCAAAAATGAGGGGGTGTCCACAGAAAAATCAGTGCGAATAACATCCAAGGAATTGGTGAACCTAAATCAAATGGATTCAATGATTCAATTGTTCCAGATGCTGCAGAAGCCCAACCAATCAATGGGGGTGTGGCTCCTGCAATCCCTCCAATCACTATATTTTGTGGTGATGTCCTTTTGAGCCAAATTGTATATACAAATACATAAAAAAATACAGAAAAAAATGACCAAAATGCTGCCTTCCAATGTAAAATAAAAAATAAAGAAGACCCAAGAATTGATATGAGAATACCAAAAAATAAAGCAAAATTAGGGGAAATATGTCCTTGAGGTATTGGTCTATTTTTTGTCCTATTCATCAAAACATCAATATCTGAATCATACCACATATTAATTGCATTTGATCCTCCAGCAGAAAGAGTCCCTCCAACAATTGTAATAAACATTGTAAAAAGTGTATCTGACCAGGTCCTTTCTACATCAATAAAACCATGGCGTGAAATTAAATCATGTACTAATATTGCACAAATAGCTGTAATTTGGAGCAATACAATAACTCTTAATTTCATTAATTTAATTAAAATAGAAAATAAATTAGGTTTTATCGCAGTATTTTCCATATTATCACCGAATTCATTCCTCTTCCATAAGATAATCTTCTGAGACTTTAACAATTAACACCGCAATAATGAAACATAATAAAGATAATGAGCCACACATCAAATGTAATAACGAAAGATATTCTGGGAATCCTTGTGAATCTGCAAAAATTACATAACTACCGCCAATAATTCCATTTAAAATTACTAAAAACAAACCAAGCAATAATAATTTTGAAATTAAAGGCGTTTTTTCCTTGCATAAATTATTTATTTTGTAAACACCATAGAATAAAAATATACCAACAGCCATAGCAACAATTCTATGCATCATCTGAATTTTTGTCCCATCAATTTGAAAATCAGGCATTAATTTTCCTTGACATAAAGGCCAACCTTCCATCCAACCAATAGAGCATGCTGCTGCAAAGTGACCACCCTCAGATGTTGCTAACCAAGCACCAATGAACAATAATAAAAACAAAAATGAAGTCATTAAATTTAATAAAAATTTAATTTCAGAAATTATTTCTTTTGTAACAAATATTGAATTTGGTAATTTACCTAAATCCTTCGCCCATAACAAATATTGATAAAGTGACGCAGAAATAAACAATAATGCCAAAGTCAAATGTACTGAAACAGACCAATCTGCATTGTCAAACATTACAGTAATTGCCCCTGCAATTGCTTGCGTAATTAATAATAAAAATACAACAATACTCATTAAATGAACTTTTGGATTTAATTCTATTTTTGAATTCTTAACTTTAAGTAGATTATAAACACAAATTGGCAACAATAACACTCCAACTAATAAACGATGGAACCATTCAGTAAAAATTTCAAAAGTTGTATATCTATGATTAATTCCTCTTGAATCAATTTCGTCGGGGTTTTCTTCCCAATATTCTTCTTGTTCACTTTCTGAAATATCAAAAGACCAACTACCAAAACACTTGGGCCAATCTGGACAACTTTCTCCAGCGTCATTAATTCGAATAAAACCTCCTGTAGCAACTACTAAAATTGAAAGAAATACAATTACAAGGGGGATAAAATAATGATAATTTGTATTGCCCTCATCACCCATGTTTGGGCCAATAAAAAGACATGCATAACCTCTTGCATTCACTCGTCAGTGTTAATAATGGCTTGTAAGTGGCGCTTAATGTCCGAAGGGCAGGTGACTAATTTGGTAAAACCAATAAGAACACATACACGTTTTGAAAGAGCAAGAATTATCGGAGCTAGAGCTTTACAAATTGGAATGGGTGCTCCAATCTTTGTAGATGAAACAACATTAAGAGAAGAATTCAAAGAAGAATTAGTATCAATTTATGGAATTGACGAAGCAAACATTAGGTTTGTATTAGATCCTCTAAAAATTGCAATGTATGAATATGACAATCATTTAATTCCAATTGATATAGACCCGCATGAAGACTAAGATAGAATTCTATTTAGATTTCCTGTCTCTATAGCCTTTTTAATACAACGAGAAATCCTTCTGCCTGTAGACATTCCTTTCTCATTAATATCTGAATATGATGAACCTGATACAAAAGGGTTAGAACCTGCAACAATCCGTGCTGATATTTCAAAAACCCTAAATTCTAATTGATCTGTGACAATTGTTTCTAAACAAAAAGCACCAATCATACCACGTGAATTTTCCTCTAATTCAAATGATGTTGCTACAACTCCTTCCGCCATTCTAAATGCTTCTGGAAGTAAACTTTCACGTAAAACCACAGGCATATTTCCAGTAACTACGAAAGAAGGTTCCAAAGACATTTCACGTAAATCTCTAAGTGAACCTAACTTGTAAAACTCATCCACATTAGATTCATCTCTTCTATCCATCGACATTAATTCAAGCCTTCCTAATGTATTGCCTGCATTTGATTTAACACCGTGCACTTGATATCCATCATCAGCCAAAGGATCAAAGAAAAAGTGAAGATAATATCTACAACCTAGTACATACTCTTGTATTGTAAATTCTTCATCCAAATTTACATTTCTTCTGAAATCTCTGTAATCTCTAGCAATAAAATATCCTCTTCCTCCCTTTGCTCCTGCATATTTTACAATCACAGGACTATCAATATCTCTTGGATCTTTAATTACTTTTGGAGTTTTACAACCTGAATCCTTTAACCATAATCTTTGCTTTTCCCTACTGGACTCCCACCTCAAAATCTCACGATTGCCAAATGTTGGCAATTCTAACTTACTGTAATTATCTGCACCAAGATATTCTACTAGGGAACCATGAGGAATAATAATTACTTGTTTCTTTCTTAACCACTCAACTTGATTCATGAGGTCTTTGTAATCATCAAGCATTAACCATTCATCTGGTTCTGCCCCAGGGAATGCTGAATAAAGCCGTCTTTTATCTGCACCAACTGCAATTGCTAACGTCCTAAAACCCTCTGACTTTGCACCGTGCAAGATTTGTAAAGCCGAATGAGATGCCACTGCACCAATCATAACTTGATTGACATCATAACCGGAAAGCCACCATCGCAAATCAGCCTCAGTGATTCCCATATGGAGTCTCGGCAAAAGGCACTCTATGACAGTTGCGCATCTACACACTTAAAAATTACATTTTTAAAATTATTAATTATCAGTAAATATCCAAAAAAATAAAAATCGAAGATATTTTCGGAGAATTTGTCCTGGAATCATTATGCTATTTGAAGAAGCAAAATTTATTGGAGAAATGATGTATAAATTACATCACAATGATGTTTTTCCATTATGCAATCTTGGAAGTTCTGATGATGAACTAGCTAAAAAAAGACAACCTTGGATTGATGAATTTATTTTCAAGCCTGCTAGGGAAAAAGGATACAAGGTTGTGAATATAGACATTAAAGAACATAATGGAGTAGATTTAGTAGGTGATGTCACTGACCCAAAGTTTATGGAAAAATTAAAAGATATTGGTTTTAAATCTGTAATATGTTCTAATCTATTAGAACATGTACCTGATGAAAGCAGAAAAGAAATATGTGATTCATTAATTGAATTAATTCCAAAAAGTGGTTACTTCTTTATTTCCGGGCCATATAAATTCCCATATCATCCCGATCCAATAGATACTATGTTTCGACCAAATATTGAAGAAATGGCTAACCTATTTCCAAATACAACAATTATTGAAAGCTCAATAATTACAAGTAATGACCACAGAAAGCCGACAGAATTAATAAAAAATATTGCTAGAATTTTCATGCCCTTTTACAAACCAAAAGAATGGTTATTTTTCCCTAGACAATTCCCTTGGCTATTTAGGAATTATAAAGCAACATGTGTTATTTTACAAAATTAATTCAATCATCTGAAGTTAGTTCTTCTTCTGAAGATGTTTCGTCTTCATCAGAAGATGTCTCATCTTCATCAGATTCTTCTGTGTTTTCACTACCGTGAATTAACTTATATGCTTCAAATTCTTTATCTGAGATTTCTCCGTCACCATCATAATCTAAGCTTAGCCATCTTTCACTAATTTCTTTTGATTCTTTCAATTGTTGGTTTAGTGATCTTACTTTTAATTGCATAAAAATTAATGAAATTATTACTAATGTCATTAAAATACCCGTTATAAATGCCAACATTTCTGGCTTTAATCCATAAATTGTTACCTCTTCAGAATTAGATTCACCCACATCACCATTATTTTCATTCATGTCGTCCTGTTCAGTATTTGAATCATCATCAACATTATCTTCTTGATTAGAGATTGTTTCATTTGAGGTGTCATTTACTGTGTCATTTACCGTATCATTTGCCGTGTCATTTGTAGTGTTATTTATCGTTTCATTTGCCGTGTCATTTGTTGTTGAGTCGTCTTCTTCAATTACAGATTTATCAGGATCATTAGGGAATGCATCTGAATTATCACCTACTCCATCACCATCACTATCATCAGTTTCATTAACATCATTAGGGAATGCATCTGAATTATCACCTACTCCATCACCATCACTATCATCAGTTTCATTAACATCATTAG
>NZKH01000072.1 GCA_002692465.1 Methanobacteriota archaeon | reverse complement strand
GCAAGTCCGGAAAGACCTGCACCCATGATAACAATTGGCTCTGAATCATTTGCCATTGTAGGTGCGAGTATTATTATTCGTTTGAAGGTTCGTTATGTTCATGAATTAAAAATTTACCACAGTTCATATATCATCAGCATGATAGCAATGAATTAGGTGGCACTGTGAATAACATCATCATTGAGGTTTCCGAATCAGAACTTGATGCTGAATTATTAAAATCAAAATTAAATTTCGAAGGCTGTGGTGCAATAGTTTCTTTTGTAGGAATTACTAGAGATTTAGAAGATGGAGAGCGTGTTTTACAATTAGAGTTTGATGCATGGATTGAACAATTAAGTCCGACATTAAATAGAATTGCAGAAGCCACTAAAGAAGAATTTGGAGTAAATGGTATTGCCATTTCTCATAGGGTTGGTGTAGTGGGCCCACAAGAAAATATTGTGGCAATACATGTATGTTCTGCACATAGGAAAGAAGCATTTCTAGCATGTAGTAAAATTATTGATGAACTTAAAATACAAGCACCATTGTGGAAGAAGGAAGTTACAGAATCAGGTTCTAAATGGAAATCGGGGTTGGGTTGAATGAGTGGAAAAAATGAAAATAAAATTGAAGCAATAATTGATGTAGGCGGAAAACCTATTGTTCGAAGAGAGGCTATAGCGACTGGAACAATTTGTTTACAAGAAAAAACAAGATTAGCTATTGAAAATAATGAGATCTCCAAGGGAGATGTGTTTGAAGCATCCACAGTTGCTGTGATTCAAGCAGTTAAAGAAACTCCGAGAATAATACCTCATTGCCATATAGTTCCAATAGAAGGTTGTAAAGTCGATTGGAATTTCGAAGGTAGATTATTAAGATGTACAGTTGAAGTTTCAGCTCATTATCGTACAGGAGTAGAAATGGAAGCATTGGTTGGTGTTTCTGCAGGATTATTATGTGTTTTTGATATGGTTAAATCTTTTGAAAAGAATGAACAAGGGCAATACCCGGAAGCACAAATTAATGAAATAAAAGTGCTTAGTAAAAAAAAGGAATAAGGAGAGTTTTGAAAACCTTAATCCTTTGCGCTATTCATGGCCTTAGTTAACGAACTGTCAAATTATTTCCTTGAGGCATGTGAACAAGCAGCGATAGCAAGTGCAGATTGGAGAGGAAAAGGAGACGGAAAAGCGGCTGATGCAGCAGCAGTAGAGGCTATGAGAAAGACCTTCGATAAAGTGCCTTTCAATGGCCGTGTTGCTATAGGAGAAGGAGAAAGAGATGAAGCTCCAATGCTTTGGATTGGAGAGCCACTTGGTTCAATGCAAGGAGATTTAGAAGCTTTAGCAGTAGATATTGCGGTAGATCCCTTAGAATGTACTACTAATTGTGCTACAAATTCACCGAATTCTATTTCTGTTTTAGCTGCGGCTCCAAGAGGAACTTTATTGCATGCACCAGATTGTTATATGGATAAAATAGCTGCTGGCCCAGAATTAATTGGAGAAATCTCATTGGAAGGAAGTGTATCTTGGAATTTAGAACAAGCAGCTTCTAAATTAGATAAACATATTTCAGAATTAAATGTTGTTGCACTTGATAGAGAGAGGCACATTGAATTATTCAAAGAAATCAATGACGTTGGTGCGAAATTAAATCTTATGTCTGACGGAGATATTTCAGCAGCGCTTTGGGCAGCAGAACCTTCAGGGCCGTATGATATTTTACTGGGAATTGGGGCCGCTCCCGAAGGGGTAATTACTGCAACTGCTATTGAAGGAATAGGTGGTGTGTTTGAAGGTCGTCTTCAATTCAAAGATTCCGAAGAGAAAGAAAGAGCATCAAAAATGATTGATGATGATTTACATAAAGTTTGGAAATCCAATGAATTATGCAAAAGCAATGATGCCTTATTTGTTGCCACTGGAGTTTGTACTGGATATCTTCCAGGTGTTGAATCTACTGAAAAAGGAATCAAAACAACATCTCAAATTATCGATGTTTACAATAAAAAAGTAAAATTAATTAGTAATTTTCATTAAAATTTCATTATTTGTTTTTGAATAAGATTATTAGAATTAAACAATTGAACGTAACAAGGGGATAATATGGAACCGATAGAAGCTTATATTCCAGCAGATGTACCAGATGAACTGGTCGAGGATTTTTTAGCAAATTTGAATGCAGCAACAAGTGGAACAGGTAGAATGAATTTATTTGCATGCGATCAAAAAATTGAACATTTAAATGACGATTTTTTTGATGGTGGAAAAAAGATACCATTAACTTCAAATGATCCTAAACATTTGTTTGAAATAGGTTTAAGGGCACACAAAGAAGGTACTATTGGTGTTTTAGCAGGACAATATGGTTTAATTTCTCGATATGCTAGAGATTACCCAGACATCCCCTATCTAGTAAAAATGAATAGCAAATCAAATCTTGTCAAAACGGCTCAAAGAGAACCAATTAGTATGGCTATGTGCACTATGGATGATGTAAATAATTTAAGATTAAATGGTGTAAACGTTGTAGGTATTGGATATACAATCTATGTGGGTAGTGAACATGAACCAGAGATGTTGTCTGAGGCGGCAATGCTGATTTCTGAAGCACATCAGCACGGATTAATTGCGGTAACTTGGATTTATCCGAGGGGTTCTGCAGTTCCAGATGAATTTGATCCTCAATTAATTTCAGGAGCATCAGGGTTAGCTTGTTGTATTGGTGCTGATTTTACAAAAGTAAATTATCCAAAAACACCCTATGATGGAATGAGTATTCCAGAAAGTTTGGGAGTTGCAGTAGAATCTGCTGGAAGAACAGGTTTGATTTGTTCAGGAGGTGGGAGTTTACCACCTGATGAATTTTTGAAACGTCTTTGGGAACAAGTCAATATTTCTGGAGCAAGGGGTGCAGCAACTGGAAGGAATATACACCAAAAGCCAATAGAAGATGCAGTAAAGATGTGTGCAGCGTGTCACGCAATAATTTGTAATGGTGCATCTGTTGAAGAAGCATTAGAGATTTACAACGCTTAAAAAGGTGAAATATTCTTGAGTGTTCTAAATGTAACATTCCTCGGCTCTGATGATTTAGCCAAAGAAATCGGCAAATCTTCGGATTCAAGAGATGTTGAATCATATGTGTACAAGGAAACAAATGATTCAGGAGTTAAAATTTTATCATTAGTTCGCCCAGTCACTTATCCTGAGCGATTAAAACCGTTAACATCAGCATTAACACTTGGAGATTTTGTTGTTTTAGAAGTTAATGCTATTGATGCAAGATTGGGAGAGTTGTTGGTTGCTTGTAGTTGTTCAGGAATTTCTGATGGGGTTATAGTGCCGAATCCTCAACCAGATCAGTGGATAGATGAAACACAGTTAGAACAATTAGTGAAACAAGCAGGATTAGGACATTGGCCCATTCAAAAATTAGATGCCCTTTCATTGAGAGAATTAATGTTAGACTATTTATCAAAAAAAGAATCTGAATTAAATGAGAGATTAAATGATCCACTTGTAATTGCAGTTGATCAATTTTTTAATGTGAAGGGAGTTGGACTAGTTGCTATTGGTGGAGTTAGAACAGGGTCTGTAAATAAACACGATAGTTTAGAAATCTTACCATCAAAAGGTACAGGGATTGCAAGGTCATTACAGGTGATGGATGATGATGTTGAACAAGCAAAGGCTGGAGATAAGGTGGGTTTAGCATTAAGGAATGCTGATGAAAACTCATTATCACAGGGATCATTAATTGTTCATAGTGATGTGGAACATTCTGTGGAAATTCACAATAAAACTGAATTAGAATTTATTTCAGCGGCTTTTGCAAGATATTCACCATCGGTTGGTGGTGTAATACATGTTGCCATTGATTTACAATTTGTAGTTGGAAGAATAGAAGTTGTTAATGATAAAAAATTAATCATTAATTGGGAATCGCCTTTGATGATAAGAAAGCATGGCTCTCCACGTTTATTAATTTGTCAATTAGATGCAAAGCCACGTATTATTGGGCATTCAAATAATTATCAAAAATTAGATTAACGGAAATTCAAAAAACCTGTTTAGTGGGCCTTTTATTGTTGAATATTGTATTAAACTTCATAACCTAAGAGTTTCCCTGACATTTCAGGATGTACTCGACTGAGCCAGAAAAGGCTCGGCCAGATGGAGTGGAGGGAGAAGTTCTCTCGACATTCACCTTGGCCGGTTCTCGTGGTAATTTGCGAACTGTGTTAACACAGGAAAATGTCATTTTAGAAAGACAAAACGGCAATTTTTTGAGATTGGGCTTCAATAAAATAGAAGCAATGAGGCATCATCAATTTCACATAATTCCTCATTGGTGTGCATTAATTAGTGGTTTGTTAATTTACGCATCTTTAAGAGTATTAACCGGACAAATGCAGGTTTGGTCTGGAGTTATTGGTGCTGCAGTAATAATTTCTTGGTTAGGCTTTCGTAAATCTGCATTAACTATTGATTGTGGTGATGCGGGAACATATACCTTATTTGGTCCCGTAAAAGATTTAATTAAATTTAGAGTATTAACTGACAGAATTAAAGACGGCTTATCTCTTGATAAAGCTAGAGAAGGTTTAGATGAAGTAATACTTTCTGAATATCCTTCAACTAGTATTTTTGAAGAATTAGTTGAAATTATAGAAGTTGAACCGGAGAAATCTGATGATGCATTAACAATGGCTATGGCTGATTTAATTAATAAAACAAAAAGCGAGTCAGAAACTGTAGAATCTAACCATTTAGAGCAAATGGAAACTGAAAATTTGCCAGAATCAAGAGATCCACTTCTTCATGGCTCAATTTCTAGAGCTAGACAAGTTCGTACAGAACTTCGTAGTCCTCCCGCACATTCTGGATGGGCAAATGTGGCTAATCGAACAGAGGTTCTTAGAAATGAAAATGAAATGATTACGCCACAAGTCACACAACAAATTATTCAAGATGAAACAACTATTTTCCCGTCTACAAATTCAGATGATTCATTCAATCTTTTTGGTTTTGATTTAGATGAATCAGAACCAAAAGAAGACTCATTTAATATGTTTGGAGATTCTTTTGGCACGACTTCAAATTCATATGATGATTATGAAAGGTCTGAAGAAAACCAATCATCTTTTTCAATGATGCCAGAATCTATAACTTCTCAAAATAACCAACATGGAGGGGAAAGAACAGTAATCCCAGAAAAACCATTTATCAATAGTTTTCAACAGACTGGATATTCAAACCCATTAAACCAATTGGGATCAACAATTAATCAATTTGAAGTTAAAAGAAGTATTGAGGAACCTTCTCCAAATAAATCTCTAGGAATTGTTTCTCAAGCAAAAGGAGTTCCAGAAGAGAATGAAGTTTCCACAGAGGTTGAAAATAAAACTGTTAATTTAAGAAGAATTAAATTCGGAAATGGAAAGAAAAAATTAAAGCGTTTGAAGGTAAATAATAAGCAAACAAAACGTTTAACATTATCTAATATTCTGACGCCAAAACTGAAAACACCTAGTTTTTTTAGAAGAATGTTAAAACAAAAAAGGCCTGTTTATGAT
Source organism: Methanobacteriota archaeon (assembly GCA_002692465.1). GTDB lineage: Archaea > Thermoplasmatota > Poseidoniia > Poseidoniales > Poseidoniaceae > MGIIa-I. The sequence goes on along the minus strand of NZKH01000072.1, from coordinate 10,411 downwards.
CCGAATTTTTCTGAATCAAATCGAACAATGGATGCATTAAAAATTCAAGCACATCAAACACATGAAGCTCAATTGGCAGAAGCATTGAGGAATATGAATCAAAATAATGAGGATTTGCATGAGGATCTCCTTGAAGACATTTCTCCGGAATTAGTAGAACAAAAAATACCATTATCATTTAATGAGCTAAAAGCATCAAACCAAGAAAAAGAAAATTTATTATCTTCTACTGGAATCACTAGATTAGATTAATTCTAAATATTGAAGCAATCGTTCTTCATATTCATCTTCATTAATGTTTTTGATTCTATTAACTCCCATTTCTTCAATTGTGAATGATGCAGTTACATTTGCATGAATAAGTGAATCAAACAATTCTTTTTTGGTTGGAAATTTATCTGAAGAATTAGATAGATGTGCCAATAATGCTCCAGCAAAAGAATCACCACATCCTGTTGGATCAATTAATTTTGAAGTGGGATATGCTGGGAGTTCAATGATACTATCTTCAAACAAGGCTAATACTCCTTCACCACCTTTTTTAATAATCAAAATATCTGGCCCCTTTCCCGCTTTTTCCCCATTAAATAATGCTTCACCACTCCGTATTAAATTCCCCGCATCAATAATATTTTCACATTTAGCTAACATTTTAACCTCATCTGAATTTAGTATTGCCATCTTTACTCGGCGTAGAATTTCAGACAATTCTTTTGGAGTATTGTTAATCCAAAGATTCATAGAATCAACCGCCGCAAATTTTTGAGGCTTACTTTGATCTAAAACACTTGATTGAATTAGGGGGTGCATATTTGCACAAAATGTTATTTCTGGTGATTGTAATTTTTTTGGGACAATAGGAGAAAAAGTTTCAAAGACATTTAATTCTGTAGAGTGCGTAATTGCTTGACTCATATCTCCAGAATAACTTCCAGACCAGCGAAAAGTTAGCCCATCTTCTTTTTTTATTCCAGAAATATCTAATCCATGTTTTTTTAAAACTTCTAAATCTGAATCTAAAAAATCAGTTCCAATCACACCAACTAATCCTATTTTGTTGTTTGAATCTTCGTATATTCTTTTCATATGTCCCGCTGCTGAGATTCCAGCATAAACTGCAGAACCTCCAAGCGTATTCTTAATATCGTTATATTCAGTACTTATTGAGTCGTATGCAAGGCTTCCAACGATTAATAATTTCAATAAAATCACCTCATTAGTTCTTGATGATCGTCAATGTAGTGAATTGTAATATCTCTAGATTTGAAATCATCCTCATCTAAAATTCTTAGGTGTAATGGAATTAATGTATCCACTCCTTCTAATCTAGTTTCATTCAATGCTGAACGCATACGCCTAATTGCTTCTTTTCTTGTTCTTCCCCACACAATTATTTTGGCCAATAAAGAATCAAAACATCTTGGCATATCATAACCAATATGCGCATGAGAATCTACTCTGATCCCATAACCACTAGGGAAATGACAATCCCACAGTCTTCCAGGAGAAGGCACAAAATTTGTAGAGTTTTCTGCATTGATTCTGCATTGTATCGAATGGCCATTAAGCACGATGTCATTTTGAGTAATAGGCAGTGGCTCTCCTTGTGCAACACGAATACCTAATTCTACGAGGTTGTATCCTGTTATCATTTCAGTAATAGTGTGTTCAACCTGAACTCTTGGATTCACTTCTAAAAAGTAGAATTCCCCAAATTTATCTCTAAGAAATTCAAATGTTGCTAAACCTTTGTAGCCCACAGCCTCTGCACCTTTACAGACTAAATTTCCAATTCTTTCACGTTCTTCATCAGATAGCCAAGGACCTTCTTCAATGATTTTTTGATGACGTCTTTGAATTGAACAAAATCTTTCACCAAAATGAATTGCATTTTTACCATCAGCTAAAACTTGAAATTCAATGTGTTGTGCCCCCTCAATAAACTTTTCAACAAATACTCTATTATCTCCAAATGCAGATTGTGCTCTACTTTGACATAGATTTAGCGCACTTTCAAAATCACTTTTTTGATGTACCACTTGCATTCCTATACCCCCACCGCCCGCAGCGGCTTTGATAATGACAGGATATCCAATTTTCTCTGCTAACTTTGCAGCTTCATCAGCGTTATTTATTGGTTCATCACTTCCTTCTGCTACAGGTAATCCAGCTTCTTTCATTGCTGCCCTAGCTCTTATTTTATCTCCCAATAATGAAATCACTTCAGAATTTGGCCCAATAAATGTGATATTTTCTTGTTCTAATCTAGATACAAACCAAGAATTTTCTGCTAAAAAACCATATCCTGGGTGTACTGCATCAACTTCCAAACTTTTTGCAGCATTTATTACTGCATCAATTTCTAAATAACTAGATAATGGTTCTTTTCTATAAATAGGAATTGCATAATCAGATAATTGTACAGGTAGGCTCGTTCGATCTTCTCTTCCGTGAATTATTGCGGCTTCAATTTCTAATTCTCTACATGCTCTAAGAACCCTCAGAGCGATTTCACCGCGATTGGCAATGAGTATACGTTTGAATCCCATATTACGTTCAGACAATTGACCGCCTATGAGTTTTAGTAAACATCTCTGAGGTAACGCTTTTCTTCTTTCATCAAAGTTTGTGTCACAAATTCAGTTGCATTCTCCATGCCCATGCCTCCTTGTTCTGCACAAATTTTAATTAACGCAGCATGAACATCTTTGGCCATGTAATTTTTATCACCACAAACATAGAAATATGCTCCTTCATTAATCCATTCCCATATTTCTTCGGCATTTTCAAGCATTCTGTTTTGAACATAAATTTTTTCTGCTTGATCTCTAGACCATGCAGTTGTATATTTGAATAATGTACCATTATCTAACCAAGATTCTATTTGATCTTTGTAATAATATTCAGTAGCCTCGTGTTGATCGCCAAAGAATAACCAATTCTTTCCAGTGGACTTATCAAATTCTCTTTGTTCAATAAATGCTCTGAATGGAGCAATTCCTGTCCCCGGTCCTACCATGATAATATTGGTAGAGCCATCTTTGGGAAGCACAAATGATTTTGTTGGAGACATATATACTCCAAATTTAGTTTTTCCAACTTCGACTTCGTCAGCCAAATAACCAGTGCATAATCCTGCCCGGTCACGTTCATGATGGTTATATCGCACTATTGCAATGGTTAATTGAACTTCACCAGGGTGAGCATCAGGTGATGATGCAATAGAATACAATCTACCCTTTAATTTGTCAAGATAAGAAAAGAATTGTTCAGGTGAATCGAAATTCAATGAAGGAAATTCTTGCAAGGCATCAACATAATCTCTAGACCAAATATAATCTTCAATAGAATCATTATCTTTTGTAATTGTTTCAATTTTAGCTAAGGGATTATTTGAACTTTGAGTGGGGTAATTTTTTGGTAGACTATTAGAATTATTTTCAAATTCCCATGTAGACGAAGTGTTATTGGTCAAATTAGTACGTTCACTTTTTACTAGTTGTATTTCTACAGTGTTTGATTCATTAGAAAATAAATCTGGTAATGCTTTAACAAATTTCTTGTTCAATCTATGAACTTCATAATCCTTTTTTAATGCATTGTACAATGTTGTGGTTCCAGAGTGTGATTCTACTTCTTTTTCTGCATTAAAGCCTAATAACTCAATAAGTTTATTCACGACATCTTCAGGATTCTCTGCTATAATCCCTATTGCATCACCCACTTTGTAATTTAATCCACTATCGCCAAGTAATATGCTAACGTGGCGAGTTTCTTTAGTTGCTCCAGGGCCATTTAGTATGTCTTTTTCACTAATTGTGGTCATGTATGGATTTTTCATGCTCCAGTCTTTACTCATAATTCCACTTCAATAATTCCGCCGAACATTAACCCGTATATAATCCGTATTAATTTGAGTAATAGTTTCCGTCAAACCAATATGTGATTGGGTGCTGTCATGAACATGGTCAGGTTTGAATTTCTCGGAACGGGAAATGCATTTCTTCCCCAAGGTCGTTACCATTCATTATTGCTGATAGAATCAGAAATATTAATTGATTCACCGCCAACAGTACTTGCTAGTTTACGAAGAAGGGAATTAACTCCAAGCGAAATCAAGACAATCATGATTACACATTGGCACGGAGATCATGTTTTTGGTTTTCCATTTTTAATTTTAGATCAAAAATACATCTCAGATAGAGGTTCGAATATTATTTTAAATGTACATTGTCCTTCTGAAGGTAGAGAGAAATTAAGCAATTTATGTGAATTAGCTTACCCCGGTTCATTAACAGATAGAATGAAGAAAAATGTAATTGTAAATGAAGAACCTTCTGGAGATGTTTTAGGAGTTGAAAATTGGACTTTTGAAAGGTTTGAAGTAATTCATGATGAATTTGTAGATCCTCATGGCTATGTACTCACTCATAAAAGTGGATTTAGAATAATGCATACTGGAGATTCTGGGCCTTGTGAATCGATAGAATCCCGCGTGAATGAATGTGATGTTGTCGTTATTGAATTAGGTGTGCCTGACAATGTTGTGGTGCCTACTCACTTTAGACCGGAAACACTTTCTGAGTTGGCAAACAAATACCCCAAAACTATGTTTTTGGCTACCCACCACTATGCTGATGACATTAATAGTGGAAAGAAACCTTATCTTTCAAATGATTTACCACACTTGCCTGACAATGTATTACAGGTTCGCGATGAACAAAAATTTGAGTGGTTTGATGGTAGATTAAAGATTTTGTAAATGTTATTTTTTGCTAAAAACAAGATAAGTTTTTAAATCAAAATTAAAATGCTTTTTAAACATATTTACTACAACAATTCAGACTTCAAATTTTTATTATCGGTTAGGCTTATTACATGGCCTCGGTGTAGGCTCTGCCAGCACGCACCTGTGTTGGAGCCGGAAAAACATGTATTATGTCATGGGGGAAGTTTTTTGACAAAAAATATTTTTGATTCAGCACTTGATGAACCCTCATTATTTATTGATAAAGAACTTCTTAGACATAGTCACGTTCCAAATGAATTACCTCATAGGGATTCGGAGATAGAATCAATTGGTTTTAATCTTGTTGAAGCTTTGAAAGGTCATATTCCATCTAACATGATTTTGTATGGTGTTACTGGTGCGGGAAAGACTGCTGTTATCAGATTTATTTGTGACCAACTTATTGCTAAGGGGAATGAATTGGGCAGGGTTGTAAATCCTTTAATTCTAAATTGTAGGAATGTAGACACTCAATATAGAGTGCTCGCTCATTTAGGAAATTCATTGATAGAAGATTTTGAAGAGAAGATACCTTTCACTGGTTGGCCAACAGATAGAGTATTTGGAAAATTAGTAAAAAGAATGGATGCAATGGGCGGAGTTCACGTAATTGTTCTAGATGAAATAGATCATTTAGTCAAAAAATCAGGTGATGATTTACTTTACAATCTTACCAATCTTAATGCAGATCTAAATAATGCAAGAAGCTGTGTTATTGGGATTAGTAATGATTTGACATTCACTGAATATTTAGATCCTCGAGTTCGAAGTAGGCTTGGCCAAGAGGATGTTGTATTTGCTCCTTACAAAGCCAGCCACTTAGAGGACATTTTAAGAAAACGTTCTGAAATCGGGATTTCAAAAGGAGTTATAGAAAACGGAGTAATCCAACTTTGCTCTGCTTTAGCAGCTCAAGAACACGGAGATGCTCGTAAAGCACTTGATTTACTACGTGTTTCAACAGAAAAAGCTGATCAAGAAGGTTCAACAAAGGTTTGTGAAAGGCATGTAAGGATGGCTCAAAATCAAATTGAATGTGATCAAATCACTCCTGTGATTGCGACATTACCATTCCAACAAAAATTAGTTCTATTTTCAGTATTAATTAATGAGCAAAATGGTTTGAACAATATTGCTACAGGTGAAGTTTATGAAGTCTACAAGCAATCTTGTAGATTCGCAGGTGTTAACTTTTTAACACAAAGAAGAGTTACAGATTTGATATCAAATTTAGATATGTTAGGTTTAATTAGCGCCAAAACAGTAAGTCGTGGAAGGTATGGAAGAAGTAAGGAAATTAATAGCTGCATTCCAGTCACAATTGAAGCGTCAGAAATTATGCGTAATGCTGATCCTGGTATGATTCCAGTAGTGCAAGGAAAATTTAGATTACAATCAAGACTTTGACAATTGTTAAACCAAGTTGCTAAGTCGCAGGGCTTAATGAGTGAAGTAGCGGACGAAGGAACAACTGGTTTTTTGGTACCTAGTAAAAGAATTTCAGGTTGGTTATTTGTACTTTCAATTTGGGGAATTTTATTGTGGTTTCTTAATATATTAAAGATGGCTACACCTACAGGGGATAAGGTTGTATGGTCTAGTTTACTTTCAATCGGTTTGATTGGTGGTGATTATCAAACAACAAATCCAGATTTTAGACTATACAGTGATGGAATTTTTATTATTCTTTGCGTTATTGTTAATTTATTAGCAATAAGAGGGATATCATCAAATGTTGATGGAGGAATTAAAGGTTGGTTAATGAATATTAGATCAGATTTTTGGCCAGCTTTGGTTGATATTTCTAATCCGGGAGGGGTTAGGAAGACGGTTTCTTTGTGGTGTATTTTAATTGGAGTTTCTTTTTATGTTACTTGGGGTATTCTGAATAGTGGTTGGGTAGATGCAGGTGTATATGCAGTTGCAGCCCCCTTTGTGGTATTTGGTTGGGCATTTGGTAAATTGGCAGATGCTCAAGCTTTAGAAGTAAATGAAAGTTAATTTGAAATAAAACTTTCAAATCTTGATTTACATCTCAGTTTTACTTTTTCATCTGAAATACAAATTACAATTCCTTCGTTAGGTTGCCCATAAATTACGTAAGCGTTTAATGGTAAATAAAGGTGTAAAATTATCGGCGCTAAGTCTTCTTCTCCATCGACCTTAATCATAACTTTATGTTCCGACTTTGCTGCAGAAATTAAGCAATTACTAAATTCTGAAGTAATTTGCCCGGCAGGATTTTTACAATTAATGATTTCATCATAACCTTGAATTTTTGGAATTAAATCTTCAGGTAAATCTTGCCTTTTTGTTCTCCCATCAATTACAGCAATATCAGGAATTATTCCACTGTTTCTTAATGCTGAAACACAAACATCACCAACTGCTACAATTTTCCCTCCATGTTTTTCTAAATTTAATTCTTTTTTTAATTTCGAGATGGCAATTGAGGTATCTTCTTCAGGCCCTTTAAACAAAGTTCCAAATGGTTTCTTAAGTGTATTTTCAATTGTTCTTGGCATTTGTAAATTTTTAGAAACTTGTGATTCATCAATCCATTTTTTCCCATCTCTAGTGTATATGCCCTTTCTAATTAAACTGCTGGATAGAACAGTTCCATCTTCGGTTAGTAAATGCTCTACTTTAATTATGTTTAATGGATGTAAATCCGAGTTAATTCTAGTAGAATTGATTTTTTCACAGGCAGGAAATGTTTCTATGGTGCAAATTATTGCATCACAGTCTGTTCTCCATTCTGCAGGTCCTACCTTGTCTTCTAGCTTTTTTGTTAAGATTCTATCTTTTCCAGCATCCATTAATTCTCCAGATTCACTTTTTATTTTTATCCATTCATTTAAGAAAGAATTACGTTCTTCAAATGATTGAACTCCACCAATTTTTTTAGATGCAATATTGTCAGAAGTAATCCAAATTTCCAGAAAATCACATTTTTCAAGAGCATTTAGAATTAATTTCTCATGACCTTTATGAAAATGGTCAAAAGTTCCTCCAAGCAAACCTCTCTTAAACGGCCTTGCCATTGAACTACTCATATTGGGATTACACTTGAGTTTTTGGATAAATAGTAGCAAATTTGGGGCCCTGATGACTAACGGCCTGCTTCATAGTTTCCTCCGGGGCCTGACCCATTCACCAGGGCATTGAGGACTACGGGGTTGTCCAACCATCATTCTAAAGTCCGGCGGGGACCCATTCGTAGCCACTATTGTCTGTTTTTGCAACAAGGATCATTTCAAAAGATCACCATGTTCTTCGATACAGACGTACCACAACTTGGTATCGACATATCATATTTCCATCCGGCGAGGGGCAGAAATCCATGCGATGTTGCAGTGTGGTAAAAGCCTGTAAAAGTAGTAGCATTTGAATTCTTTGTCAAGAAATTTTTGATTGAGGTGAATTTTTCAAATTAGTATGGAATCCTGTTTTCCTGCTTAGAATTCTTTTTGAAACGTTTTCATCACCATTAAAATCAATTAGTAAATTTGTATCTGGCCATAATTTTATTGGTTGAGCTAACCAACCAACGTGCTTATGAGAGTTCCCAATGGTTGGTAAAATACCTTTTCTAATGAACTCTAAGGAATTTTTAAGATCTAATAATTGTTGTATTCCCACTGAATCTTTTGCCAAATCCATTTTGCTTAATGTTTGTAATAATAATTCTAACAAGTCATCATTACATCCTGGGTGTTTTATTTCTCCATAACCCGGTATTTGGTGTATTTCGCCAGGCGTTCTTAAGATTGCAGCTGCCCATGAGATATTTTCAGATTCTAACCAGGCCCTCCCTTTCGAACTCTCAATACAAATTTTTAGCAATTCTTCTGCTAATGGCGCCCACCATTCAATATCTGTTTTTGAAATGATTTTAGAAACTTCATCAAAAGTCAAATTGGTGTTGTGATTTAATTTTGACATTAGTGAAATCCATGTTTTTACTTCAGAATCATCTTCAGAAGTTTCCTTATTTGATAGTAATTTGGCCCATTTCCCATCAATTTCATTTAAATTCTGCATCCAATTGAGTATGTTTAAAACATCATTAAAATCTCCTAATGATAGTCTTTGGTTTAGATTAATCCACGGAATTAATCCAACTTTGATTAAATTTATTCTAATCGATGGAGCTAACCATGGTGCTGATGAAATTAAACAAGAAAACCACCATGCCTTTTCTTCTTCCGAACCTTTTAGCAAAATTTTTCTATATGTTAGTGAAGAATCAGGATCGTTTTGTAATTTTGAAATTAGTATTTTTCTTGATTTCAATTTCCATTTATTGGGTGCATTTAATGCAATTTCCCCAATAAAATCAATTGGGATTAATTCAGGAGATAATAATTCTACCCAATGCTGGTCTAATCTTTTTGATATTCGTTGCCAACGCAACCATCTTAGATTTGAAGGGGTAATTATCCAAGATTCTAATGGATGTTCGGATTCTAATTTGTTTGCTTCAAATTCATTGCCTTTAGGAAATTGTTTACAACATTCAATGATTAGATTTGAATCCTTTACATTTATTTCAATTCGTGATTTATTTATTAATTTCATTAAGATGGGTGGAATTGTATAATTTTCTTCTACAATAGTTTTTTCTTTTTGAACAGCAGATATTTCTACACTAATTGGCAAAATTACACCTCTTCCGAGGTGCAAATTCATTAAAGGTAAATTAGATTGTTTTGTTTCTCTTAATATTAGATTGGGTTTAGTGCCTTCCCATTTTTCAATAATTATTATCCTTAATGCAGGGTATCTAAGGATTGTATCAGAATCAATTGCTGAAAGTTTAATGTTTCTAGGCCATTGTATTGAAAGAGGAACTCCCTTGGAATCATTCATAGCCCATTCGATTATTGACATTAATGCATTTTTTCTAATTTGGGAATTATCAAAAAACAAATCATTAGATGTTGTATTTTCAATCCATTTAGAATTATTCCAATCTAATTTGAATTTGCTCCATGTTGCTTGTTCTCCGGAGGTCCTACGCTTTCTTCTCGAACGATTTGTGATGCCTAATTCATCTAAAAGGAATTCAAATCTTTCTTTTTGGCTTTTCTCAGTTAATTTTGGGTGAATTGTCTTTATCCAATATTGTAAAATTTTTATTGGGAATGGATTTATTTCTCTTGAAAGTAATCCTGTTTCTCCCAAAATTATTCCATCACATGCAGCGGCTTCAAGAAGTAAGTTAATCCCCAACCTTCGTTCAATTTCTGCAATAATGGGTTGTTGGGGTTTAATTTTATGTTTATCATCATGAAATGTGGCTAAGGTCCAACTATAATCTTCATCCAATAGTGTGGGTAATTTTGGCATAGCATATGGTGGGGTTTTTGGAATCCAAGAACCTACTGGCAATGAAAATTTTTTTTCAGGTTCCAATAGCCTTGCTCTGATTATACAAATGGCGTTTTCTTTTTGATCCCAATCTGTAATGCCTTCTTGAGTCATGCGTTCTGGTTCTTCAATTCTTTCAAGATTTGGAATTGAAAACCATCTGGTTTCAGATTCTCTCGAAATAGCCCACGCCCAGTCTGCCTCCCCCCCTCTATTTCTTGTGGAGCCATCCGAATCAAAATCCTCCAT
>NZKH01000071.1 GCA_002692465.1 Methanobacteriota archaeon | reverse complement strand
TTAATTCTAACGTAATCAATTATAGGTTTTAAAAAACCTTCAAAATCTGTTTGCTCAGTACACCCTAATATGATATTTTGAATACTATGATGATTAGATAATATTTCATCAAAAGCTCTACAAATACCACTAGGGTTATGTGCACAATCCAATAAAATTTCTAAGCCATTAGAATCTTCAATTCTTTGCATCCTTCCAGGCCAAACAGTACGTTTTGCTGGTTCATCGCATTTGAAAACTAAACCCATCTTTTCCATAGCCAAGTTAGCTAAACCTACTGCTTCACCCTTCATACTTTCATTCGGCAATGGTTTATACCACTCAATTAGTTTAGGTGAATTCACAGATTCTGAAATTACTTTACGAACCTTTTCGTCTTCATTCCAAATCGAAATTAAAGGTATTCCATCTCTTGCAATTGCAGATTTTTCAGTTGCTATTTCTAATATAGTACTTCCAAGAATTTTTGTATGTTCTAATGAAATTTGTGTTAAAATACAACAATCTGCATTTACCAACCTTGTAGCGTCTAATCTTCCACCAAGGCCTGTTTCAATTATTGCACGTTCAATTTTTGATGATGAAAAATGAATCATTGCAATAAGAAATGTTGCCTCATAAAATGTTGGTATAATTTTTGGTTCTATTTCACAAACGGAATATAATTTTTCAATATTAGCTACAAATAAAGAGTTAGAAATTTGTAATCCATTAATTCGTATCCTTTCTTCCACATTACATAAATGGGGTGAAGAAAATAATCCTGTTTTTATGCCATTCAGTGTAAATGTATTTGACAAAATAGAACAAATGGTGCCTTTACCATTACTACCTGCAACATGAATTGAAGGAAAATCATTTTGAGGATCATTTAATCTTTGCAATAATTTCTTAGTATTTTCTAATCCTAGTTTCATTCCCTGTTTTCGCAAAGATTCTAACCATTCAATTGCATCCATTCTCTAACAAGTCACCCAATACAATTGAGATATTGAGGTTTCTGACTATAACGCATTATAATTTAGACAGACTGATAGAGGAGACTACTAAAGCAGGTTCATGGAGGGAGAATCTTTGCGTCCTACTTCTCAAATCAAAGAAATGTTAGGGGCAATGAAAGATCAATGGCAATCAATGCTTGGAATGGCTGTAATGTTTGTAATTACAATTTTAATTGGTATTCTCATTCAGCCATTTTATGATAAGCCTGAATTTAGAGCATTTGGGGAAGCTGGAGCAAGTCAAGCAAGAAATGTTTTAATGGAATTTGCATTTATTTTGATTTTTACAGCTGCAATTATTTACTTAGCAAAGAAGAAGAAAGAATGGATAATAAAGTATGGAATTCTAGGTATTTTATTTATTGCGCTATGCTATGCTACAATCCCACTAACTAATCTGGTGATTTCAGAAACTCCAGAACCTTTAGAATTTGATTCAACATCAACAATATATGAAATGATACATCAACATAATGATGGTTTTTATGCATCACAAAAACTTGTGAATAAAACGACAGGCGATATTGCAGGATATGCATTTTATTCTTTTTCTAATGCTTACAGTGATTCTGGAATTGCCCCAATAAATATGTTACATCAAGGAATTGTTTTTGAATCAAATAAAGAATCTTTGAATTTTTCAAAATTTTCAGATGGTATAATTGTATGCGATGGTCAACAATTTATGAAAATTGACAATGATTTTGATGTTTCTACAAAATTAAATAAAAATATTGATTGTATATTTGGATTTAATTCAAATAATAGTGATTGGTATATCAATACAAATAATGAATTGAGGGGAATCGGTTCAAATGAAAGTTATAGTATCCCTAATTTCATCATTAATGAAAGTACAATTAGTGTTTGGAGCACAAATAATAATCAGTTAATTTGGGTTACTGAAAACCGATTTGCACTACTAAACTTACCAAATGAAAATAGTAATTTTACTATTGAATTTGAAAAATCATATGATTCAAAAATTACTGCAGTAACATTTGGGTCTTCTTTATGGCAAGATTTTGATTTTGAACAAAAATTGTTAGTTTTAGGGGATGAAAATGGAAATTTAACTGCTTGGAATATTAATACTGAAATTAATTCTATTCCCGAAATAGAAACAAGAATGAAGCTAGATACGGGATTTTTTAACGGTTCAATTAAATCAGTTTTATTGGCTAATTTTAACAATTTTGCACAAGATGAATTATTCGTAGTAGATGAAAGTAATTTTAGAATGTTCAGAAGCAGCAGTTTAGTTGAACAAATAAATATGTCAATCAATTTTGAAGAAAATGTGAATTTAGCATTATCAAATACCTCAATCAATTCTGTAGATTCTGTAGTTATTTTACAAACAAATAATGAATGGAAACATGTAAACATTAGTGAAAGCCAATTTCAACTTGTAAATGAATGGGCTTTCTTGATTGGTTTTTGTTTGTCTATACTACTAATGATTATGCTTTACATAAGACCTGAGTGGTATGTAGTAAATCTTGTTGGAATCTTAGTTGGTGCGGGAGTAGTTGCAATGTTAGGAATTTCATTTGTTCCATGGCTAATTATTATTTTTATGATTATGGCTGCAATATATGATGCATGGGCCGTATACAAATCAAAACATATGCTTGATTTAGCAGATACAATGGTTAATCTAAAATTACCAATATTGTTAGTTGCCCCACAAGAGAAAAATTATTCATTCCTTGATGAACAAGACACTATGAGGGACCGAGAAAAATTAGAAGTTTCTCGTGAAGTTCCAGAATCCGTAATTATTAGATCCGGAGAAGAAAAGGGTGTTAGGACAGATAAACCTCGTAAAAAGAAAGAAAAAGGAACAGATGCGATGTTTATGGGTTTAGGAGATGTTATTTTCCCTGGGATTTTAGTAATCTCAGCAATTACCTGGTTACCTGAAGGAACAATTATTTTAGGGGCAGATGCCACACTTTGGGTTGGTATTCTAACAATGATAGGTGGTTTATGTGGTTATTTCATTTTAATGGGTTATGTTGCATTAGGAAAGCCACAAGCAGGATTACCGCTACTAAACAGTGGAGCTATTCTTGGATATTTAATCTCTACAATTCTATTACTCGGAATTAGTGCTTTGGAATTCAATATTTCATTTTAATTGAATAATCTTGCGTAGGTTTGAAGCCAAAAGGCAGATTCGGATAGCCAGAGCATGTTAGATATTAGCGACTTCAGAGATAATGCAAATGTCATTAAAGCCGATCATGATAAACGAGGTTTGCCTCATGATAATATTGATGAAGTTATTAAATTAGATGAAGAATGGAGAAAGGCTGTATACGATCAAAGTTTAGCTAGAAAAGAAAGAAATGATACTGCAAAATTAATTTCAGACGCCAAAAAATCAGGAAATAATGATGAAATGCAAAAACTTCTTTCAAATGTTAAAAGTTTAGGAAATAAGATTGATGAATTAGATAAATTAGCTAATGAATTAAAAGAAAATCGTGATTTAATAAGAATGTCTATCCCAAACATATTACATGAAGATGTTCCCATAGGCGACGATGACGAGGGGAATACATTACATTCTGAACATGGGAATAAACCAAACTTCTCATTTGAACCAAGAACTCATAATGAACTATTAGAAATGAATAATTGGGCAGAACTACCTAGGGCAGCAAAAATTACAGGTAGTAGATTTTATTTCCTTAAAGGAGATTTAGCAAGATTAGAAATGGCTTTACAATCTTATTCAGTAGATTTTATGACAAAAAAGAATTTCACTTTAATGCATCCTCCAACAATGATGAATCGTAAAGCATACGAAGGAGTAACTGATTTGGCTGATTTTGAAACCGTAATGTATGGAGTGGAACCTGATGGATACTATATGATTGCGACAAGTGAACACCCACTAACTGCAATGTTTATGGATGAAATCATTGAACCTAGTTTACTTCCAATTAAATTAGTTGGAGTTTCTCCTTGTTTTAGACGTGAAGTCGGAGCACATGGGCAATCAGACAAGGGAATCTGGAGAGTTCATCAATTTACAAAAATAGAGCAAATTATCATTAGTCACCCAGAAAAATCATGGGGGCATCATGAAGATATGCTAAAAAATTGTATAGATTTATGGAATTCCCTTAATATTCATTACCGTGTTGTAAATATTTGTACTGGTGATATGGGGACTGTTGCAAGTAAAAAATATGATTTAGAAGCATGGTTACCTGGACCAAATGAATTCAAAGAAATTGTTTCTTGCTCAAATTGTACTGATTATCAAGCTAATAGATTAAAAATGAGATATAGAACTCCTGAAGGAAATTCATCAGTACATACATTAAATTCAACAGCAGTTGCTACAAGTAGAGCACTTGTTGCAATTATGGAACAAAATCAATTAGAAGACGGTAGAATAAAAATTCCTGACGTATTACAACCCTATATGAATGGACAAGAGATACTAAATCCGGCACCTTTCTGATGTGAAAAAAATGCGATTGAAAATTTTCCATAACCCCCGTTGTTCAAAATCAAGGCAAGGCAAGAAATTATTAGAAGATAAAAATATTACATTTGAAACTATATTATATCTCGATGAACAAATTTCAAAAATAGAAATGGAAAAAATTGTGAATAATTTTTCCGACTCACCAATTTTACTTGTAAGAACTAAAGAAAAATTATTCAAAGAATTAAAGATAAATAAGGAAGATCTAAATGATAAAAAATACGTTATAGAATTATTATCAAAATATCCAAAATTAATTGAAAGACCACTACTTTTATCCGAAAAAGAGACGATTATTGGAAGGCCTCCTGAAAATTTTTTGGAATTAATTTAAATCCATATTTAGTGAGACTCAAATAATCAAGCACATTCGCACTCTTTATGCAGGTATATGAAAAATTGTATATCGATGGAAAATGGGTTATGCCAAGTAGTACTACAGGTATTGAAGTTACAAACCCCACAAACGAACAAATTATTGGAAAAGTCCCTGCAGGGGGAACTTCTGATGTTGATTTAGCTGTAAGTGCTGCAAAAAAAGCATTTCCAATTTGGTCTAAAAGTAGTATTGAAGAGAGAATAAACATTCTTAATTCATTATCGAATGAAATAAAAGAACGTACTGAAGAACTTGCACAAACAATTACTGCAGAAGTAGGAACTCCAATAGAATATAGCCGAATGGCAATGGTTGGAACTCCAAGAGTTGTTACAAGGTCCTATGCTAAAATTCTCGAAAATTTTGAATGGGAAGAAGAAGTTCGAAATTCATTAATTGTAAAAGAACCTATTGGAGTATGCGCTTTTATTACTCCGTGGAATTTCCCCTTACATCAAATAATTGGAAAAGTGGCTCCAGCATTAGCAGCAGGTTGTACAATGATTCTTAAACCAAGTAAAGAAGCGCCATTAAATGCATTTTTATTAGCAGAAATTATGGATAAGATTGGGCTTCCAAAAGGAGTTTTCAACTTGGTTAGTGGGCATGGTTCAGAAATAGGAGAATACATGTCAAAACATTCTGGTGTTGATATGGTTTCATTTACCGGTTCAACAAATGCAGGAATACGCGTTAGCCAAGCTGCTGCACCTACAGTAAAGAGAGTGACATTAGAATTAGGTGGAAAAAGTGCGAATGTTGCCCTAAAAGATGCTGATCCAATATTAGTTGGAAAAATGGCAATTAGTGGTTGTTATCAAAATTCAGGACAAACTTGTTCCGCATTAACAAGATTAATCATTCCATCAGAAATGAAAGAAGAAGTATGTCAAGTGATAATAAGTAGAATTGAAAGATATACCGCTGGAGATCCATTAGACGAAAACACAAGATGTGGCCCCATGGTTAGTTTAAAGCAACAAGAGAGTGTTTCAAATTATATTCAAACTGGAATTAATGAAGGAGCAACATTACTTTCTGGTGGTTTGGGAATGCCAGATAATTTAGATTCTGGATTTTTCGTAAAGCCTACTGTTTTTGCAGATGTTTCCCCTGAAATGACAATTTGGAAAGAAGAAATCTTTGGCCCTGTTCTAGTAATTGCAACATATGAATCTGAAGAAGAAGCACTTTCACTTGCTAATGATTCAATCTATGGGCTTTCTGGTGCTGTGTGGTCTGCAAGTCAAGAGAAAGCTATTAATTTTGCAAAAGAAATGAGAACTGGCCAAGTTAGTGTAAATGGTGGACATTTCAATGTAAGTGCCCCATTTGGTGGATACAAAATGTCAGGAAATGGAAGAGAACTAGGGTTACAAGGTTTAGAAGAATTCTTAGAAGTTAAATCCATACAATTATAGATGATTTAAAATCAATCAAATAATCGCAGGTTTATTGTGGGATGTATGTTCAGAGAGGCATGTTAGAATGAAGCAAAAGGCGACTTCTTTGTTTATTATTTTTGCAATGTGCAGCATTGCTTTTTCTGGATGTACTGAAACATTTGCTTCAAATCAACCGCCTGAGATTTCATTAAAAATTAGCCCTAGTGGCGCAATTAAAGCAGAAGAAACAATTACTTTTGACGCAAGTGCAACAATAGATAGAGATGGTGACACTCTTATATTTTTATGGGATTTTGATGATAGTGACGGAATCCAAAGAGAAGAATCAGGAAGTGAAGTAACATGGGAATATAATGTTGAAGGAACCTATGTGGTGACCTTGACAGTTGAAGATGGCCAATTTAGCCAAACAAAAACAACAGAAATTGAAGTGATTCCTAAGGATTCTGTTCGTCCAGAAGCAGATGCAGGATCAAGAATGGGAGTTGATGATTGTGAAGGTGAAGAAACATCTGACTCTTCAAAAGAATTTTATCTTTATTTCATTTGTGAGGAAAAGGAAAATAATGACCGCGAAATTGATGCTACTATTGATGTATTGTTAGATGGTTCTGCTAGTGGCCACGATGACCCTAACCATTATTTGTCAAAATACGAATGGGATTTAGACGTTAATTTTGATGCTGATGGCGATGGCGATTCAACTAATGATGTTGATGCCACCGGAGAAACATACACTTGGAAAGATAAATCTCCAGGAAAATGGGAAATACAATTAACAGTAACAGATGATAGAGGATTAAAGGATTCCGATGAAGTTACGGTCTATGTTAACTATGTTGGAGAATGGACTGACTTTACAGTAGGTAGAAATGTATCTGGTGATGATCCAACTATTGAATTTGAATACAATGCAATTTATGAAGATTCTCCATCAGCTAACAAAGTAAAAAGAATTTCTTTTGAACTAACATATGAAAAGAAAGACCCAGATGGTTCTGTTTTTGGTGATGGTGCAGCCGATCAAAATCTAGATATTTATGTTTATAACAAAACAAAAGAACCCAAAGATGTTTCAAATACATCTAGTGATGCACCTGAACAGCGTCAAGGTACAGCGAGTTTTGAATGTGATACTGGGAACGACTTCTGTGTCCTTGAGGAAATTTCAGGCAGTTACCATGTTAGAAAATATTATCCGGGACCATGGAGTGTGGAAATAGTTAATACTGAAAGAAATGAAGCAAATGTTAAAAAATTCACTATCCGTTTAACTTTCAAATGATTAATATTTAACAAATTAACAATAGTTTCTTTCATATATAGGTTTATTGTCGGACTGCCTGCTAAGGAGTGATAAAAGATGCCGTCACAATGGGAAGATAAAAGCAAAACGCACCTAAACATGGTGTTTATTGGTCATGTAGATCATGGAAAATCAACGACAGTAGGACGTCTATTGTTAGATAGTGGTCACATTGAACAACACGTAATTGAAAAAAATGAAAAACTTGCTAGTGAACAAGGAAAAGCAGGTTTTGGTCTAGCTTATGTAATGGATGGATTGAAAGAAGAAAGGGAAAGAGGAATTACAATTGATGTTGCTCATAAAGAATTCTTTACACCAAACTATTACTGGACTATCATAGATGCACCGGGACACAGAGATTTCGTTAAAAACATGATTACTGGAGCAAGTCAAGCTGATGCTGCAGTACTGCTATGTGCTGCTAATGATGGTGTAAATGCACAAACAAAGGAACATGCGTTCCTAGCACGTGTATTAGGTGTTTCACAATTAATTGTTAATGTAAATAAAATGGATATTTCTGGTGTTGATTGGTCAGAAGATAAGTATAAACAAGCATGTGATGAAGTTAGTAACTTGCTAAAAGTCGCTGGTTTTAATCCTGCAGATGTTCCAATGATTCCATGTTCTTCATTAAATGGAGATAATATTTTCAATAAATCAGAAAATACACCTTGGTATTCAGGACCAACACTTTTCGAAGCTATTGATGCAGTAAATATGCCACCAAAACCGATTGATAAACCATTGAGATTACCAATTCAGGATGTTTACAAAATTGGTGGTATAGGAACAGTACCAGTAGGGAAAGTTGAAACTGGAGTTCTAAACTCTGGTAAAACTGTTATTTTCAATCCAAGTGGTAAAAGTGCTGAAGTTAAATCAATTGAAATGCACCACACAATAGTAGATAAAGCTGAACCAGGAGATAATGTTGGTTTCAACTGCCGTGGACTTTCAGTTCAAGACATTAGAAGAGGAGATGTTGCAGGATATTCAGATAAAGCTCCTGTATACGTAAGACATGATGAAACATTTGTGGGTAATATCCAAATTATGGATATCCCTAAAGCGATCTCTGTTGGATACACTCCTGTATTCCACTGCCACACAAGCCAAGTAGCTGTTAAATTTGTAGAGTTAATGAAGAATCTAAAAGATGGTTCTACTCCTTCTTTCTTAAAGACTGGAGATGCTGCGACTGTTAAGTTCCAACCTACAAAACCAATGGCTATTGAAACTAAAGATGATTTCCCTGAATTATGTAGATTCGCTATCAGAGATATGGGTAAAACTGTTGCTGCTGGTATGTGTATCGCTATTCAAAAGAAATAATTTAGATAAATGAAGGTGATTTGGAAATGGCCAGTATCACCGTCATAAAATTAACCAGCGAGAAACATAAAGACGTTGATGAGGTTTGTACTCACATCAAAGCCATTTGTGATAATGCTGGGGTTGCTATGAGAGGACCTATACCTCTACCAACACGTAGATTGGTGGTGCCATGTAGGAAATCTCCAGATGGAGAAGGATGCGAAACCTATGATCATTGGGAAATTCGTATCCACAAAAGGCTTCTAGAAGTTAAATTAGCTACAAATAAAGATGAAGTTGCTCTAAGACAAATTGCAAGAATTGCGATTCCTGATTCAGTAAGTATTGAATTAGCAATGAGAAGTGTTGTTTAGAGTTCTGCTAATTCTGCAAAGCCTAAATCAATTAGCATATTAGCAAATGCTTCATCAAGTTGATGAATATCTCCAATTGTTAAGATTAGTTCTTTACCCTCTGGATCTAAAAAAGGTTCTTCATCGTCCTTAATTATTCTAATTCTTAAAATAGATTTAATTTTTGAATTTTCAATTTCTTCATTAACAGTTTGTATGGGTTGTTCCATTAAAGATTCCGTAAAGTTTTCTGCATTAGCTATTCTTTCTTCATCATCCTCAAAATCATCCATAATTTCTTGTTCAGTTTCTGTTTCAACAAAAAATAATTCTGGAGCACCATCTTTAGTAAACTCTTCATCAATAAAATCGTCAAGTTGTGTAGTTCCCACAGGTACTTTGAGATTTTCATTATCAAAATTACCTAAAACACCAAACTGAATTTTTTCCCAATTAATTTCTGCTTTAAACTTACGAATCAAATCCTCAACTTGTAAATAAAAAGCCCTTTCATTTGAATCGTGTTTACCCCAATCCATAGATTCTATTCCTTGAAATTTAATTATCCCATCTCCTGGAAATGGATTTGCATTAAATAAATTAGTAGTAGAATGTTCTAACATTGAAACTAGACGCTTTCTAGCCAATTCTGAAGCGGCTCTACGAATATTTGATTGCCTTTTAGCGGCTGCCTGAGTACGTAAACTCCAGCCTTCAGCCTTACCTAATCGATTGACTTCCACTTCCAAAAAATTACAAAGTTCTGAAATTTTTTTCCAAAAATCTTTCCGAGGAAGAGGTACTGGTCCACTTCTATTAATTTGTCTACGTAATACTGCATGAAGTTCTTCCTCTATTTGCTTAGCTAAATTAGAATCAATAGAATTGTCCATCTGCTCGTCTCCCCCCATGCCTGACAATCCTTAACAAAACATGACGGGTTATGAATTATTCATTAAACAACAAGGCTGAAATGTATAAAACTTTGAGTATGGATGTTGCCGAGGTAGGAAAGCGGTCAACTCCGGGGGATTCAAGATCCTCTCCCTAGCGGTTCGCAGGTTCGAATCCTGCCCTCGGCACCTCGAATCATCTAAAAAAATTCAATTGGAAAAATAATTTTCCAATTGAAAAATTTATTTTAATTATTTATTAAAACTCAGAGAATAATTAATGCTTTGATTGTATTCGCAGTCCTGTGTCTGACTCGGATTATCACGATGATTTTTTATTTCTTGAAGAGGATAATCAAATTAATTCGGGGCCAACAATTATTCCTAAAAAAGTTGAAAAGGTTAGAAAGGAAAATGATGTTGAAGTTGCAATAATAGTTACTGAAGAAGATTTTGAAAATTCTAATTACGTGAATTTTTCCTTATTTTTTGATAAGATAACCGTAATTTCACTGAAATTATTAATTTTTACAATATTATGTTCTGCAATATCTTATTATGACTTGGTATATTCACAATCGGATCGAAATTACATGGAAGGTATTTCAACAATTTATTACGCTTGGGCAGCAATTTATTTATTACCCCTCACAATAATCCTATATTTGATTTCATTTGTAATTAATTCTGTTAATAAAAATAATTTAAATGAAAAAGGTTCATCTGAAATAATTGATTCCAAAGTAGTTGATTCTAGTTTATCTTCTTCACTAGGCGGAATTTGGAATGTTGGATGGGAAGTATTCGGAATTGATTGCCCCGATTGTGCTCTTAAAATTACAAAATCACTGAATTCATTAAAGGGGATAGATAATACAGAAGTTTCAATTACTACTGCGTTAGTAACATTTGAAATAGATCTTGAGTTGCAAACTATTTCCAAAGTAAATAAGGTGCTTTGTGATTTAGGATATGCCCCCAACTCAAAATGGTGGGAAGTTGTAGATACCTCAGCAAGTAAGACTATCGAAAAATCAAACTTAAATGAAAATATATTATTAAAAAGAATAGATGTTCAACCAGGAGTGCTGGAAAGTAGAATTGAAGATGATGACATTTTTATCAGAATTCCAACTAAAATTTGTGAAGAATTAACAAAAGAATTTCAAAAATCTATGGATGAAGTGTTTGGTAAAAAAACTTCAATAAAACCAAAAGGTGGTGAATGGGGACTTCGACCGGATCAAAAACAATTGCTAGACGGATTAATTGGATTAGTATTTTTACCAATTGTGTATTTAATTCAATTCTTTGTAGCGAAAGGGGGCACGATTGATTCACTAGAATACCATTTACAATATCTTATTGCTTTACCTGCAATCATAATTAGTTCTAAACAATTAAGAAAAAAATCATTTGAAAGCATTAAAAGGCTACAATTAAGTTTTGAAGTTTTAATTTCAATGGCGATTTTAGGTGCTATGTTACTACATGCATGGTTTGAAGCATTACTGATTATTGTTTTAATTGCATTAGCTAATAATTTAGAAAATTCAGCAATAAGAAAAGCAAGAGATTCCATGCAAGGAGGGTTGAACAGAATCCCACATGAGGCAAGATTAGTAAAAAAATCCACAGAGGTTTCAAAAATTATTAAAATTAAATCATTCAAACCTTCTTTAGACTCTAACACTAGCCTCAATAAAATTAACAATTTGGGAATGACCCCCATAGGATTATTAAATCGTGGAGATCAAATAGAAATTAGAACCGGCGAAATAATCCCAGTGGATGGAAATATTATTTCTGGAGAAGGTTTAGTGAATAAATCTGCACTTACGGGAGAAGCGTTACCAATTAGCCTCAATAAAGGAGATTTTATTGAAGCAGGATTAATCCTAACTCGCGGACCCATAGTTGTTGAAACAACTGCAACTGGAACAAATACACGCTTAAGTGAATTAATTGATACAACGAAACAGTATCAAGAATTGCCAACTCGCTTACATTCTATTTTAGAATTATTCACTAATATGTGGGTTCCACTAGTACTTTTTGGATCTATTTTTATTGCATTAGTAATTCCTGAATCAATAATTGGGGATGGTAGCAGAATCAAAATAATATTGCTATTATGGGTTACTGCTTGTCCTTGCGCATTATTAATTTGTGCACCAATCCCCCATTCAATATCAATTTCAATGGCATCAAATAAAGGAGTAATCGCTAAAGGAGGAGATGTTTTAGAACGGATAGCTAAAGTCAATCTTGCATTACTTGATAAAACAGGAACCTTAACAGAAGGGCGCCCACAAATAACACAAATTGTATCGACTAAAGGATCTAAAATGAAAACAATTATTGGAATTTCTTCAGGTTTAGAATTATCCTCAAACCACCCATACGCATCAGCAATAATTGACAAGAGTAATGAAGAAAATATTCAACCTTATAAAATTCAAAACCTAATTGATGGAGAGGGAGGAATCACTGGGAAATATAATGGAGAAAATGTAGCCATTGGAAATTTAAATTGGATTAAAAAACAGGGTTACAAAATACCCAAAGAGCTTCTCGAAAAATTAGAACATATTGAAGCCACAGGAATTTCAATATTAACAAAAGGAACTAATGCAATCGCTGCTTTTGGATTTGCTTCTGACACACTAAATCCAAATTCTACTAAATTAATTACAAATTTGTATAAACAAGATATAAAGGTAGAATTACTAAGTGGAGATAATCAAGAATCTGTTAATAAAACGGCGAATGATTTAGGTATTCCTGTGAATATTTGTAGGGGCGATTTAACCCCTGAAGAAAAAGTAAATTGGGTGGAACAAAGATCTACAACTCATATCACACTTATGGCTGGAGATGGATTTAATGATGCAGCAGCCATGGCAAAAGCAGATGTTGGAATTTCAGTTGGAAATAAAGAACAATTAAATCTTGATTCTGCTGATGTGATGATACCTTCCGAAAGGCCTGACCTTATTTCCTCATTATGTGAATTGTCTAGAAAAACAAGAAATATTGTAATTCAAAATTTGGTTATTTCAATTTCACTAACGCTATTATTAGTATTCTCTGTAATTTCTGGTAAAAATGACCAATTATGGCTCAATGTCTTAGCACACGAATTTTCGGTATTATTAGTAATACTCAATGCAATGAGGTTAGGATACTATCAATTCGATAAAACAGAAAATTTAACTAATGAAAATAAAAGTAATAAATTTAACATATTTTCTATAATTTC
>NZKH01000070.1 GCA_002692465.1 Methanobacteriota archaeon | reverse complement strand
TTCCAGATAGAAGTGAAGAATCTTTGTATTACAATATTCAAGGTTTTACAGATTGTAAAAATGATGCCGAAGTGGCCCTTGTAACAATTCATGTAGGGACACATAATGTATATGCAAAAGATGACCCTGTCTCATCTGAACCAGGCACTCAAGGTACGATAGATACTGGCCAAATTGCTTGGGATTTCTTGAGTAAACATTCAAAATAATAAATACAGCTACATTTAAGGAGAGGTATGAACAAAGCCGTAATGATAGCATTACTATTTTGCTTGACTAGTTTTACAGGTTGTCTTGGTGGAGATGATTTGGAACAGATAGAAGAGATACAGGAAGAAGAAACAATCGAACCTGTTGGAGAAAATGATCTAAGCAACTTGTCTAAAGAGTTAGAGGCTCTAAAGGCAGAAGTAGATCAATTTTTAGCAGATTATGAAGCTTTACAAGGTAAAGTTAATGACAATCATAAATCTATTGACTTAAATGCATCAGAAGTTCAACAATTGAACAATCAATTTAATCAATTGAATAGCAGATTAGAACTTTTGGAGAATGACCATGTTAGCTATGAGCAAACAGTTACAGGAGAAATAGAAATCATTGAATCACGTTTGGACGAGATAAATCAAGTTCTGTACCAAGCAGCATCAATGAGAGAGCACATGAAAAGTACTTTAGATAATTTGACTATAATGAGCCTTATGGATGATGAGCAAAGGCACGTTTTCGGTAAAATGATGTTGGTACAACATATTAAAGATAATGGCGCAGTCAACATGAATCTTACAGGCGCAGATTTATCTGGTGTAGATTTTACAGGAGTTAGTTTTGCAGGCGCAGATCTAAGTTATGCAAACTTGGATGGAGCACGTTTTGTTGGAAACAATTTTACAGAAGCCAATATGGACAACAGTCATGCTAATGGTGCTTACTTTAGACTTGTAAATTTTGATTCAGCTTCAGTTTTTAATTCACATTGGAATGCAGTAGAGATTGTAGATTCAGATGCAGAGAATGCAAAATTTCACTTTACAGAAATGCATAATTGTATCATTCACCACACAAGTTTGGTTGAGTCTAATTTTGACCGTGTTAAAGCTAATGATTGTTATTTCTACTTCGTAGAGGGTGACCATTCTTCTTGGAAAGGAGCAAGTTTAGATCACAGTACTTTCGAAGTAAGTAGTTTCAACAAAGCTGACTTTTCTCAAGTTTCCAATGCGCATACTACAAATATGATAGGAGTAACTTATGCTTCAGTATCTTTCATTGAAGCAACTTTTGCTTATGCAGATATGTCCCATTCAACTATGGAAGTAAGTCCAAACCTTCCTTCTGGCTTTTTGCACACTATGAATGCAGGTGGCGCGTATTGGAGAAATTGTATTGACGCTAACGGCGATGGAGATAACTATGATTGTGGTTACTATGGCGATTATGAAGATAATTACGATTATTCTCGAGATCAAGAATATGAATACTATATGTGGGCTGCAATTCAGCATCGTTACATTAATTGTGTTGATTTTGCGAGTGCAGATTTGAATAATACAAAACTTGATCACTCAGAGATATGTGTTACACAATTACCTGAGGGCTTTTGGTCATGTTATGGTTGTGCAGATAGCCAACATACACGATTGTCTAGTTCAGAACTCCAGCCTATAAATGCACGTTTTGAAGATACACAATTTCGTAGAGCTGACATGACTAATGTTCATTTTGGTGGTTCTATGATCACTTTCTTAGATGATGGCAACCCTGGTACAACAAGCAGTAGTGAGTGGAACGGAACAGCAGGTTGTTATAGCATGGAAATCTCTTGTATGAACCTTAGAGGTGCAGCCCTTACACTCGCAGACTTGTCTGATTCTCATTTTGATTATGCCGATTTATCTGGTGCCGATTTCTCAGGCTCGAGTGCAGCAGGAGTATATTGGGGTCATGCAATGTGGAATAAGACCAATTGGACAGATTCCTCTGAAATCAAAGGACGTGGAGACCCTAATGAATGGGACTCCGATGACGATTAGTTTAATTCGCAATTAATAATAAATCTTATATTAAGCGGGATAGTGACAACGTCCCGTGGTAGAGAATAAGAAGGTTAAATTATCAGAAGGTGAAGCCTTGAAAAACAAGGATGCTAAAGGTTCAGACAAAAAGATACAAGTTTGGATTCCTAAGGCTACAATAGCCTATGAAGAAGAAAAATTAAAGTTACAAATTGAACTTTTAAAATTACAAAATCACGTTAAGAAAACTGGCCAGAGAATAGTCATGTTATTCGAGGGCCGCGATGCAGCAGGTAAAGGCGGTACAATCAAAAGAATCCGCGAGCATTTGAACCCACGAGGTGCCAGAGTGGTGGCTTTAGAGAAGCCAAGTGATACTGAGAGGACCCAATGGTATTTCCAAAGATATACAGATCATCTCCCATCAGCAGGTGAAATGGTTCTTTTTGACAGAAGTTGGTACAACAGAGCAATGGTAGAGCCAGTTATGGGGTTTTGTACTGATGAGCAACACAAACGTTTCTTGAAGTATGCTCCAGTCTTTGAAAGAATCTTAGTTAAAGAAGGTATAATTTTGATTAAATTATATTTCTCAGTTTCAAAGAAAATGCAATTAAAGCGTTTCGAAAAGAGATCTAAGGATCCTTTGAAACAATACAAACTTTCTCCAGTAGATATGCAAGCTCAAGAACTTTGGGGAGAATATACTATGCGTAAATTCCAAATGTTGTTAGAAACAAATACAACATTATCTCCTTGGACAATTGTGCGTTCAGACAACAAGAAAAAGGCAAGAATTAATTGTATGAAATATATTCTTTCGCAGATAGATTACGAAGGAAAAATATCAGACAAAGAATTAACTCCAGATCCTGAGATTCTAATAAGTGGTATAGATGAATTAAGATTAATGGAATCTAATTTAGCTAAGCCACACAAATTACCAGGTTAATCTGATAACTTTTTTTAACCAGAATATAACTCATTTGTAAAGTTAGCAGAGTAATTCATGCAGAAAGTCAACAATAATCAAAAATTTGTAGCAATCATTATTGTATTACTTTTTTCCATGACAATTTATCATAACATCTATTTTGACAAGATTTTTTCTTATTATGAGCACAACGGTGAGAAGGATTATGACTTAGACAATGATGGATGGGCGGTTGACCTAAATTATCAATATGACTTAAAAGCAGATTTTGATGAGATGTTTTCTGAATTAGATACTATAGATTATCCTGCAAATAGTGTTATTCTAGTAACGAATGGAATTATTGTACGAGAAGAATATTACAATGATTTCAGTTATAATACAGAATTTAATACGTATTCTGTTACCAAGAGTTTCACTTCAACCTTAGTTGGAATTGCTATTGATCAAGGATTAATTGGCAGTGTTGACGATTCAATTTGGGATTACTTTCCAAACAGAACCTTTGAGAATGATTCTCCCAACAAGCAAAAAGTTACGATAAAACATATTTTGATGATGACTTCTGGAATTGATTATGGTGGAGATCCAACATTGGCTCCAACAGTCGAGGGTTCAAGAGCAGAATATGTGTTGAATCGCCCAGTAAAGTATGAGCCTGGAACTGTATGGGTTTATGATTCCCAAGCACCTTCGGTTCTGCTTAGAATCATTGAACTTCAGTCGAATATGACAGTTAATCAGTATGCTGAAGAATACCTATTTGGGCCTTTACAAATTCAAAATCCATTATGGACTGAGGATGAATCAGGATTGGCATTTGGTGGATTTGGCCTATATTTAGCACCGAGAGAGATGGCTAAACTAGGCCAATTGTATCTTCAGGGAGGAGTATGGAATGATACTCGTATTGTATCTGAGCAATGGGTTAATGAATCAACTACAGATTCCTTAGATCCAAATATCAAATTCATTTATTCAACTATACCTACTGGAGGTTATGGATACCTATGGTGGATTTATGAAGATTTTTACGTTGCTTCAGGCCTTCATGGGCAGAGAATAATCGTGAATCCAGAACAAGATTATGTGTTAACATTTACATCTCTAGACGTAACACAATCTGGAGCAAATGCCCTTCATCAATTAATCATCAAAGGTGAGGCAGATCCTTGGAGAAAACCAATGAACGAATTTTACTTTAGATCGTTACCTTATTTTGCTCTATTTTTACTAACATTTTCAGCCCTTAATTTTTCATTCTTGAAATATGGTTTGAAAACACGTGTAGAAGATAAAAAAGAAGACAAAGATTTGTTCCTAACTTCGTTTGTATCTTCATTCTTCGTTACGTTTATGAGCTACTTGTTGACTCTATCGATTATCTTTACAGTATTAGACATTTATTTTGGAAATCCTCGAGGTTTTATGCTATTTCCCAAATTTCAACTATTGACATGGGCGACAATTTTAGCATTTACAGTTTCTGCAGTATTATTCGAAAAAGAATGGTTGAAATACAGACATTCTGCAGATTTATCAAACACATCTAAATTTATAATTCCAAAAG
>NZKH01000069.1 GCA_002692465.1 Methanobacteriota archaeon | reverse complement strand
TATTACTCCTCCACCTAGACATCCAGCCAAAATCAATAGTGTAACTAGTGTCCATATGTATAATCCTTTTAATGCGTTCATAACATTTAGTTTTCTTTCTACTAAATTAAATTATAGTGGATTAAATTATGAAATATTACGAAAAAGTAACTTTTTTCATAACTTCACAGTGATTTATCTTCTAATTTCATACTCACCATGCGTAGTTCTAACGAATATTCTTCATGAAAAATTCTCTTGCTCTAATCAGAGAATCAGCACGAGCTGCGGGATTTCCTTCTACATGAGCCCCCCTATTTCTTAAGATTCTGATAATCCATCGACGTTGCCAGCGTTCATTCAAAGGTACTCTGATGCCAAAGAATAATTTCCCAGTCATGTATCCATTTTTGTCAATTCTAGCAGTTCGTTTCTTTAATCGAACTGCTTTGGGAAGTAGTGTAAATTCACTTTCACAGTCGAAGGAGTGGTGTGCACCGAGATAAACATGCAAGTTAGCATTTGGTAGTTGAGGCATTAACCCCTCAACTAGGTGAAGAGGAGTCCAATCATCCGCATCTCCATGAAGAACTAAAATGGGTGATTTTGACCACTCTTGAACGTCTGGGCGGATATGTGCTGCTGGATAGAATGCTAGATGGGCATCAAAAGGTATTCCTAAAACATCAATAATTGGAGACCATGCAGAATACAGTGCTACAGTTCCACCAAGACTCCATCCAGCAATTCCAATTTTTCCAATTCTAGAATCACTTTCTAAAATTTCCCGAGTTTTGAAAGCATCAACTAGCATCATTGCATGGGTTACAGTGAGTTGATCATCAACTGTGGAATCAATTGATCTTGAGGCGAATGAATTTACTTTACAAACCGCTAACCCTTCATTTATCCAACCATTTATGTGGTCTTGATGATGAGATGCCCAACCTTTGCTTCCATGAAGTGCAATTACACATCCAAATGGTCCTTTGCCTTCAGGAAGAAATAGTTCAGACTCAACATTTATTTCTGGAGTTTTTTCCAAACAATTCAGTATGTGGTGAAGCTCAAAAGGCGAGCGAGAAGGTGTTTGCAATCGCTCGACCATAACACCTGTAAAAATTCCTCATGTAAGAAAAAATCGGAACGGTTTCTAATAATTAATTAGTATTCGTTCCTTTCCTTTGGATCTTCACTGAAGTATTGGACGAATTCATATTCATTCCCATCATGATCTAAGAAGTAGTAACGGTGTCTATGAGGATGTTCAATGTAAGTTGCACCCTGTTTGTATCCAGCATCTTTCATACGTTTAGATAATGCTTTAGCATCATTTACAACAAACCCCATATGGTTCATACCAGGATGAACGTAAGGCTTGTGAGGGCCCTTCTTGGTGGCGCCGCGGTCTTCTATGCAAAGATACGAATCATCCGTGCCCACATGGACCCAGCGCTGTGCTTTTTCACCACCGCCCTCTCCTCGAATTCTGAATTCTGGCATTGCTGTTAGAAGAAAACGGATGGTTTCATCCACGTCTGTGGATGTGATGTTTAGGTGCTCCAAGAATGGCTTCATGGAATCCTAAGGAGTGGTTTGACTTATGTTATTGTCGGTATCAAATATAGGATTTGATTAGATAATTTTTAATCAGCGAAACAACAAATTTATTATTCTAACATTAGACGGAAAAATAGGGATGGTGTTAGGTTTGGTAGATTCAAAAAAGGTTGCCCCGAATTTCACACTTTTTTCTCACGATTCATCTGAAATTAGCCTCTCTGATTACAAAGGTAAGTGGGTAATTTTATTCTTTTATTCTAAAGACGGATCACCAGTTTGTAAAAGAGGATGTTTATCTTTCAAAGAACAGTATGAAGTTTTCAAATCTGTAAATTGCGAGGTTATTGGAATAAGTAATGATTCAATACAAACACATAAGGAATTTAAGGAATTATTAGATTTACCTTTTCCATTACTTTCAGATAATGACAATTTAGTTAGGAATCTTTACGATGTACCTAATTATTTAGGTAAATTTCCAGGTAAATCTAGCTTTTTAATCAATCCGGATGGGGAAATAGTACATGTTTATGATTGGTTATTCCGTCCTAGAAAACATGTTGCTAAAATTTTATCAATATTAAATGAAATTAATGGGTGATTTTTATCGAATGGGAAGAGTTACTAATTATTGCGGGTCTTGAAAAAAAAGAAGCAGAAATAGTTTGTTTATTAAATCAAAACCAAAATAGAAAAGCAAGTTATTTGGCTAAAGAATTAAAATTATCTAGGCTAGATGCTTACAATACATTATCTAAATTACAAGAAAAAGGAATTGTTAGTGCAACAGCAGATAGACCGATGAAATTTAATTCAAAAACAGTAAATGAAGCAGCAAAATACCTTATGAATCTTAAAGAGCAACAAATCAAATTGATTAAAAAAGGTTTGAATGAATTAGATTCTAAAACTAAAACCAAAATACTACCTTCAGAATCTAATAATAATTCCTTAAGCCCTAAATTTGGCGTGATTAAAGGAAGAAATCATATATTTTCAAAAATAGAATTTATGATTGAATCAGCCCAAGAAAAAATCTTCCTTTCATTAGGTAGATTTGGAATATTACATTTAACTAAATCTAGTGCAATTGATGCTTTGAATTTAGCATCAAAAAAAGGAATAGTATGTGAAGTTGTAGCATGTTTAGATAAAAGAACTTTAAAATTTTATGATGAATTAGATGAATCCATTTCATTGAGGCATTCTGAAAATTTAAATTCCCAGCTATGTCTTCAAGATCAAGAAAACGTTTTACAATTTTTAGATGTGGAATCCAATCCAGTGGGCAAAGGTAGAAATGATGCAGCATTATTTGTGGAGTCGAAACATTTTGCTACTAGTCAATTGGATTTGATAGAAACTTTGTGGGATGAATCAATAAAGTTCGAAATCGCAATCAAACGTTATACTGAAGAATTTATTGCAGATCCATTAAAATTAGTAATTGGAGAAGGTTCTTTTTTACAACAAATTTCCTCGGCTTTAAATCTTGAAGAATTGCCGAATTTTGACACACCATTTAATATTGACAATTTAGAAGAAGTTGGAAATACGATATCTGAAACAAGAAAAAAATTATCCGAAAGCTCAGTTTCAAATTTAAGATTACTGGGAATTGATTTGAATTTAATGTTTAGACAAATAGGGAATAGAATTGGAGAAGAGTTATCTTTTTCGTTAAATGGAATTGACAATGATTTTGAATTTATAACAGAAGTAATGGATTGGTGGGAATTTGCAGGATTGGGTGAATTAAATTATGAAATTAATCCTACTTTCAGAATAATTGTTGATTTAGATAAATCCAATGATAATGATAATGATAACAAGTTTCCAATTTGGGAATTAGATGATGGAATTCTCGAAGGAGCTTTGTTGCAACGCTTTTCTCAAGAAAATAATATGAATATCCAAAGAACTATTTTAGAAAATAATCCAAATCAAGTAATGTATCAAATTTTACAATTAACTCAAGATTTAGAATGAGTTCTCCAATTTGGTTCATTAGCATCTTGTTTTTTGATTTGTGAAATTATTTGAGCACATACTGCTATTGCAATTTCTTCAGGGCTTTGAGCGCCAATATTTATTCCAATCGGGCAAATTACATAATCTAATAATTCTTGATCAATATCGTTTTGTTTTGCAATTTTCTCAAAGGATTTCCATTTTGCTTTACTACCAATAACACCAACTTTCGGTCTTGAACTAAGTAAATTTCCTAGAATCTTAAGTAATCCAATTAATCTTTCTTCGTCTTCTTTCCAATCATGTCCAAGTAGCAAAATATCACTAAACCTTTGTAATGTGCTTTTATTTTCATTCTCTAAAAACTCACTAACTTTATTTGAATGAAGTTCTATTGCTGAAGGAAATAAATTTGTGTTTGAATATTCTTTTCTAGTGTCATGAATAGAATAATTCCACCCAATTTGTTCAATAATTGAAACAATTGCTTGTGCTACGTGGCCTCCACCAAAAAGCAAAATATGCGGCATAGGAGAAACTACTTCCATCGAAATAGTTACTTTTCCACCACATAAACTATCTAATGCAACAACTTCAAAACCCTTTGCACTTTTATTTAATGCAAATACTTCAACAATCCCTCCAGCCTCTTCATTTTGAATTAAATCAGCTAATTTTTTGAGAACTTTAAATTCTAAACCAGCACCACCCACAGTTCCAAATGTTTCACCAGTATCTGTTATTGCAATTCTAGCCCCGGGTTTTCCAGGGACTGAACCAGTAGCACTAATTACGGTAGCCATCGCTACTTTATGCCCCTCTAGTAATTTTGAACTAGTCCATTTGAGAACACGTGGGCACATAGTTGGCCGTATTACTCTTTATTGAAAGACCCATCTGCCCTTTAACTAAATTTTATTAATGAATTTATTTAATAAATTTATATCTTGTGGAGTGTCAATATTTAGGTGTAGAAATGAATCCATTACACTAATTTTTTTTGCCACAAAAATAGTGTTTAATGGAGTTTCAATTGGAGTTTTTGATAATTTTTCTAAATCTTCTTTACAAATTAGTAGTGGGTGCCCTCCTTTACCTTGGAATTCTGGACAACAAGTTTCATCCATATTCAATAGAAGTTTTATCGTATCTAAACTCCAACCAGGTCTATCTATGGGTACAACCAATATTTTTTCAGGATTTTTTATTGCTTTTAACCCTGTAATTAGATTTCCAGTTCTATGACTCGTATTTTCAGGGACAATAATCGTGGCTTTATTTGATTCAAGAGATTTGGTAATTGATCTTTTAAGATCTGAATTAGTAATGACGACGACCCCTAAATTTAGGCTTTCTAATCGGTCAACAATAAATTGAATTAATGTTTTATTGCCACAATCTAGTAATGCCTTAGGTTTTCCTAAACGCTTACTTTTCCCCGCAGCTAGAACAATTGCAAACGAGTTTTTGGCGAGGTTCATATTACATCCCACAAAGTAGAAACTGAAAGTTCTTTTTGGGGGGGTTTTTTGTGTATTGTCTTCTTGGGGGGTACATGGTTGATTTCGTTCTTAGTGAAGAACAATTGATGTTACAAGAATTAGCGAGAGAATTTGCACTTACAGAAATTAAGCCAAATGCCGAAAAATGGGATGAAAACGGAGAATTTCCGAAGGAAGCAATTTCAAAAGCAATTGATTTGGGATTAATTACAATTAAAATTCCAGAAGAATATGGTGGTGGTGGTTTAGGAACTTTCGAAGAATCACTAATTAGTGAAGAATTTGGTTGGGGTGATCCTGGGTTTGCAACTGCTGCAGGAAGTACGTTGTTAGCATCATATCCAATAATAACTGGAGGTACTGAGGAACAGAAAGCAAAGTATCTTACTAAAGCATCAGAAGGTTGTTTGGCTTCATATTGTGTCACAGAACCATCAGCAGGTAGTGATGTTCAAGGAATTCAAACAACAGCTGTTTTAGATGGAGATAATTATGTCTTAAATGGAGAAAAGATGTGGATTACTGGTGCAGGTTATGCAGATTGGTTTTTTGTTTTAGCTTATACAAATAAAGCGGCTGGATATAAAGGAATGAGTGGATTTATTGTTGATGCAAACACTCCTGGAATAACATTCGGCAAAAAAGAAAATAATATGGGTCAAAGATGTTCAGATACTCGTTCAGTAATTTTTAATGATGTTCATGTTCCTGTTGAAAATTTAATTGGCGGAGAAGAAAACAATGGTTGGATTAATGCAATGAAGGCTTTTGATTTATCTAGGCCAATAATTTCATCACATGCAGTAGGTAATGCCAGAGGAGCGATGGAAGAGGCGTTAAGGTATGCTTCTGAGAGGTCAACATTTGGAAAGCCATTGATTAAACATCAAGCAATATCGTTTATGATTGCAGAAATGGCTACAAAGATTGATGCTGCTAGATTATTAACTTGGAGAGCGGCAAAAAAGGTAGATTCTGGAGAAAGAAATACTATTGAAGCATCACATGCAAAGAGATTTGCAGCAGATATGGCTATGGAAGTAACCACAGATGCAGTACAAGTTTTTGGAGGATATGGTTATTCTGAAGAATACCCTGTTGCTAGAAGGATGAGGGGCGCTAAAGTAGTTCAAATATTCGAAGGGACTAGCCAAATTCAAAATATGATTATTGCTCGTGAATTATTAAATTCATTAGAATAAATTCAAAATGGTAAATTCCCAAATTGATCTAAAATTAGTGCTGTTAAGAAAATTAGATAATAAATAATCATCATGATTCCTTCAGTTCTATTAAATTTAAAATCGGTCCACATGAGTAAAGTACACGTGATTACTCCTAATATTGTCATTGGCATAATAATTGCTTTAGTTACCATTAATGCACCAGAAGAAATGGCTAATGGATGAATCATTGCAGCAATACCAACAGAGAGTAAAGGATCTGTTATGTTTGAACCGATTAAAGCCCCAATTGCCACACCTTGAGATTTTCTAGCACATAATAAAGCAACAGTCAATTCAGGCAGTGAAGTTCCAACAGCAGAAACTGAAGTGCCCATGATTGCTCCCATTTTACCTTCATCTAGATTTAATGAACTACCTAAATTAAGAACAGCATCAATTAAATTATTTGAAGCATAAATAGCCATTGAAAGGCCAACAATTATCATAATTGAAGCAGCAGTTTTTGACCATGACAAACCACCTCTAATATTATCAACTAATTCGCCTTCTTCTGCTCTGATTTTATTTCTATTCAAGATTAAATATAATAGATAACAGATGTAGAATAGGGATAAAAATGCCCCTTCTATACGATTTAAACCGCCTCCTGTCAAAAGTAATAATGTAAACAATAATACTGAAAATACCATTAACAATCCATCTCTTCCAAGCCAAGAAGGACGCACATCTAGTGGCTTATACAGTACAACAATCCCTAAAATCATAGTAATTTGAACTAGGACAGAACCATAGATGTTGCCGATTGCTAAATCTGAAAGAGTGTCTAAATCTTGAACTGTTGCAGTTGCTGAATTCGCTTTCATTGCTGCTGTACCTGTAACCATAATTTCAGGCAATGAAGTCCCAATTGAAACAATTGTCAATCCAATAATTACTTCTGCAATGCCAAATTGTCTTGCGATACATTTTGCACCAACGACAAAGAAATCAGCAGATAAAATTAGCAATGCTGTTGAAATAATTAACATTGTCAAGATAATTGTTAATTCACCAATTGAATCTTTGAAACTTTGTATAATTAGCATTAGAATGAAAAGACTTACAATCATTATCAATGAATTATCTGAGGGGGCTCTCAAAGCAAGTAATTGTGCCACGCCTGCTCTTTCAGACTGAATAATTTCAGTATCCTGAGTATCAGGCATACAAGTCTCGAGTCTCTTCTGCTATATTATTTTGTTAAAATATAAAATTGCTAAAGTTCATTTGTTAGACAAAAATTAAACTTCCATAACAGAATTAATTGCATCAATTACATACTCTTCTGTAACTAATGTGTGATCTTCTAGAGGCGGTGAAAAAGGAACAGGCGTATCTAATGCACCAAGAACTATGGGCGTAGTTTCCAAAACCCAGAAACATTCTTCTAAAATTCTTGATTGAATCGTATGTCCTAATCCCCCACTCCATTGAGATTCTTGTAAAGTGATTAACCGTCCGGTTTTTGATACAGATTCTATTAATGTTTTAGCATCAAAAGGAATTAGTGTTCTTAAATCAATAACTTCAACTTGAATATTATTTTTTGCTACAGTTTCTGCTGCTTTTAATGCCACATGTACCATTGAACCCCATGTGACTAATGTAATATCATCACCCCCCCGTATTATTGATGCTTTTCCTATTTTGTATGTATTAGGTGATTTTAGATGTTTTTCTATTTCTGAAGTATCTACAATTTGATTTATTGAGTCTCCCCAACCTGTTTTTCCGCCTCTTAAACCATAAAGACCAATATGTTCTAAAAACACTACAGGGTCATCCATTTTTGCTGATTCTATTAGTAAATCATAAGCATCTTGAGGATTAGATGGCGCAACAACAATTAATCCAGGATCATTTGCAAACCAAGATTCAATCATATTTGCATGGAAAGGCCCACTACGTGTTTTTCCCCCAAGAGGAATTCTAACAGTTAATGGGACATTAGCCCCCCATCTCCATCTTAGCATTGCAGCATTATTTATCAAGGCATTAAAACCTAAAGCTGCAAAACCTCCAAATTGAATTTCTGCAATAGGCCTCAAACCTCCTAATGCCGCCCCAGTTGCGGAATGAATAATAATAGCTTCAGATAAAGGCATATCTAGTAATTTATTTTCATGACCTTTGTTTTTTAGTGGAATATTCATGCCAAATGCGCCTGCAATTTCCATATCTTCTCCCATAAATAATGCAGTTTCTTCATAAATTTCCGCGATTTTAACAAGCCCTTGTTGAATAGCTCTTGCATAAGTCCAACTTGTTGCCTCATTACTAAATTTAAGTTTAACTTCACCATTTTTAATTAAATTTGATTGAGATACCATCTTTGAATTTTTTATTCTTTCTAGATGATCTTCATGAGTGTCAGCATCATGTATTGATGTAATTCCTTTAGTAACGGTTTTTGGATCAGGCCATTCCATCACTTCGATGTCTTTTCTTGCCTCGTCTACTTTTTTTTGCTCTTGTTCAATCATCAAATCTATTTCTGATTTCTCCATTTTCATTTTTAGAAGTAATTCAGTATGAAGTTTAATAGGATCTTTATTCGACCAATATTCCAAAGTTTCTTTGTCAACATACCCAGGGGGATTTCCTGAAGGAGCACCTAAATACAAATCATCGTGATGATGAGCATGCCCACACCCTCTCATGGTTTCAACATGGATTAATGTGGCCCCACCTCCTGTTGTTGCAAATTCTCTTGCAGTAGCAATCGATGAAAAATAAGCTGCTGGATCTGAACCGTCAATGGTCCAGCAAGGAATTCCCATCGCAACTGCTTTATCAGCCCAAGTTTCAGCAGCAGACTGATTGGTAGAAAATGTATCTAATGCAATTTGATTATTTTGTAAAACATAAGAAATTGGTAAACCTCTAATTCCTGCGAAATTAATTGCTTCCCACCATTCACCGCTAGATGATGCACCTTCACCAATTAATGCTACATGAAATCTATTTTCTTCTAATTTCTTGGCTGCTAATGCCAAACCTGTTATTGTTGCAGATGCAATAGGTAAAGGAGCAGTTGGAGGTAATACTCCTTGTTCCCAAGCACCAATGTGTAAATCTCTTCCCCCCGCATAATTTTGCCCACCATCCATTGGTGAGCCTACTTTACCCATTTGTGCAGCCATGACGTTTAGTGGTGTATCTCCCATTGCAAGAGATAATCCCATATCCCTTATCATCGGTGCAACTCGATCACCCTCTTTATTCAGAGCAGAAGCAACAGAAACAACAGTTTCTTGCCAAGTAGAACGAAACCCTTTGCCGCCAAATTTACCACCGTTGGGAGTTTCTAAACCTTCCATAAATAGTGATTTTAGATGTTCATCCGTAAATCGAGTTCGAAGCATTAACCTATGCCATTCTTTCCTCAAATCGAGAGAAATTGTATGATAATAGGCTATTCTTCTTAGTATTAAATGTAAATCAATTTCAAATCTTTTTGCAATACGTTCTAAGTAAAGATTAGTTTTCCTTCTTGGAATAATTTCCAAATTTCCAAATTCTTCTGAAATATTACCGCTCTTTTTTATTAATTTAGAAGACAGTTCAACTAATTCATTTGAAAAATGATGCCATGATTCACCATCAAAAGAGGAAACTTTTCTTTTTGAAATAATTTGATCCCAAGCAGATGAAACCAATTTTAAATGACCATTGTGCCTTTCCAAGATATATCTTAATAATTCTATTTTGGCGATTTTTGCATTAATTTTGATTACCAAAGACAATGGTTTGGAAGGTTTCCAACCTTCGCCCCACATGTTCGGTAATCCGCTCATACCTTTGGCACAACATCAATGTGAATAAAGTTGACATTGTAATTGTAGAGATAATTTTAGAATCTATAATTATTGATTTCTTAATTGAGAATAAACAATCGATAATATACTATTAGTATTTTCAGAGTTCACAGGGGTATTATGGGAGAAGTAGCAAATCGTAGAATTCTTCTTTTAGTTTCTATTTTATTACTCTCATGTTTTTTTGTTACTGTAACTGCTAATGATTCAGACGGGGATGGCATTTTAGATGTGAATGATGACTGTCCATATTCTAATGGAAATAGTACAGTAGATAGAGACGGTTGCCCTGATAAAGATGGTGATGGTACAAGTGATTATAATGACTTTTGGACAGCACCACAAGGAGATTTCAACGAAGTAGAAGTTATTGATTGGGATTCAGATGATGGAGATATAGAATCCGTAGATTTTTCTCCAGATGGAAAATATGTTGTAGTTGGTGATGATTCTGGGACCTTGACTATTTTTGAAACAAATTCTAGAGATATAGTTTTAACAATTGTAGAAGAAGAAGATAGGCCAATATATGAAGTGGAGTGGAGCCCAGACGGTAATAAAATACTTGCTGGGAATCAATTTGAACAAGTTTTTGTTTATGATGCATCAAATATTGAATCAACCAGTTTAATACCGCTTGAAGAATCATTAACGACTGATTTTGGAACAACAAATGATCAGATTTCAGATATTGAATATAGCCCAGATTCTAGCATGGTTGCTGTTACTGTTGGACGAGAAGACAACTCTGATCCAAATGACGGGGGATTGGTAATTTTAGATACTACTGATTGGAGCGAAATTGGAAGATATGACCCATCATCTAAAGATAGTAATTATGATTCTATTGAATGGAGTCCTGATGGTAGTATTTTGGCTCTCGGGGGGGCAGGAGAGGTGTTTTTATTAGATCCAAATAATGGGTTTAATCAGATTGTTAACCCCTTAGCAATTACAAGTTCACAATTTCCAAGAGTTAATGGATTGTCATGGTCACCTGACGGTAATTACTTAGTGACGTGTGATCAATATGAATCTACTAATATAGGACACACAGTTTACATGTATGAAACTTTGACTTGGACTAAAGTTTGGGATGAACAACTTTCCACTAGTTGTCTTGATGTAGAATTTAGTCCTGATGGAAGGCAAGTCGCAGCAGCAGCTTTTTGGTATGGGAATGATGGCGATTCAGTAAAAGTATTCAATGCGGCTACAGGCTCAATAGTAGATATTATGTCAGGTAATCCTGGAGATGAATCTACTCCTGATCCTTCTGTTTATGATATTGCTTGGAGTCCTAATGGGATTGATTTTATTGCAGCTCATGGGTACGAAGATGTTAGATTGAGTTTTTGGGAAGGTGATGATGATCCCGATAATGATGGTTGGCCTACAATAGACCGCGGTAATGGACAAGTTGATGCTTTTCCGTTGGATGGTGATCAATGGGAAGATACAGACGGTGACGGTTTTGGAGATAATCCCCCTCCTGCAAATAATCATGATGATTGCATTAATATTATTGGGAATTCAACAGAAGATAGGAATGGTTGCCCAGATTTTGATGGAGATGGCTATTCTGATGAAGATTTAGGGTGGAATGTATCAGATGGTGCAGATGCTTTCCCATTAGACCCCACACAATGGGAAGATACAGATGGTGATGGTTACGGTGATAATTTAGATGGTAATAATCCAGATGCTTTACCTCAAAACCCTACTCAATGGAATGATACCGATGGCGATGGATATGGAGATAATGCTGATGGCATAGATCCTGATAAATTCCCCTCAGACTCTTCACAATGGAATGATACCGATGGCGATGGTTATGGGGATAATCTAGAAGGGAATTCACCAGATTGGTGTCCAGAAGAATTTGGTAATTCAACTCAGGAATATCTCGGTTGTCCAGATTTAGATGGAGATGGTTGGTGGGATGTTGCTGATGCTTTTCCAAATGATCCAGAGCAATGGAAAGACCGAGATGATGATGGATATGGGGATAACCCCCCCCCCGCAAATAATTCTGATGACTGTCCTGAAGATTATGGCACATCTTGGATAGATAGATTTGGTTGTTATGATTCAGATGGTGATGGTTATTCTGACTTAAATGATGAATTGCCATACAACCCAACACAATGGGAAGATAGAGATGGCGATGGATATGGAGATAATGCTGATGGCGTTGATGCTGACGTTTGTCCCGATGATTATGGTTTATCTCAGATGGAAGAATATCTCGGGTGTTTGGATTCAGACGGAGATGGTGTGGCAGATTTTGCTGATAAATTCCCTCGAGAACCTAGTCAGTGGTATGATTCAGATAACGATACATTTGGAGATAATCCAGATGGTGTTGATGCAGACGATTGTGTAGATGTTTATGGCACAAGTACTGAATTAGGACTTTTAGGCTGTTTAGATAGTGATGATGACGGGTATGGTGATATCTTAGACGATTTCCCTAATGAAAAGACTCAATGGTCAGATACAGATAATGATGGTTATGGAGATAATGAAAATGGAGTAGATGCAGATGATTGTGTCTTAACTTATGGGACTTCATTTATTGATAAATTAGGTTGTGTAGATAGCGATGGTGATGGGTATTCAGATGTTTTTGATGATTGTATTAATGTCCCTGGGACATCTAGTGAAGGGGTTGCTGGTTGCCCTGATTCAGATGGTGATGGTTATGCAGATCTTGCTGACGAATGTCCAGAAGATGAGACAAAATGGGAATACGGAATTAGTTGTATAGATGAAGAAGAAGAACTTGAAACAAATGATGCCCAAAACAATACTGATAATGTAAATGAAGAAGAAATAATCGCGGGGCAATGTATTTGTCCAGACCAATCTAAAGGAATGCTTGTAAGCCCGGATTCTGATGATGATGGAACAGCTGATGGCTGTTTATGTGGCAATAATAATCAAAACGCAGAGTTATCTAATGAATTGGAGTTCGAAGATCTTATTATTGGTGCAATAGCATTATTTTCTTTGATTTTATTATTATTATTTTTCAGGCAATATAAAGACTCATCAAATAGAAAGAAATTGCGAAAAGACATCACAGAAGAAATTAAAATTAATGCTGCATTTGAATCAGATGAATTTGCTGGCGGCGGCTGGGATGAAATAGAAATGAGAAAGTAATGATTATAATTCTTTAATTTCAGTCAATATTTTTTTGGCAACATCGTCAAAATCATCATTCTTTGAAACAATAATATTTGCAGAATTAATTGTATTTTCAACATATTTTTTGTGCATTGGTAATACTTGAACTTCCCATTGATTCCTCACACCTTCTTGAGTTCTGTTTCTTTCATTAATGTCTCTATTCATTCTTCTTTCAAATCGTACATCATCGGGAGTGTCAATAAATATTTTCAAATCAAATAAATCCATTAGTTCTTCGGAAT
>NZKH01000068.1 GCA_002692465.1 Methanobacteriota archaeon | reverse complement strand
TTTAATGTTTCAATATCTCCCGCTTCACATGATTCTTGTAATTCAATAATATTAGTGATTTCTAATTCTTCATTAAGTAATTTAATTCTTTTTGGGCCCAAATTGGGTATACCTAACATTTCAATTAAACCAGGTGGTGTTGAATTAAATAATTCAATCCAATCTTCTGCCCA
The DNA here is from genome assembly GCA_002692465.1 of Methanobacteriota archaeon. GTDB lineage: Archaea > Thermoplasmatota > Poseidoniia > Poseidoniales > Poseidoniaceae > MGIIa-I. The sequence goes on along the minus strand of NZKH01000068.1, from coordinate 5,307 downwards.
TTCACCTTCTAATACGGCGTTTGTAATTCCTGCACCCAATCCTTTCCCTATTCCTTTGAGTTCCAATAATCTGCCACTAGCAACTATTTCTCCAAAATCATCATTTAGTGTGGAAATTGTTCTACTTCCATTAAAATAGGATCGAGTCCTAAATGGATTTGCCCCTCTTAATTCTAGTAAAACACCAACTTGATGTAAAACTGTGGCAACTTGATTCCTACTAAAGTGTGGTGCACCTTTTGTTCTAGGCTTGGGAAGTTTCCATATGCCACCTCCGCCCATATTCAAATGAAGACTTGCTATCACTTGAGTATGGCGGTTATTTGTACCAATTGTTTTGAATAATATGTCTCTTAGCATTGTTCATGAACCTTGAATTGATTGAAACCATGACCAATCTTTCGTGTGGTTTAGCAGTATTTTGTTTTACAATAATTGCAACAGCGTCTAGAAACGCTAAATTAGAAGTTTTAGTACAACAAATCATTTCATTTTGTTGTGTATTTTCTGCTTTTTTATTAACAATTATTGCTATGAATGGTGGAACATTTTGGTCTTCAGAGAACTTAATCCCTCCTTTGATTGCATTAAATTTAATCATAATGGTTGCCGCTAGAATTAATCTGAAGGGCAAACAAATTTCTCAAGGAATGAACCCACACCAAATTGGAAGGTTAAACCAAGAAGAATAACTATCTTAATCTTTTAGGGACATAATCGAAAACATCTGTTTTTTCATTTACATTTTCATTTAGATTATTTTGTTGAGGTTCCTTTTTTACAATATATTGTGGGGGTTCTCCATATTCTGGTTCTTTTTCAACAACATCTTTTTTTATTGGATCCTTGTTCAATTTTGCAGTAAAAATTCTAGCAGGTTTTTTCAATGATAATGAAAACATAACAACTAAAAAAACGTAAATTGACCATGTTGGAAGTAATATCCCAGACGATTGTTCAATTTTATCTGTTACTTGTTCAACACCTTCGTGCATTCTTGAAAAACTAAATGCTTTACTAACATCTTGAGTGAGATCATTTTCTACAATAGGGTGTTGTTTGATAACGTAAATAGGTAATTTTGCAATTGCAGAAGGTGATTGTTGATTCTGTACCCAAATTTTAATCTCTCCTCCGCTTAATCCTAATGTTTCTCCTGTGTTATGTACACTAAACATTGTAAGGTGGCCTTGTTCTCCATTAGCTTGTAATGTTACTTCTCTTGAAACCCATTCTGATGAAATCCCCTCTAAGGGTATCCATTCGATTCTAATATTGACGGAGATGTCATTCATGGGATTGGTTACTTTACAGAAAAAAGAACTTTTTTCAGAGATTATGATGGTATTGGATGCAGGCTCACAAGCAATCAATAATACTGGATTGTGCCTCAACCTATCTTCTGGCCAATAGTCAATATTATTTGCACCTATTGTGGAATTATCTCCATAACCGTCTTTATCCGTATCCTTCCATTGAGTTTTATCATTTTTAAACGCATCTGCACCATTGTTTATTGTCCAATTTTCATCTTCATCAGACCACCCATCTCCATCAGAATCTAAACATCCAAATCTATCATTGGTTGAATTACCTTCGATTCCAGGGCAATCATCTTGAGTTGTTGATTGTGATGATGCATTTTCAATTGTTAATGTTGAAAAAAATAGAAATATGATACAAACAAATACTGGAATCGATTTGTTCATAATACCTTTCAAAAACTTAAATGATATGAAGTATTGTTTTTCAATCATCATTTATTTCTTCTTCTGCTTCTATTTTTTGATTAATGAAATTTCGCATAAATGGGGGTAATTCACCATTAACAAATACAACGTCATTTACTTCCTCTAATTTCATTAGTGAATAATAAATCTGCATGGCAGTCATTGGGGTTGATGAACAACCAGTACAACCGCCCTCTAGAGAAATCATAACATTTCCATCAGTTGTATCTATCACATTTACAATTCCATCGTGTTGATCTAGAATTTCCTGAACAGGTCCGATAGACTCATGGATTTTACTAATCTCTATGTCACCCATAAACTTCATTCGTCGTGAAAATATTCTACTAATTTAATCCTGTGTATAGAAACTCAAATATGAGTATGAATTTGTAGAATACTAAATGCGGATATTGGTTCTCGACTTATTGGCTGAAAGGTCAGAATTTGGTCACGGAGGAAATATCGAGATGGTTAAACCATTCACAGAATTCCATACAAATATTGAAGTTTTACTTGTTACACCACAGTTTGAAGATTTAGCCAAATCAAATAAAACTCAGTTAGAATTAATTCAAATAGAACAAAAAGAAGTGCCATTTTGGGATAATGAAGGAGTTTTTAAATCCGTTTCATCTGAAAATATTAATGATTCGCGTGTTGATTTCATTCGTATTTTAACACCCCTTGGAGAGGTTGATGAATTATCTAATTGGCTAATTGAAAATGAGATCTCTTGTATTTTTTGTTCTGGTTCTAGGAGAAATGTTTCACAACCGGAGCCGTGGATGAATCCCGCTAAAATAATACTTAAGGGAGCAATTACTGCAAAACTCCCAGTATTAGGTATTTGTTTTGGGCATCAATTACTTGCAGATGCATTGGGTGGAAGAGTAATAAGATCAAAAGAAAGAACAGATGCAATTTATAATTTAGAATTGTCTGAATTAGGTTTGAAGGATCCATTGTTTAATGATTTGTTAAATGATGGCTTAGGTCCTGTGACGCTATACACTCATCAAGATCATGTTGTAGAAATTTCTACAACCCAAGAAATTAAAATGGAATTATTGGGATCTTCTGAACATTGTAAAAATGCTGCAATAAGAGCTAGTTTAAACAATACTCTATTACCTGTTTGGGGTGTTCAATTTCATCCTGAAGCGAGTATGGCTAGGATAGAAAGATCGTATAAATTAGGCCATATTTCATTAGAAGAAAAAGAGAAATTTAATCGTGAACATGATGGTGCTAAAGTTTTAGAGAACTTTGCATCTATTGTTAATCTGAATTTGTAAAAAACAAACAAAATAGTGGGTGTTTAGTCACAAGATACTATTCATTAATATACGGCATTGCTGAGGATGTAATAGGTGAAAAGATTTGGAACTTGATGAATTACCTTTAGATGTTGGAGAATTAGGAGTGATAATTTCATTATTGGGATTGGGAATAGCATTTTTGCTGTATAAGCAATTGTCCGGTAAAAAAGTTGAGAATGAAACAGTTGCTAGTATTGGAAATAAAATCCAATCAGGCGCAATGGCATTTTTAAATGCAGAATATAGAATTTTGATAATATTTGTTTTAGTTGTGGCAGGTTTATTATTTGCTGGCGGCCAAACAAATGATGATCTTGGTTTGGAAGTATCAATCGCTTTCTTATTGGGTGCCTTTGCTAGTGGATTGGCAGGAAATATAGGAATGCGTGCTGCTACTGCAGCCAACACAAGAACTGCAATGGCTGCTAATTCAGAAGGTCAAGGTGCAGCATTACAAGTGGCTTACAATGGTGGTGCCGTTATGGGATTGTGTGTTGGAGGCTTAGGTTTACTTGGAATTTCTGTTATGTATGTAATGTATGGAAATGTCAACGAAATAAAATACATTTCTGGTTTTGGTATGGGCGCTTCGAGTATAGCTCTATTTGCTAGAGTTGGTGGAGGAATATACACTAAAGCCGCAGATGTAGGGGCAGATTTAGTTGGTAAAGTAATGGCTGGAATTCCAGAGGACGATCCAAGAAACCCTGGTGTTATTGCAGACAATGTTGGTGATAATGTTGGTGATGTTGCTGGAATGGGGGCAGATATTTTCGAATCTTTTGTTGGTTCTTTAATTGCTGCAATGGTAATTGCATCAACAATTGCATGGATTGATTTAGGAGAGATGGGTAAAAATGCAAATGATTTAGCAAATTATAATGAATCTTTGATGATTCTACCTCTTTTACTTGCTGTGATTGGTTTTGTTGCTAGTGTAATAGGTGTATTTTCTATGAGGATATTAAAAGAAGGAGATCCAGCATCAGCATTAAGAAATACTACATTTATTGGAGCATTCTTATTTTGGTTAGGCAGTTATATTGCATTACAGACTTTTGGATTGCCGATTGAGCCATTGTTTGCAATAATTGCAGGAAGTATTGTAGGGATTTTAATTGGCCTTGTGACTGAATATTATACCTCAACTGAAAAAATATTTGGAATTAAGCCACGTGCTGTAATGAGAATTTCAGAAGCATCTAAAAGAGGACCTGCGACTAACGCAATTTCAGGTTTAGCAGTAGGGATGGAGAGTGTATTTATCCCTCTCATCTTAATTGCAGTCGGTATTTACATGTCAAACTATTTTGCTGGAGTGTATGGAATAGCATTAGCAGCTATGGGGATGTTGGCTACAGTAGGAGTTACAATGACCGTGGATGCATATGGGCCAGTTGCAGATAATGCTGGTGGAATTTCTGAAATGAGTGGACTAGGTCCAGAGACTAGAAAGATTACAGATGCATTAGATTCAATTGGAAATACAACAGCTGCTACAGGCAAAGGTTTCGCAATTGGTTCAGCGGCTTTGACAGCACTTGCATTATTTGCGGCTTATACAACTTCAGTTGCAAATGCACGTGGGGTAGATTCTGTTCAAATTTCTTTAACAAGCCCTGAAGTAGTAATTGGGCTGTTAATTGGCGGTAGTTTACCCTTTTTAATCGGAGCATTAACAATGAGTTCAGTTGGAAGAGCTGCTGAAGAAATGGTTGATGAGATAGTAAGACAATTTAAAGTAATGAAAAAGGCATTAAAAGGCACAATAAAAGATGATGAACTTGACGACATCAATAAATGGCCAGAAACAATTGAAGTAAAAGAAGATGGAGGAACAAAAACTTATCCAGATTCTGAACAATGTGTCAAAATTAGTACAGATTCAGCAATCAAAGAAATGGTTCTGCCTGGTGTAATTGCTGTATTCAGCCCACTTCTTGTTGGTCTTGCATTAGATGCAGAAGGGCTTGCAGGAATGTTAGCGGGAGCTACAGTAACAGGAGTATTACTTGCATTATTCATGGCCAACGCGGGTGGAGCATGGGACAATGCAAAGAAAGCAATTGAAGCAGGAGAATTAGAAGGAGAATCGAAAGGAGGAGAAGCACATTCTGCTGCTGTTATTGGTGATACTGTAGGAGATCCTTTCAAAGACACTAGTGGGCCTTCACTAAATATTTTAATTAAATTAATGTCAATAGTGTCTTTAGTGATTGTTCCAGTAATTGCTGTTTAGATTTGGTGTAAAAATA
>NZKH01000067.1 GCA_002692465.1 Methanobacteriota archaeon | reverse complement strand
GATTGGGCATATTGGCATTCAGATGAAATTGATTATAATTTGAATTGGGGAGTTAATTCAGATGAATTTGGAGAAGTACAATATGGTGGTTGTCCATATTATCAAACTAAATCATTCCCCGCGGCTTTGAAATTGATTATTCCAGTACTAACTTTAGGATTAGGGCCATTATTAGCATATAAAACATATATGGGTGGAGCAAAAAGAGCAGCAGAAATGAGATCTAAAGATATTGAAAAATATCTTCCATATGCAGCATCATATACTGCAGCGATGTCTGCTGCTAATGCAACACCTCAGAAAATTTTCCGTTCATTATCAAAAAATCAGGAGATTTATGGAGAAATAGCACATGATTCAGCGCAAATATTTAGAGATACTAACCTTCTTGGATTTGATTTAGTTACTGCAATTAAAATGTCTGTAGGTAGGGCTGCCTCACCTTGGTTGACAGAGTTTTTCCAAGGTATGGAAGGTACTTTAACTGCAGGAGGTAATCTTAAGATCTATTTCTTAAATCGTGCCGAACATTACATGAGAGAAAATAGAACAAGATTGCATGTGTTTTTAGAAACATTAGCAATGCTTGCAGAATCTTATGTTGTAGTTGCAGTGGCCATGCCGCTGTTTTTACTAGTTATGCTTGTAATTATGTTCTGGGTTAGTGGTTCAGGTTCTACTATGGATGAGAGTACACTTTACTTTATTGTGCTAGGGTTTTTGCCTATGATTCATATTGCTTATGGATATTTAGTTTGGGCAATGTCTGCAGATCAAAATATGTGATGGGGTTGTAAAATGGCGAGGAAGAAGAAAAAGAAATTAAAAGTTGATTTGGATCTTCCAAAAGATGATAGAACCTTGACTTATTTTTATTTAATTTGTGTAGTTTCAATACTTCTTGGATTAATGTGTATGGGTTTTTGGTTTACAAATAGTAACTTTATGCCCGGAAATGATGATGCTGCTTTACCATTTTTTGTAAGCACTTATTGTCAAGCAACTGCTCAAGATGAATTCGGTAACCCAAACCCTGAACCATTCGCAAATGCAAGGTTAGGGCTGGAAACATCATACAAAGATAATGAAACTTGTTCAATTTTAACGGATTCACCCTCACCAGCAGTATGGGTCTTAGATGAACCTTGGGAGGGGATGGATGGTAAAGCTAGGGCATTCCAAGTACCAGGTTTGAAAGATTCACAACTTGCTGGTAAATCCCATCCATTACAGGAGTTAAAAGTTGATTGTACAGCAGAATCATTAGATTATCCGTCTTTAGAATATACGGTTAGTATTTTAGATGAAGATGAACAATTACCTGGAGATAGCTGGAGACATATAGGTAGGGCTAATGATGAGGATTGTAGTATTTTAATTGAACATGCAGACCCAGGAGAATATCAAATTAGATTAATTCCCGAATGGCCTGAAGGTGTATCTTCAGCTCCGGACTTTGAATTTAGTTTTACAGTAACTGCAATGGTTTATGATGGAGTTCCAAATTATATGAATAATAAATCACAATGGATTGGTCCAGAAGTGAAATTAGGGGGTTTTTCATTACATCCTACAATTTATATTAATTTCTTTGGCTTTGCTTTCTTTTTGATGATTTATCCTGCTTCTGTTTATTGGGATAGAGTACAGAGAAATATTAACGCTAGAGAAGAAAAGTTCCCAGATTTCTTAAGAGACTTAGCAGAATATTGGAAGGGAGGTTTGTCAATGACAGTAGCTGTTACATCTCTTGCAAACTCAGAATATGGTGCATTAAATGATGATGTCAAAAAGATGTCTAATCAAATTAGTTGGGGTGTAGCCTTTGGAGATGTTTTGGAGTTATTTGCTGCAAGAGTGAATACGCCATTAGTTAAAAGAGCAGTTTCCTTAATTTCTGAAGCTAATAAAGCGGGGGGTAAAATCTCAGATATTCTTGTGACAGCAGCAAGTGATAGTAGAGAAATTAAATTCTTAGAGGGCGAGAGAAGTAGGACAATTTCATCATATATTGCCGTAATTTGGGTTTCTTATTTGGTTTTCATGATTGTTATTGTTATTTTGTCTAGAGTATTTATTCCTGCTATTGCAGAATCAAATACAGGCTCTGGTGGAGATTCATCTGCACAAATTGGTAACATGCAAATTAGAGCAATTGATCCTTTATTATTCCTTGTAGTTTTCTTTTATGGAGTTACTATGCAAGCATTAGGGAATGGTGCTATGGCAGGTTTGATGGCAAATGGAAGGTTAAGTTCTGGATTCAAACATGCGGGAATGATGTTAGTTTTAGCAATACTCTCGTTTACATTTATTTCATTTATTCCAGAATTAATTGGTGTTCCGATAAGCCCTGGCTTGAATCCATCAATTGGAATGCTGAGGATTACGTAACGGGTGGTGGGCAGATATGCGCAAGCTTTCTTCTGATACAAGTGCTCAAGTACACGTAATCGAAATGTTAACATTATTTTGGTTATTTTTTATGTCAGCAATGTTTGTAATTAATATCCATGTTCCTGATTCAAATTCTGAAATTATTGATGCATCTTTATCTATGGCTGGTCGCGATGCACTAGATTTAGCAGCAAGTGAACAAGCATTAGATTCAATAAATCATACTTCAAAATTAACAGAATTATTGTCTTCAGGTGACTCTGATGGGGCATGTGATTTTGTTAAACAAGGATTGCCTTCAACCTATGAAGCAAATTGTTGGGTTGCAAAAAATAGTGGAGCCATGGACATTTCCGGGTTTAGTGGATCACCAATTGGAAATAGCGTAACTTCCTATCTTATTGTACAAGATTCTGGAAATATTTGGAGTGTTGCATTAGATGTATGGAGTCAGGGAGGAGGGGCTATATGAGGCAACAAAAATTGCATAGTGATGAATCTGGCCAAATGCTATTGGCAGCAGGATTAGTTTTACTGATGAGTTTGTTATCTATGTCATTGTATGGAGTTAAAGTAGCAGGATATGATTTACCAAGAACTAGTGATGTTACGGATGTTTTTGATGCTATGGAAGAAGTAGAATCTTTATTTCTTCCATCATTAGAAAATAGAACACAAGTACGTTTTGATGCAGGGATGAGTTTAGATGCTGCAGCTTTAGATTCTTTAGAAACCATAGAATATGATATTAAAAGTCATGGAGTCTTAAGAGGAATGCAATTTAGTTTTACTGAAACAGAAGTAATTGTAGATGAAAATAATGTAACTGTAAATACGATTTTAAATATTGTATCCGATTCTACTATTGAATTACCATTATCGGTAAGTTATGATGTATCATAATTTTTGCTCGGCACGATTCCATTCTAAATCGAACCAGTGTGAAATTTCATCTATTGCATTTATTCCTGTTGATAAATCAATAGTTTTCCAATTCAATGGTTTGCCAAAATCAAGAATTCCATTTTGAATTTTTCTTATTGTCTCAAAAGAACTTAGATATCTTTCAGCATTTCTCCATGTTTCTTTTTCTCTTGAAATTAACATTTGCTTGTGATTTTCTTCGTTATGAACATAAAGAATGACTCCAATGGCAATTCCTCCCCCCTCTTCCCATTTTCTTATTATTTCATTATCTGGTTTTATGTGTACACCTTCCATAACCAAATCAACACCTTCTCTTCTAGATTTGTCTATGATTGCATTTATTCCATTTGATAGAATATTACTACAGTCCTCCCAATCGTAAATTGGTTGTTTATATCTTCCAACACTAAACGTACTTCTATGTAATTCAGGAGATTCTAATGAATCAATATTTGAACGTAAAACCTCGCGAATAGAATCTGTAGAAACTACTCTTTTTATTTTTAAATTATTAGCAATCTCCATTGAAAGTGTTGACTTTCCAACACCATTAACTCCTGCTAAGATTAGTAATTTGGGTCTTCGAGATTTTTTCATAACTCCGCACCTAGCTGATTAAATATATACAATGGCAAATGTATTCACTCTTTTGATTTTCTCAATTAATTTTTTCTTTTTAGCCTTTGTCTCAATCACCTCATATATCCAAAAGGTATTACTTTATCCGGATAACATGCCAGTCGAACTTAAGCCAGTATCAGATGAGATAATGCTTGTTACATTAACTGATGAATCAGCAACAAATGCGTTTGACCCTGAATTTATGTCAGAATTAGATGTAAAAATAAGACAAATAATCGAAGATGAAAAAATCCGTGCTTTTATTTTAACAGGAACTGAAAAATTCTTTTGTGCTGGTGCAAATATTAATGAATTCAGAAAGCATTATGATAAAGGGACTATTGGAAAATGGATTAAACAAATGACCGATATATTACATCCATTGATCTTAAAAATTAGGCATAGTGATACAATTATGATTGCTGCAGTAAATGGTGCTGCAGCAGGAGCAGGTTTGGGATTAGCACTTTCAGCTGATTATCGTATTGCATCTTCAGGTGGTAAATTTGCAGCATCTTATTTTTCTTTAGGCCTTTCTCCAGATGGAGGGACTAGTTGGTTATTGCCAAGATTGGTCGGGTCACAAAAAACGAGAATATTTTTCTTTGAGAATCAAGTTTGGTCTGCAGAGGAATGTCTTGAATATGGAGCAATTGATGAATTAGTTGATGAAACTATATTGATTCAAAAATCAATTGAAATAGCCAATAAATGGGGGAGTTGGTCCAAAGCAAGCCGTTCAAGCAAGGATCTGTTAGATTTCCAAGAAAATAATGATTTAGAAACCCATCTTAAATTAGAGCAAAGAAGAATAATTGATGCGGGTTTTACTTCTGATTTTTCAGAGGGAGTAGATGCTTTTTTGGAAAAAAGAAAAGCGAATTTTAATTAAACCGAAACAAGATTATTTTGATGTTTCATTTCTTTAATCAAATTTTTAAATTCTAATCTAACACTCATTAGGTTGCTTTTTATTTCTTTAATTTTTAATTTCATAGTAATTTTCTTTTGACGCCATGCTTCTTTGACTAGCATTTTCCTGTTCTTTTTTGCATCTTTATATTCAATCCGCTTCTTTTTTAGGTCTTTTAATAAATTTCTTATTTGAGTGGTGCAATTATTTAATCTCTCATTAAAATCATTTTTTCTTGCTGAGTTCAAATTATTTTCTTTTTGTTCATATGATGTTTTCATCTTAGCATTTTCAATTGACCAATCAGGTACTTTACGCAAGTTCTTTGTTAATTTAAGGAATGAGAATATTTTGATCCACCATTTAGTAGGATCCCAATGATACCATCTGTGCCCATTACGGTAATCTGTTTGGAATGTATGATGGAAATTATGGTATCCTTCACCAAATGTAAGTAAAGATAGTATTGGAGAATCTCTAGATGTGTTTTTAGTAGAATAATTTTGTTTTCCCCAATAATGTGCACCAGAATTGATTAAAAAAGTTCCATGATGAACCATAACAAGGCGTACTAAACCACCCCAAATGACTCCCCCTAAGAAACCATTTAATCCACCGATGATTACTAATCCTATCAATCCTGGAAAAATAATTCCTGCAAAACCACCAATCTTGAAAATATGTTTATCCTGCCAAACTAGAATTGGATCTGCTTGTAAATCTTTTACATGTTCTATTTTATCTTCGTTTTCAGAAATCATTACCCATCCCATGTGTGCCCAAAAGAATCCCCTTACAATCGAATAAGGGTCCTCATCTGTATCTGTTTTTAGATGATGTCTTCTATGGTCACTACACCACTTAATCGCTGAGTTTTGAAAAGCAGCAGCACCAAAAACGGCATAAAATAATCTTAATGGCCATGATGCTGAATGTGATTTATGGCTAAATAATCTGTGATATCCTGCAGTAATTGATATTCCACTAACAATATACATGAAAAATAAAATACTAATTTCTGAAATAGAGATGCCAAAATTTACAGAATACCACAAAACACCAATAAATGCTAGAATTGGAGTCCCACATAAAAAAGATGCATTTAATACATCTAATTTCCATTCCGTCTTTTCAGAAACATCACTCATTTTTAATGCTCAGACAATGCCGTTATTGACCTTGTCGGGATTATTTTATTTTTAATTACCAATTTACAATGATTTTAAATTATAGAAGTGTTTCTTAAGGTTGAAGATAATGGATGATATAATCTCGATTTGTCGAAAATGTGGTTTTACAATTGGTGTTTTTATGCCAGGGATGGAATGCCCTGAATGCGGTGAAATTTTATTCCCTTAAAATTAAACCAAATCATTTCTTTCCGATTTAATTCCATTTTCCCAATTGAAAATTCCTTTGTTGGTTTTTTTACCTAACTCTCCATTTTCTACTAATGCTTCTAAAAGTGGATGAGGGCGATATGACTCATCAGAAAATGATTCTGCTAGATTATTTAGAATATCTCGACGAACATCTAGTCCAACTAAATCAGATAGTTCAAGTGGTCCCATAGGGTGTTTGTATCCAAGTCTCATTGCAGTATCAATGTCACTGGCAGATGCAACACCCTCTGCTAGCATACGAATTGCTTCATTACCAAGAATAACACCTAACCTAGATGTGGCAAATCCAGGTACGTCTTTTACTAATATTGTTGTTTTCCCCATTTTATTTCCTGCTTCTTTTGCTAATCTAATTGTCTCTTTAGAACATAAATCATGTTTAATTAATTCAAGTAGATTCATTATGGGTACAGGATTAAAAAAGTGCATGCCAATTACTTTGTCTGGTCTCCCTGATGCTGCAGCAATATCAGCAATAGATAGAGATGATGTGTTTGTTCCTAAGATACAATCCTCTTTTGTTTCTACACCAAGAACATGAAACACTCTTGCTTTTATTTCGAGTATTTCTGGTACAGCTTCAATTACCATATCAACATCTTTGACAGCATCTACTAAATTCATATTAGGGTGTAGATTAGATGCCCACTTATTTTTTTGTTCAAGAGTGGTTTTTCCAAGTGAAATACCCTTGTTCCAAAAAGAATCAATTGAATTCATCCCTTTTTTTAGCCCTTCTGGATAAGCATCAAACAAATTAGTTTCCCATCCTGTTTGAGCACATATTTGAGCAATTCCTGCACCCATTGTACCAGCACCAATTACGGCTACCTTCTTTATCTCCACATGGACCCCATTCCGCTTTAATACAAGATTATTCCCTTGGTTGATTAAACCACATTGATAATCCTAATTGTAACAATCTTTGTCTAGGAAGTGCATATTCAGGCAAAGCTCCTGCCGGTGCGTATAGCTTTAAACCTTCAATTACAGACACATATTTTGAATAACAAGTCAAATCATTAGGATTGAAGGGGACGTTTAATCCCATCATTTCTAATGCCAAACAAGCCTCTTTATCATAGATTGGATGTATATTTTTAAGGAAATGAAGCCAATTTGAAATTAAAACACAATCAACATTTTCAAGAGTTAATAAATTTTCTACCATTGAAACATCTGGATATTTGGTTATTTCTAGTGTGGAAATAATTTCTTGATTGATTTCGTCATCCCATTTTTGTTCATCAAAACCAATATATTTGTTTATTTTTTTAATTTGCTCAAATCCCTCTAGTTCTAAAGTGTCGTAAAGCATACTTTCATATTCAGGATCTTCAATTTCAGATACGATTAATAATTCAGGTAGTAATTTGAAGAATTCATTACACGCTTCTGTATCAATTCCAAATAAGGAAGTAGGAATCAATTAGATTCACCATTTTATTGTAATTGGCCAATTCCAGAATCAATCATTCTTTGTGTAACAGCTCTATGTTCTATCCATTCTTTTTTGAATAATTCTTTTAGCAGTTCTTCATCTTCATCTGTTGGAAGGAACTTTTGGCAATATTCATCATAACTTCCATCTTCATCGCCCCATTCATCACCTTCAACAGTATATTTTTTACCTGCATAAGTCCCAATGCTTCTGTTGAATTTTTCATCTGCAACATAAAATGGTGTTTCATCTTCTGAAATTAATTTGTTAAATTTCTCTTCAACTTCACGAACAATTTCATCATGGTAATGTCCTCTAGATTCTTCATTTAGGCCTAATTTATTTACTTCTTCACCCTTTTTGAGTTTCTTTCTTTCGTCCCATCTTCCTTTAATTCCCCAAACATAAGCCCATTCAGCGCTTGAAGAATTATCTGTTCCAAATAAATCATGTGCAGTTGAAACCCATTTATTCATATAACGCTGTAATAAATCACGAGGAATTACATTTGCTTTAATGATTCTACGCAATCCATTTGCTCCAGTTCCAAGGTGGAATGCTTCTTCTTTTAGCATAGGTCCCATACTTGCGGCTAATGGCTTGAAACTAGATGTTGATAGCATTCCTAATTGGAATTTACCATCTCTATCTACAAACATTGTATAACAAAAAAAGTCTAACCAATGTTCCATTGGTTCATTAAATGCACCAAGAAGTCTACTCCCTGTTTGTGCATTTCTTTCAAGTAATTTTTGAGCTTCACGAGCACCTTGTTTTCCAAAATAAGTCATTAACAAATAACACATCTGCCATCCATGCCTTTGTTCTTCGACCATAATTCTAGCTGCTGCATATCTATCATAATCAGTAGGTGCAGATTCCAATAAATGTTTTTGTTGTTCTACAGATGCAAATTCAGTATCTCCTTGAACCGTAATCATTGAAAGTAATGAATCACGAATATTTTGATGAGGTATTTGTAAGGATCTTTCCCATTTTGGTCTTCCAGCATAATCACCAAATTCAATAACATCTCCTGCTCTTTCCCAATCAAAAAGTGGCTTTAATTCAAAATCACCAGCCCACTTTGCATCAAAACCTACATTCTCTCTCCATAGTTCAAAATTTGCTACCCATTCATCAAATGTGGTTGGTAGTTTCCCCATGAATACAACGTAAAAGCAAACGCTATTTGAGTTTGTGCAATTGTTGTTATGTTTTTTTTGTGAAAAATCATTCACCAGTAAAGTTTGCAACCTTCTTATTTACATAGGCAGCAATTCCTTCTTTAGCATCATTAGATTGGAACAGATCTGATTGTAATTCACGTTCTAATGCAAGATGGTATTCAAGTGGCATCTCAATACCGCTTTGAACACTTCTTTTAATATTGCCAACTGCTTTAACTGCTTTATTTGGTAATGTGAATTGTCCAGCCCAGTCTAATACATCTCTTCTGAAATCTTCTGCATCACAATCAAAAATTTGGTTTACTAAATTCATGTCATCTCCGTCTTCAAAAGAAATTAATTCTCCTGTTACCATTAATTCTAATGCTTTGGCTTTACCAATTAATCTAGTTAATCTTGCAGTTCCTCCAGTACCAGCTAAAACACCTAGATTAATTTCAGGAAGTCCTAATTTTCCAGCGTTTTTTCTAGCGATTCTGATATCAGCAGCCATTGCTATTTCTAAACCACCACCAACAGTATGGCCATTTAATGCAGCAATTACTAATTTCGGAGTTTGCTCAAGACGAGATAAAGTTTCATTTGCGTGCAAACAAAAGAAATATTTGTAACGTGGAGATAAACTGTTAAGATAATTAATGCTCGCACCAGCAGAAAAGAAATTATTTCCTTTACCAGTTACTAAAATAACTGTTACTTTATCATCAAAACGTGCGTTTAGAATTGCAGTATCGATGTCTTCCCACATTTCTCGAGTATATGTGTTCACAGGTGTTTTTCCTTCAGTTAGTGGTTTCCCATCAGAATCTGAGGACAGTTCAATTATAGCGATTCCATTTTCAGTTACACCATAATTCACAAGGTTGTTTGGCATGGCTTCTAATTCAAGGCTCATGTTTCAGGCCCAATAGTAACCAGTTCTTCAATCACTCGCTTCAACAACATCTGGAATTGTCTTAGAATCTGAGTCTTCAGTGAAACTAATTTTCCCACCTTTTCGTTTGATTTTTTCCCACTCATCTCCTATTTCAATGGCCCTTTCACTAGGGTTCCAAACATCTCTTTTTAGTGCATTTCTAAATGGCATTCGTCTCATTTTTCTCCCATCTTTAGTAATTGTTTTTTTCAACATTCCTAAATTTGCAAAGAAAAAGATAAATCTTCTAAATATGCCCCATTTGTAGAGTTTTTCCATAAACAGTAAACCATCTCCATGCTTTTTTTGGTGCCTCATCCAATATTTTGCCACTTGTTTAAACCCTCTATCTCCAATTCTATTCATTAAAAATCTATTAACAACAGATGTTTTTAATTTTGGTAATAATTTTGATTTGATTTCAATTTCATAATCAGTTTCTCCAAGTATGTCTTTTGCAGCAAAAACACCACTTGTTATGGCATACCTCATTCCAAAACCCCACATGAAATCCTGTAATCCTCCTGCTTCTCCAACATAATAACGCCCATTTGATTTGTATGAAGAATGAATTGCAAAATCGCCTTTACCTCCGACTCTTTTAATTGGAATTCTATCTAATTCAGGATAATTTTTTTCATACCAGTTTATTGTTTCATTTAGAAAGCGATCTGATTTTGATTGTTGTCTCCATAAGCAAGTACAAATTAACCCAATGCCATCAATTACAATTAGGTATGAATATGCGCCAGGAGCTAATTTATCATTTAATTGAAATGTGACATGGTTTGGAAAACTCGTTTTAAACACCTCACCATAGGCAACTGCTGATGTTTTTTTAGGTCCGGCAGCGATAATATCACAATCTTGAGGCTTAATTCGCGATTTATATTTGATTTCGACACCTTCTTTTAATGCTAAGCGTTTAAGTCCTTGATCGATTGTATGTTCGTCACTTCCCCTTTCGACTACACGGAATGCAACTCTTGAACTCCACGGTTTTGTAATTGTGTCATCAGGATGAGCCAAATCTACTTCATGAAAATCTGTGGATTTAAATTCATCAGGATCTATACCCCATTCTCTTAACTCTTCAAAAAAATCGGTACCAGTGGTCCAATTTTCTAAACCTTGAAAATCCCCATCAAATCTAGCACCGGAATTCTCTCTAATATCATGAACAATTACTTTTTTCCCACCTTTGGCTAATATAATTGAAGCAGCAAGTCCGGAAAGACCTGCACCCATGATAACAATTGGCTCTGAATCATTTGCCATTGTAGGTGCGAGTATTATTATTCGTTTGAAGGTTCGTTATGTT
>NZKH01000066.1 GCA_002692465.1 Methanobacteriota archaeon | reverse complement strand
GATAATACACATCCAAAAATGTCATTATATTTTGAAGCAAGAAAGTGAGTTTTGTATCCGTTTGATTCATAGGCATGTTTCTACCAGCATCTACTGTCGGGAGTGACTGAGATGAGTGAAGAATTAATGAAAGATGCAATAGAGATGTTTAGAAATGGAGACATAAAAGGAGCTGTTGCTGAATTAGAAGGGAAATTAAAATCAAATGGAGATGTTGCACAATTACATCATTCATACGCAGAATTTGCAAATATGCTTAACATGGAAGAACAAGATGATGTAATTCCAGGTGGCAAAATCATGATGCATTACAAAAAAGCAATGGAATTAGATGAAGAAAACGATGAATATATTGCAGACTTTGCAAGTTTTGCATTAGAATGTAGGAGAATACCAGTTGCTGTAAAAGAATTCCAACGTTATGCAAAAAGATTAGAATTAGCGGATATACCAATTGATGATATTTTATACATGGCCGCAAGGAATATTGTAGATAGTATTGAAGTAATGGATCCTGAAAAGAAAAATCCAATGGTTCAACCATGGTTAAAACAAGCACTTATTTGGGCAGTTGGTGGACTAGGTTATTCAGCAGAAGATGCAATTAATGTAATGTCAAACGATTAATAATTGTGACTTAATATGAAAGTTGCCATAACATTTTCATATTTGGGGGATGAATTCCATGGTAGTCAAATACAACCCTCTTTGAGAACTGTTCAAGGTGAATTAGAGAAAGCTTGTAGGCGCCTAAAATGGTCTCCTAATGGAGTGAAGATAAGCAGTAGAACTGATGCTGGAGTAAATGCTAGAATGAATTTTGCAATTATTGATGTACCTGAAGGGATAAGAAATGATCTACCAAAAGGCTTACTTAAAGGGCTTAATGATATTTTGCCATCAAGTATTTGTGTTTATGATGCTGAAGAGGTTTCTAATAATTGTAACATCAGAAACGCAAAAATGAGAATTTATAGATATAGAATGGAATTACTAGAAAATTGGAAAAAAAATATTGATCTTGAAGAATTTAATAAAGCATTAAATATTTTCTTAGGTGAGCATGATTTTTCAAATTTTTATAAAAAAGAAGATGAAAGAAGCACGATTAGAATTATTGAAGAGATATCTCCATGGATCTCCAGTGAAAACAGAATTATTGGGTTTGAAATAAAAAGCAAGGGTTTTTTATGGAATCAAGTCAGAAGAATTGCAAATTGTATAAACGGGTTACTTAACCATGATTTTTCAGAAAAAGAGGTGATTAAGTCATTAAAAGTTGGAAGTGCAAAAACGGATTTTGGTTTAGCTCCTTCTCGATGGCTTACATTGTGGCACTTAGAACATAATGATTTGACTCAAAAATTAAAAAATAGTTTTAGTGAACCTCCTGAAGTCAATGATTTAGAAAATGATCGTAGAATAAATTCTATCATGATTGAAGTTGAATCAAAAAAGCATCATGCCTGGCTACAATTTGAATTTTCTCAAATGTTAAAATTAAAACTTGAGAATTAAGTTAATTCATTAATTAGTATCTATTTCAATTATTACAGAATCATCATCAGAAACTTCGATTGTTTTCCGTAAAAATTTGGTTGAAATTATCTCGATTACATCAACATGCCTAGTTAAATCAGGTATCAATATTGCTGAAGGTATAATTTCAGAATCTGAAGATTTAATATTACATTTTATAGCGGTGGCGCCTCCAAAGCTTTTCCCATCCCTTAAAAAACCTCGAATTCGTATAAATTCTATATTTGACAAGTCAATATTTTTCGCATCCTCTAATACCTCATCAGAAATTCCAAAGGTATCAATTCCTGATTTTTTCCTCAAAGCCATAAACTTGCTTAAATCTGAATTATCAACATTAATATTTAACGTTCCAGGCCATGCTTTTTCATTCAAAACCTCTAAAAATTGTTCTTGGTAATGGGGTTGAGCCATAAAAATAGACGCACGACCCAAACCGCTAGATACTGTACCTGAAAGGCGCATAAATAGAGCGGACTCGGGACTTATTCATCAATTCATTGTACAAAATCATTACAAAACTACAATGGCCTAATTACACCTCGTAAGTCCGGAGATGATATGCCCGGAGACCAATCTTGGATGAAAGAAAAATATTCTAATCTAGTCGAACAAGGTTTAGATTGGAAATTAAAAGCTTTAGAAACTGCATCAGAACCTCGTTGTATCGTAGATGGAAAACAAAACATCATGCTTTGTGCAAATAATTACCTGAACCTTACCACGCATCAAAAAGTAATTAATGCAATGGTTGAAGCCACTAAGGAATTTGGTGCTGGTTCTGGCTCAGTCAGAGCAATTGCAGGAAATATGCAATTACATGAGGATTTAGAAAGCACAATAGCTGAATTTAAAGGTGTTGAAGCCGCATTAACATATTCAGCAGGATATACCGCAAACGTAGGGTTAATTCCAACATTAGTAGAAAATAGCAAAGATTTGATTATCTCTGACGAGTTAAATCATGGCTCAATTATTGATGGTGTAAGGCTTACTAAAGCCAGTAGAGCAGTATATCCCCATAATGATACTGAAGCATTAGAAAGAATTCTCAAAGAAAATAAAGATGCAAGAAGAAAATTAATTATTACCGACGGAGTATTTAGCATGGATGGAGATATTGCACCATTAGACATAATCGCAGAAATTGCTGAAAAATACGATGCTATGGTCATGGTTGATGATTGTCATGGAGAAGGCGTCCTAGGTGACGGCGGAAGAGGGATTGTTGATCACTTCAAATTACAAGGGAAAATAGATTTTGAAATCGGTTCGTTCTCTAAAGCACTTGGAGTGCAGGGAGGAGTTCTTTCAGGAAGTGAATCTGTAAAAAATCATGCGATCAATCATAGTAGATCCTGGTTATTATCTGGAAGTCAGCCACCTGGAGTTGCAGCAGCACAAAAAGCTGCAATTGAAGTTTTAAGAGATGAACCAGAACATCATGCAAAACTGTGGAATAATACGGAATACTTTAGATCGGAGATGCAGTCATTAGGTTTTGATACTGGTGTTTCAGAAACTCCAATAATTCCTGTTATGTGTGGAGAGTCTCTCTTAGCAAAAAAATTATCTGATGAACTATATAAAAACGGTATTTTTGCATTACCTATAGTCTATCCAATGGTAGCAAAAGATAAAGCCAGAATCAGATGCATGATTAGTTCAGGTCTAACTAAATCAGATCTGGATACTGTAATCACGACATTTGCTAATGTGGGTAAAGAATTAGGAATTATCTGATATTTGAGAGAAATCTTCCACGATTTCATTTAATTCAATATCTTCTTGAATTTCAGAGAGGTCTACATTATTTTCAAAGGGATTAATGTTTTGTTCAAGCATATTCAACAATCTCCATCTTGGTGCCCAAGAAAGATGTATATATACCGGACCTGGGAAAATCATCAAAAATAATCCTAAATCATTAACCCAAAAAGGAATATTAGACAAACTAATTGAAAGGGTCAAAAATATTAATCCTAAAAATGGAGAGAAATATACCAAAATCCTTGGAACAGCAATAGGCATCCTTTTTGTAAAATTTACAAACAAAGACGAAATTCCCCCAAGCAAACTTAAAATTAATAACAGAGATAAAGAATAAAATAACCAACCTATAAACCATTTATTTAAGTCCCAATTTGATTCATAACCGAAGGGTAATAATAGCACAAGAGAAAGTAATAATCCGTAAAAAGATCCAAGAAATACGGGATGTGAAAATGTTAAAGGCAATTTTGAAAATCTAGTTGAAAGATTACCTCCTTCTAACAGAATTTTTTGTTCTATTGGGAACTCGTTTACTATTGCCCTCCAATTATTTTCAGAAGTCACTAAGTTTCCGGGTGAATATTCACTCCTTAAACTAGAAGGTACTTTTTTACAATAATTTCTTATTTTTTGCCCTTAGAAAATTTACGAAAAATTGCACCCGGTTTTACATTTAACTCTCCAGGATTTGTTTTTGGCCAAATTCTTTCTATATCTATTCCATCTTCTTCTTCACGAATTCTTGCATTTTCAATTTCATCTTCAACATTATTTTGTGCATCTCTAATGGCTAGTGCCAAATTTAACCATTTAATTAATTCTAATTCTATTTTTTTATTGTTTTCATCTTGGATATTTGCTCCGAAAAATGGTTTTGAGATTTCAAAAAATTTTTCATTTCCTTTCTCACCAATTAAAAGTCCAGTACCCTCAAAATTTTTTACTACTCTACCTTTTCTTGGCAATAATTCCCATTTTTCTAATGTTTTGTAAGCCACTTCAGCCGCATCCACATCATGTTCTTCCTCTACCCAAGGATGACCCAAATTAACAGCAATAGTATTCATAATTGTTTTTTTTCTTTGGAATTCTATTAAAAAAAGTGCAGTCATAAATAATGAAGGTAATAAAAAAATAATCGAAAAGAATTTAGATACAAACATGAACAGTAAAACACCAATCACGAAAAAAGATATTGCTTTGCAAATCTGTAATAAAGATTCATTCAAAATCGTTTTTCCAGATGCCAATTTGCTTAAAAGAATAAAGCCAACTGGGATTTCATCATCGTCCATGCATTGGGCATTTAGTCAAAGTGAATAAATCTCGCCGATTGAAAATCATCTAATAATGACAATTTTTTTCAAATTATAGCCCATGAATTCAAGAAGTAATAATCAACAACACTGGAAAAGAGGAGATGAATTGCTAGATTTACCTATTGGCGTAATTACTGAAAAAAGGAGAGGTGGTCCTTCAGTTTTGTCATTACTAGCAAAAGATCTAATTGCTACAAAAGTAGACTCTTATATTCGCTCTGAAATTAAAGGTGAGGCTCCTAGGATAGGATATGTTGTTTTCAGAGATGGTTCACCTTTAATGGCTATGCATTCAGAAAAAGAAGAACTTCATGCTGCTAATGCATTGGAAAAAATAGATGATGATGCTGCTGATTTAGACTGTCTTTTGACAGTACACAGAAATGTTGATGTAGATTTATTATTACAAACATTCCCCCGTTCATTACTAAATTTAGATTTAAACTTAGATAATGATGAAAATACAGAATGGTGGAAGCAAAAAGAAATTAGTTCAAAAACTTGGACTAGTTCAAAAGAATTACCAGAACAGAAATTTGATACAAATAATTCTCCAGAGTTTGAAAGGGCAATAGAAGCAAAACTAAGAAGGATGAAAGGAGAAAATCTTTCAGAATTATATCCTGGACACGCATATTTAATTTCTGAAAGTAATCCAAATAACGCACTAAAATTGGCATCAAAATTATCAGACATTGAACATAAATTAATGATTATCTCAAGAATTCCAGGTTCTAGAATAAATAAAGAATTTGAGATTGATATAGAATCATGTTTCTGGCTTACCGAAAAATCCCAGGGTGAAGAGCAAATAATTGGACCTCAACTAGAAATATTATATTCTGAAATCAAAGACTTTTTTGAAAAAACTCCACGTAGTGTAGTAGTTCTTGATGGATTTGAATTTCTATACGCAATTCATGGAAGAGATAGAACTCTAGATTTCTTGCGAAGATTAGTTGATGTTTCAACTACGTCAGATGATTTGGCATTAATCCCTATAAATCTTGAAGCTTTTGACTCTCGTTCAAGAGCATTAATTAAACGTGAATTAGACCATTTGAATTCCAACGACATTGAAGATTGGATTTTATCACCTGAAGATTTAGAAGGACACCTTTTCCATCTTCCAGACAAACAAGAAATTCTTTGGGATGAGATTCTAAATTCAAAAAATAAGGCGGTTAAACATATTGAAGCACAAAAAGAAACTCCAGTAATCCCCGAAGTAGTTGAAATCCAAAAAACACAAGTCAATGAAATTAATAATGAAGGTAGTAGATTAGATTTGAGTGGCATTATTGAACAATGGGATGAAGAAGATTCAAAAAAAGTTGATTCTAGTAAGAATGACATTAAAGAAACGGTGTTAGAGTTTGAAGATGAACCAATGGTCTTTGAAGAACACAAAGGGCCAAAGGCACCCACAAAAGTTAAACTTTTAGGAACAAAACAAAAAACAAGAAAAAAGAGAGTTCCTGAAAAAAATACAAGTCTTGAACAAGCCTCAAAAATTACTAAGAAAAATGAATTAGAAAAAGGAAAAAATCCTGTTAGGATTAAAAAAGACAAAAATAAAACCTATCGTCAATATTATGATGCTTCTAAACACAAGGGCAATTCGGGCGGACAAGATTGACGCGGGTTCCAAGTTTTCTAGATGACGCAATTTCGGCTGCTCAAAAGAGATTAGGTATTGAGAACAAGCCTGTAGAAAATAAAAGAAAAACTGATACAAGGCCTAGTTTACTAGAGTTAAATTATAAATCAAAACCTAGAGTAAGTTTACCAATTCATTCGCATAATAAAAAATCATGGTTAACAAAAAATGATGATGATTTGGCATTTAAGGAAAATAATATACCAAAAAAATCTACGCGTGGCCCTATTTGGAAAGTTGCCCTTGATGAATTAAATAAAAATGAAACAGATCCTATGGAATTAACTTTCAAAGAAACTAATTCTACTAATTGGCCGCCTATTTTATCCACAAATATTTCAAAAACAATGGATAATTGGCATATTGTAGAAGAAAATAGACAATTGACAAAAACAATTGAATCTGTCATTAAAAGACCGGGATCACATTTGAATCCAATACATATTAAAGGAAATCCAGGAGTCGGTAAAACACACATTTCTTTGGCAACTGGATATGAGATTCAATCCTTATATGGAAATGATTCAGTAAGAATTATTCGTTCAAACACTCTAACAAATAATTCAGATGAATTACCTCCCTTAGCTCAAAATATTTTAAATCTAAAGATGATTATTATCGAAGATTTTGAAGATTTAGAAAACAATTTATCAAGAATGCAAGCTTTAAGCAATTGGTTAATTTGGAATATCAATAACGGTATACAAATTATAATTACTTCAAATGGTACTGTCAATTTAGAACATCAAAGTGGAGACACCAAAAGGCTACTAGAATCGAGTATTGTGTTTAATATTGAGGATTACACAAACACCAGTAAAATGAGAATATTAAGAAGAATAGGAAATGAAAGAAATGTTGTTCTCTCTGATGAACATTTATCCATATTAGTATCCACAAAAAAGAATCTGCCCAGTTTATTATCTGCATTTGAGAAGTTTGTAATTGCACAAAAAGATGGTACTTTGTCTGCAAATCCTGAAGAAGCAATTGCAAATTTGGATGGAGTAAAAACACTATATAACACAATGTTTTCTGAAGACATCATTAACTCTGCAAAAGATATTGCTTCAAAAACAATTGAATCTACTGAAATTAAAGATTTTGATTTGAACTCAAACAGTTTAGAACTTAATTTAAATTTAGAGTTGGATCTTGAAAAAATTCCAGAATTAAATGATATCCACTCTAAAAGTAATGAAATTATAGAGGAAGATAATCAAATAATTTCCAAATGGAATGAAAATTTAAATTTACCAATAGAAGAAGTTGAATCTTCCGAATTACTTGGGGAATTGGGCGATCATGGATTAGACAGAATGGTAGATGTGGGCATGGCATTTGAAAAATATAATGATATTTTAGAAAATATAGAATCTAGAATCACAGATATTTCTAAAACCCTTGAGGGTTCAGATACAGAAACACTACTTCAACTAGCAGATGAAATGTCAGATTTAGAATATTCATTACAAGATTTAAAACCATTAATTAGTGTTTTAGACACAAGCACATTTACCAGAGAGCCAGAAAAAGAAATTGAATTGCCTAATTTAGATAAATTGAAAGAACTTGATGAATACATTCCAAATAACGAATGGAATTTAGATTCTGAAAACATAGAAATGGAGGATTTATTAGATGGGGAATTGAATCCCGTAAATCACCCAGTATTAATTCCAGCAAATAATGCTGAGTTACAAGAAGAATAATAACTCATGGATGTTGTATTTTGAACCCTTTTAAAAAAAGAAAAAAATGGTGGGATTCAGGGCTTAAATTTTCATGTCTTCCCGATTGTGGAAAATGCTGTAATGAACCAGATGGTATTGTTTATCTTTCACTTAAAGATATGTCTAGACTTGCTTCTTATCATAGTCTCCCCTTGAATGAATGGATAAAAAAAGATTGTAGAAAAAGTTCTGATGGAAGATATATCTTAAAAAGTAATGAAGAAAAAAACACCTGTATATATTTTAATGACAATTTAAATTGTGATGTCTATGATTCAAAGCCTGATCAGTGTAGCGCTTTTCCTTGGTGGAATGAAAATCTGGTTGACAAAAAGTCCTGGGAAAAAACAAAAGAAATTTGCCCTGGAATCGACCATCCCAAGGCCCTTATTATTGATAAAAAAACAATAAAATTTTGGATTGAAGCTGACAAAGTTTCTGAAAAAGGAGTTAAAGATTCAGAATTAGGTTTTTGAAATTTAATGCGACGCACTTATACATAAAATCATACAGGCTTAAACCCTGAGGTTGTCTAATGGGAGATGGTGACGAAATTCTTCTTGAATTAACTAAAAAACATCTAAACATAGGATTAAGAGGAGTACCTGTTGGAACATGCAGAACAAGTTTTGTAACTCCTGAAGAAGGAGTTCACTATTGTGGTTATCCAATAAAAGATCTTGCGGAATTAAGAGCGGAAGATGTTGTATATCTGTTATTCCATAAAGAATTACCAACAATCGATCAATCCGAGGCATTTAGGAGAGAGCTATCAAAAAGAGGAACAATCAACCCCGCAATAGTTGATGTGTTACACACACTTCCTATTGAAGGGCATCCAATGCAATGGTTATCTGTAGGAATTGAAACTTTAGGAATGTACTCTCAAGAAGGTGATTGGAGAAGTAATGCATTAAATTTAGTTGCTCAAATGCCAATTTTAATGGCACTTATTATGAGAATCCGAGAAGGAAGAGGAGCTAACTTAGAAGCATCTCAACCTGAATTAGGTTTGATTAGAAATTTTGTAAATCTACTAAATCTTCCTGGTGCTGATCATGAGGTTATGTCAAAAATCCTTTCTACATTCTTTGTATTACATATGGATCATGGCGGAGGAAATTTATCAACATTTACTGGAAAAGCAGTTGCTTCAGGGCATGCAGGATTGCATTCAAGCATGGTTGCCGCAATGAATGCTCTTTCTGGCCCTCTCCATGGTAGAGCTAACCAAGCAACATTAGAATTTGTAAAAAGTATTGGAAGCGATAGTGAAGAAGATGTTGAAAAATTTGTGAGAGCAGAATTAATGGCAAAAAGACCTATTTTTGGTTTTGGCCATGCTGTTTTGAGAAAAGAGGACCCTAGGGCAACAATTCAGTTAAAATTAGCAAAAAAAATATGCCCTAACGATAAAAATATCAAAATAGTTCAAACATTAAACAAAATTGTTCCCTCTATATTATCAGAAATCCCGAAAATAACAAATCCAAATGCTAATGTTGATTTGGTTTCTGGTTCATTGCTAAATTTTATTGGCTTTACAAAACCAGAATATTACACTACATTTTTTGGTTGGGCAAGAACAGCAGGAATTGGTGCCCAAATTGTTGATGAAAGGATGGTTTTACGAGACGGGAAAGGAGTTCCAATATACAGACCAAAATATATTGCAGAAGGCCAAAAACTACGTAGACTAGACTAATAAAAAATTGGCCTTGGAGTATTTCCGCATCCTCTGTGCCCAATTATTCTTACAGAGTCCCATGGTAATTTGTTTTCATCAGATTCTTTAGTTAATTTTTCAATTGATTTTTCCCAATACCATTTTTTACTCCATAACTCGCAAAAATTCTTTCTTTCTGTTTTATTCAATTCATGCCATGGAGAAATTTCTCTTGTAGCTTCTTTTATCAAATCTTCATGGTTTTCAACATCTGTGTTTCTAAACCTATGATTCCATGTTTCATTTAATGGTTGAGTTGAAGGTCTAGTCCATCTTGCAATTCCCTCTGGAAGTGAATATTGGTTTGATTTTAAATCATCTGTCAATATACTAATTCCAGCCTCATACAACTTTAATTCGTCTTTTATCATACCTGGCCAAATATATATCGGAAATCCCTTTCTCAACTTTAATAATCTTTCAAGGGGTTTTCCAGATATACCATATGTTTTATCAAACCTCAATTTGTTTAAAGGTGGGATAAAATATTCTAAAGCACATGGTAATATTGGAGAACCTCTCTTTTTTTGTTTATTTATCATTGATTTTAATGTTTTAAAAGAAAATTCTGATGCTGCGTAAAATCGATTTAATTTTCGAGTACCAAACCTAAGTTGATTTGGAAATAATGAAGATACACTCCATTCAAGATTTAATTTTTTTGCGGTATAATTCATATGTTTGAAAAAACCATAAAAAATAACACTTTGCTTGGGGATTTCAGCATTATCTAGCAATTCAGAACATTGTTTCAAAATTCCACCCACATAAGGGATGTTTTTCCTAGAGGTGAACCAACCACCACCAAAACCACTAGATGGATGAGGTAGCTTAATTTCAATATTCATTATTTTACCTTTAGTTCTTAATCCTTCAGAAATAGTAGGATTATTAATCACCTCTTTAAATAAAGGAAAACCTAATTTTTTAAGATCTAAACTTGAATTTTTCTCTACGAATTTTGGTAAATCGCCACGAAGTTCTTCACTTACTGCAAGTTTTTTATCATGATGGAGAATTAATTCACCATCTAAAGTAGATCTAACATCAAACTCAATCCCATCCGTTAATTCAATTCCTCTAACGAGTGAAGGCAGGGTATTTTCCTTCAGAATATTTTCCACGTCGGACATGTCTACTATTCTCTCGAGGGTAGTGACGCAAATAAACATCTTCATTTTTAATTCAGATATACTCAAGAATCATAACCTGCCAGTTTAACGGGTTAATGATTTCATGTCAGAACATCCAGATGAAAAGTCTAAGGCAATTCGAGGTTATGCATTTTACGACTGGGGTAAATCTGCATTCGAAACTAGTGTAACTACAGCAATCCTACCTTCTTGGTTTGCCTATTTATTTCTTGAAGCAAATGGGTTAACAACCACGCTTGGAGGAATTGAAATGTCAGGAACTGCAATTTGGTCTTATTCAATTGCTGTAGCAACTTTAATTGTTGCTTTGGTAAGCCCATCTTTTGGAGTAATTGCGGATCGCAGAACTATCAAAATGTGGTGGTTAAAAGTTCTGACAATTCTTGGTGCTGGGTCAACATTTTTACTTGCTGCAGCCCCATTTCTTCCAATAAATTCACAATGGGCATGGCTGATGATTATGTTCGTTCTAGCAAATATTGGATTAAATGGTGCTGGAGTATTTTACAATGCACTACTTCCACATTTAGGTGATGACGATGAATTAGATTCTATATCCAATAAAGCATTTGCATATGGATATTTAGGTGGAGGAATTCTACTTGTAATTCATCTTGGTTTAGTAATGGGCATTGGTTCAGAAACGATTCCATTCTGTATGGCTTCATCTGGAGTATGGTGGTTTGGATTTGCATTAATCACTTTCAAATATGTTCCAGAGCCTGAAATTGAAAAAGAAATGGAAAAAATGAGTTTTTTAGAAACATCAAAATTCGCATTATCTGAGGTAAAATCTACACTAAAAAACCGCAAAGAATTCAGAACATTATTCTTCTTTATGCTGGCATATTTCTTCTATATTGATGGAATAAATAGTGTAACAGCACTTGCGGGTGTTTTTGGTCCGGCAGTATTAGGATTAACTACAACAGATTTGATTTTAACAATATTAGTTATCCAATTTGTTGCAGCACCTTGCGCCATAGGTTTTACTTACTTAGCTGAAAAATGGTCTACTAAAAAAGCTCTACAATTGTCTTTATGTGTTGCTACATTTGTAGCAATTTTAGCACTTACATTTGCACCACTTCAACTAGAAGAACATACAGAATATGATTTGCAATTTACTTGGGATGATGCTAATTCAACATACGCTGTAACTTATTTAGCAAACTTAGGTCAATTAGCTCAAGATCCTGGAAATGAAGAACAGCTTTGGGCAATAAAACACAGAGATGTATTACCTGTACAAGTTAACGAAAAAATTGATGAAGGTTTAGTTTTGGAATGGGCAACTGATTCTGATGGAAATCCAGCTACAATAATCCTTACAAACTATTCTATGCTTGAATCATTAAAGTCACAAATAGAAGATTCTCGTTACAGTTTAAGTATCAATGGAAGTGAAAACGAATCTGTTGTTACGGGAGTTAATCATCCTACAAACATAGGCGATGGACCTCTTGATTTCATTGCAAAGGGAATGAGAGATTTAGTTTGGCAACCATTAGGAATTAACGTTACGTTACAATTTTTGCTATTAGGAGTTTTATTTGGTTCTATAATGGGGGGAGCTCAAGGATTATCTAGAAGTTTATTTGGAAAAATGGTTCCAGAAACAAGGAGTGCTGAATTCTTTGGTTTCTTTGGCTTCTTTGGAAAGGTTGCTGCTTTCATAGGTCCACTACTTTATGGAACAATAGTAATATTTTTTGACGATAGAGTTGCAATACTTGGAATTGGTTTGCTAATTATAATAGGTACAATCATGATGTTATGGGTTGATGTTGAACAAGGGATTGAAGATGCAAAATTAGAAGATGAAAAAAATAGAGCAAATTCATCGAATTAATGTTAACGTATCACTCTATATAGCAATAATGAACACTCAAATAATACAATCATGGGTGCCGCAACTAAAAGTAATGAAAGTGGATCAGGAGGCGATAAAAATGCACCTAAAATCACTGATGAAAACCAAATATGTCTTCTATATTTAGTTAAATCTGATTTTTCAAAAATTTCAAATTTGAGTAATAATATTACTATTATTGGAACTTGGAACCCCAATGCACTAGCGAATACAAGTGAAGAAATAAAACCTGAAAAATTTGTTAACGTCCATTGTGTTGATAAATCAGCAGCAGCAGCATCTTTAGCCAAATAATCTAATAAAAAAGGCACTAAATATTCAATAGCATAAAATACTCCCAAGAACATTAAGGCTAATGATGAAATTGCGATAATAATTGCCAATAAATTAGGATTTGGTAATTTTAAATCAGCTTCTTTCATTCTCTCCCTAAATGTATCACTTTTAGCTAATAATCTTGCCATCTCAACTGAAAAAATTATTCCAGTTAACATTATTGATAAATAAACTGAAATCCTTACTTTAAGTAAAATTAATTCAACAGGATGAAGAACAATTACATCAGTAATATTAGCAGGGCGAAAACCAGTTTCTTCACTAACGAGCCAAGCAATAAATTCACCTGCTAAAGGATAACCTATTGTGAATATTAAAACAAAAAATACCGCGAAAAATCTAGCCCTTTTACGCATTAGTTGCGACATTTCATGAAGGATTTTACCTCCTGGACTAGATAATAATTCTTCAATATTTGATTCTAAATCATTAACCATTAGATTCACCATTTTTCTTATGCTGAATTTCAGTTGCTAAAACTGTATTTGACATTAACATAGCAACAGTCATTGGCCCTACGCCACCAGGAACGGGGGATAATAAAGATGCAACATGTTCAACATCAGGATGAACATCTCCAGCTAATCTCCAACCTCTTTCATGATTAGAATCATCAACTCTATTTATTCCAACATCAATTACAATTGCACCAGGTTTGACCCAATCTGGTTTTACCATCTCTGGCCGTCCAACTGCAGCAACAATAATGTCTGCACTCAAACATTCTTCTTTTACATCCTTTGTTCTTGAGTGAACTACAGTAACTGTAGCATCAGCGCCCCTAGATGCTAACAATAATGCTTGAGACATACCAACATTGAATGAACGACCAATTACGACCGCCTTCTTCCCAGACATCTCAACATTAGCCCATCTTAACATCTCCATTACACCCGCTGGAGTGCATGGAATCATCCCATCAAGACGTCCTTGTACAATTCGACCCAAATTAATAGGATGGAATCCGTCAACATCTTTTTCAGGGTCAATTAAATCAGTCAAAGAACCTTCATCCATATGAGATGGCAATGGTGATTGAATTAAGATTCCATGTAAATTTGGATTATTATTTAACTTTTGAATTTCTTGTGCCACCTCTTCTTGTGTTGTTTCTGAAGACAATTCAATATGAGTAGATTTTATTCCTAATCTCTCACAAGATTTTATTTTATTTCTAACATATACGTGAGATGCAGGGTCATCTCCTACAATAATCACAGCCAAATGTGGTTGAACTTTACAATTTAATATTCTTTTTTTCAGTCTCTCTTCGAGATCTGCCGCACACGCTTTACCATCCAATCGTACTGCGGTCATGAAACTCCGACTAAAGTCACTCATTTCATCCTAACTACATGAAAATAAAACAAGAAGTTCAAAACTAGACTATGTATCGGAGGTGTGAAGCCAATATAGCTTAGCCTGGTAGAGCGGCTGATTTGTAATCAGCAGGCCGAGAGTTCGAATCTCTCTATTGGCTCCAAAATTGCAGCCTTGCAGTGCAACGTTTTAGGACCACACGCACCCCTTTTTTTCCGCACTTTTTTGTTGTTCGAAAAAAGGGTCAGGCACCCCCCTAAAAATAGGTCATTTTTAGGGTCAAAATAGCGTGGTCTTTAGATCAAATTAGGACCACGAAAAAATAAATTATGCAGTAACATAACTACTGATTGTCCCCGCGGACAATGAACCGTTTCGCGATGCAGAAAGAGCAGGTAATAGGGACTTAAAAATCACTTTAATTCTTTTGAATATTGAAGATATTCAGATT
>NZKH01000065.1 GCA_002692465.1 Methanobacteriota archaeon | reverse complement strand
CATGGTCAAGATGGATCTCAACTTGATTCTGATTACTACGATTTCGGTTGGACTCCATTTTTATGGGCCGCCGAATGGCAAGATGGAATTACGTATGCTTCTTGCATTACAACGGGATTATATGTGATGCAACTAGATATTGATATACCATATACTAATTAATAAAAAATAAAGGAGTCGGGGGGAATGTATTTGAATAAAATTTTATCTGTTTTTTTAATATCTTTAATATTATTACCTGGATGTTATGAACCAGCTGTAGAACAAAATAAAGATGTCTTTTATGGAATAGACATTGATAGTAAAGATGTCCCAATGTTTACTTTAATTACAGAAAACGGAACTGAATTTAACTTAAGTGAATATGAAGGGAAAGTTGTTGTTATTTCATTTCTATTTACAAGATGTCCTGATGTTTGCCCTGTTGTAGTCCAATCTTTGAAATGGTTATCTCAACAATTCCCAGATGAATATAAATCAGAATTAGAGATTCTAGCAGTTACAGTAGATCCATGGCTTGATACTCCAGAGTCAATGAAACAATGGAAAGAAAATATGTCTGCAGATTGGAATTTCCTTTCATGGGATGTAGATCCCGATAATGATGGTGCATTTAATCCAGAAGAAATTGCTGTAATGGAAGAAATATGGGGGGCTTTTGGAGTCGGTTTACAAACATACAAAGCCAACAGCACAAATAATTCTGAAACTAGTGGAAGACACCACCCATATGAATATTTTATTGACCACACAACATCTACATTTATTTTAGATAAAAACTTGAAACAAAGAATAGAATGGATGGATTTAGATTGGGTCCCAGAATTAGTGGAAAAAGATGTAAGAAAGCTACTTGATGAATGATTAAATTAAATTCTTCTCTTCAGTTTTTCCATAATTTTATCCAACTCTCCTAATTTATCTAAACAAGATTCTAATTCTCCAAGTTCTAATGCTTGAATTGATTCTGCAAGATTTTGTTCTGCAAATCTACGTTGTTCATCTAAAATATCAATCCCTATTTTTTCACATTTTTCTTTTAAAATAAGCCATTCATTCTTAGCAAAATCTAACAATTCATTTGCTTCTAAAAATGATTCTGTGTTAGATTCTAAATCATCATTTAAACGCTGAAATAATATTGCAGCATGATTCCATTCTAAATTTTCTGAGGCTTCTTCAATTTCTTGTAAACGCAATTCCCATTCCTCTTTTTTACCTAAATTATCCCATTTTGATCTGATTTTTGATTTTTGGGCAAGTGCTTTTCTAATATAATCCATTGATTCTCTTTCTTTATCTAATTCTCTCAAAATACTTTCAGCAAGCCCTCTTCCTAAATTATAGTCTCCTTTCTCTATTGCATTTCTCGCCCTAATCAGATTTTCATTCCACAAGTCTAAATTTAATCCCTCTGACTCTTTTATTTTTTGTTCAACGGCCTCAATTAATTCATTGGAAATTTCTGCGTTTCCTTCTACAGAAGACAGTTGTAATGGAATTGAAGTTGCAAATTCAAATGCCTGTTTTGGTTTTTCATTTTCTAAATTATTTTCTGCTTCTGTCAATAACTTTTCTAAAGGTTTTATTGCTTCACCTTGATGTTCCCTTAACAGATTTTTAGCTTTCCTAATTGCTTTTTCTGCTTTATCCCACCATTCTGTAATCTCTCTTGCTTGTTTTTTAGCCAAACGAAATAATGATTCGCCTTCTTCCAAACTTCCTAATTCAACTTCTCTTTCTGCTTGAATAAATGTTTTCCTTGGTTTTTTCGCTAATGGAGCTATATTTTCTGCATCTATTATAATTAATTCCGCATCTTCTCTAATTTCAAATATGTCTTCTTCCAACCGTATTGCTCTTGTCATTGAATCTCTAGCACGCAATAATATCTCAAGACCATACTTTGGATCTAAATGGCCTTCTTGTGAAGCTGTTAATACTAAAGATGCTGCTTGATCTACAATTCTACCTTTAGATCTATGAACTAATAATTCTCCTTCAATCAAATCTAATTTTTGTTTAAATTCCTTTCTAATAATTTTATGTTCATCACTACCAAACCAGTCATTTAATGAAATTAACACACCTAAAAAAATAGGTAATAATCCATAATTGTTTGTTTCAAAACCTTGGGGAATTAATACAGATAAACCTGCAAATACTCCAATCATACACATAATTGAACGATATCTTATAATTTTAAATTCTCCAAATAAAAACCTTCTTGATGAAAAAAATAATGCTATCGAACAACTAATTAAAATTATACCCCCAATCAATTTAAATCCTGAATTGAAAATTGAATTTGTTCCTAAAACGGCAAGGGGAATCCAAAAAATACTTGTTACTGCACCTAACCTAGAACGGGTCGTAGGGTTTGAAATTGAAAGGTCTGGAATAATTCCCACCCACAAAAGAGCAATTGCTGCGGGCGTTAGAACTTTCAATGGATCTATGTTGTTTGTAAAAATTGGCCAAAGACACCAAAAGGCCGCTAAAAATAATGTTAAGCCTGAAAATAAAGAAAGCCGTTCTATTCTATTTTGGATTCTTAATTCTTCTTTTTCAATTATTTCTGAAACAGAACTTTGCATTTTATCACCACTTTTGAATTTTATTTAGACTTCGGGAGTTTTTTAATTCTTGTAAAAAATACAACACAAAATAATGTAAATAAAAATATAAGAATAATAGCAATAATAGAAATTTTATCTTCACCATCATCCTCAAACTCAAATTCATAAATATTGTTAAATTGAATATTTTGAATTCCTGATTTGAATGTAAAATTAACTTCAAGGTTTTCTGTATTATTTAACTCGAATTTTAATGTAAAATTTGAATAACCATAACCTTCAAATGTTGAACCTGTTCCATTAGAATCTAAACATTTATCTTGAATACAAATTATAACATCATATTCTGAACCCCCTGCATTAATTAATCTAAATTCTAATTCATTTTCTCCATTAATTAATTTTCCAGAAGAGCTGTATATCTCTGTACTAATAATATCAATTATAGGTGGTGGATGAACAATAACTTGGAATTTTTCTTCGGCTGAATTACCAGATAAATCTGTAGCATTAACAATTAATTCATGAACCCCGACTTCAAGTTTTGGTAGTTCAGCTGACTTCACACCATCCCACCCTATTTCATCACTATCTGCAAAGATTTCTCCATCAAAACTAATCAAAAATCTAACATCATCAATTGAATTAATATCATCATAACTAGAAAATAAATCTACTTTAATTATATCTCCTGAAAATATTTCTTTATACGGGTCAACTAAACCATTTTGATTATTTAATTTCATATTAATTCTCGGAGAAGAACCATCTAAAACAGTTATATTCCATGATTTTATTAAATCATTACCAACTTCATCGGAAACTCTTAGATTTAATTCCCATGTTGCTAATTCTCTTTGTTCATGGTGTTGATCGTTTACTAAAAAATTAATATTTGAATTTTGGCCCTGCCAAAAAACTATACTCATTTCAGATCCATCTGCAGCCCACCCCTCAACATGGTTTGATGACCAAAACACCATTAAATCAGAAGGACCATCGTCCTCTAAAGATAAATTAAAATTTAACATTTGACTAAATTCTACCAATAAATTTTCGCATTCTAATAAATTTAGTTCAAGTGGATTTTCAATACATTCTGCATCTGCAAATAATGTTTCAAGAGTAGGGGGTGTTGTATCCAAATACCAAGTTTTATTCCAAGAATCCTTAAGTCCTTGAGGGTCTGTACATTCAAAAGTTGTTTCAAGATTTGTATCTGATAAAAATCCTAATTCTGTTAAATTTATAGTAACTAACATTTGTGAAAAATCACTAATTATTTCTCCTGATTCAAATTTCCATATACAATCTAAATTAGGCCCAAAACCAATATTATGTGATGAATCTATTGAGTTTGAACCATCAAATGTAATATTATTATTCAAAGGCAATGATAAGCCAATATGTCCAATCACATTAGGATTGACAATTGGTGCCGTATTTTCCCCAAAAGTAATCGGGATTGACCCTCCAACTCCAGAAAAACTACGATTTATATGAAATTCTGTTGGACTTCCTTCAAATAAATCTAAATTAGGAGAATATCTAAATTCCCAATCTGCTGGTGTTGAAATTTTCATATTTGCTAATTGTCTGAAATCATTTTGTAAAGGTATTTCCAACAAACGATTACCTGTGAATCCTGAATGTACAGATAATAATGTGGATTCATTCCAACCCCAAATTCCCGTATCTAAATTTATCCAACTATTCACTGGCTTTACCAAATCTGAAGTTTTTAGAAGTTTACCATCTATTTTACAGCAACCTCCAAAATAAGAATCTGTCCAAGCTTGTTGATTTAGCCAGGCTAAAAAATCATTTATTTCATCATTTTGTAATACTTCATCACGATTACCAATCCAATAATCAATCTGGCCAGATAGCCCCAAATCCTTCATAGGAAGTAAATTAATTCCTAAATGCATAGAAAATGAATAATTTGCAAACCAACTTAAATTTAAATCTGTATCTGGGGACATAGGATTCAAAAACAATAATTCTATTTCCCCTCCTGAAATGTTAGCATCATTTTCTTTTTCAATATTATAAATTTCTGACTCAGAAGAAAAATTAACATCAAATAATTCATCAGCAGTATAAACATTGGAAATCAAATTCCACTCTTCATAACCCTCTGCATTAAATTTAATTCTAACACTGTGATTTGCCATTACAGAAATTTTTTCTCCCGAAGAAATAAAATTTTGTTGAAGAATCGTTCCTGTCCAACCTTCAATAACTGAAACCTCAGCAGAATTAATTAATTGACCTGTGTCATTATCTATGAAATTAAATGATAATTCTACGGAATCATCTAAATTTTCTGATTCTGCAATTGTTCCGGGTATTATACAAGAAAAGATACTTAAAAATAAACATAAACTCATTATAATTTCTTTCTTCACATAACCACCTAATCAGAATAAAGTATACACGATCCTTCATAATCAATTTCTAATGGAATTATTTTATTTTTTGGCAACACAGATTTAACTTTGTCTAATATGTCATGACCTCCACCAAAAAGGATGAAACCACCACCACCAGCCCCCAATAATTTTGCACCTTCAACCCCACAATCAAATAATTTTTGAAACATTAAATTAATTTCATCATTTGAAATATTTGGACTTAATTCCTTTTTACAAATCCATGTTTCGTGTAATAATCTTGCTAATCCTGAAAAATTACCCTCTAAAATCATTTTTTTGGCTTCCTTTGCTTGAATTACCAATAAATCTAAATTATTTCTATTTTCATTAGTTCTATTATTTTGGTCTTTAAGAATATCATTTGCTAATCTTGTAATTCCGGTATATATTAATGAGAAATTTTCTTTCAATGAAACTTCATTTGATAAGTTTTCCACGAATACTGTACCGTCTTGATTAAAAATAATATGATTACATCCACCAAATGCTACCGCATACTGATCCTGTTTACCAATTGGTTGACCTAATATCTCAATTTCAATCTTACATGCTTCTTCTGCTAATTGTTTAGGGTTTGGTGATCTTCCTGCAAAACAATGCAAAGCATGTAACAAACCAACAGTAACAGACGATGATGAACCTAAACCACTTCCTTTACTAGGAATGTCTGCAATTGTTGTGATTTCAACTCCTTTTGTAACTCCAGTCATTCTCATGGCTTCTTTAACTAATTGATGATTTAAGTTTTCAAAATCATCAACAATTTCCATTTCAGAATAAGAAACTCTAACTGAATCGTCAAATCTTGAATTCACTGTAACATATACATATTTATTCAAGGCAACCGATGTAACACACCCTCCCTCTTCTGATTTTGAATAATAAGCTTCTAGGTCTGAACCACCCCCACAAAATGAAACTCTTAGTGGTGTTCGGCTCACTATCATTAGACCGCGGACAATGCTCCTATTCAAGAAAGACACCCCTATTAGTTCACTAATTTTGCTTTTCAAGATAGGGGAAGGGTTATTGATAGCCGTCTAAGCCGACTAGGTGGAAGAGCATGAATTCACTGATAACAATGAACGATTTAACTAATGACGACATTCACAGAATACTCTTAGATGCTGAAAAATTGTTGCCTGTCGCAAAAGGTAACTTCCATCTACCATTATTAGAAGGAAAAATTCTTGGGAATCTATTTTTTGAACCCTCTACTAGAACTAGAATGTCATTTGAAACTGCAATGAAAAGATTAGGAGGAGATGTAATTAATTTAGGTGCGGTAGCATCTTCATCAGTAGTTAAAGGAGAAACATTACATGATACTATTCGAATGGTCGATGGCTATTCAGACATTATAGCGTTAAGACATCCTCGACAAGGAGCAGCTCAATATGCATCTGATTGTGCAAATGTACCAATTGCAAATGCTGGTGATGGTGCTGGGCATCACCCAACTCAAACAATGCTAGATTTATTTACAATTAAACAAGCACACGGGAAAATTGAAAATTTAAATGTTGTTTTAGTTGGTGATTTAAGATTTGGAAGAACTGTGCATTCACTTTCATATGCTTTAGTTAGATTCGGATGCAAATTAACCTTAGTTAGTCCTGAAAGTCTAAAATTGCCAGAAGAAATTGTTAATGAATTAAAAAATCAAGGGGGAGAATTAACAATTACTGAAGATTTAATACCACAATTAAAAGATGCGGATGTAGTTTATATGACTAGAATTCAAAAAGAACGGTTTCCCGATGAAGATGAATATGTAAGAGTTGCAGGCATATACAAATTAGTAGCAAATGATTTATCTTCTGTAAAAAAGGACATGATTGTTATGCATCCACTTCCTCGTGTTGATGAAATAAACCCTGATGTTGATTCTACGAGACATGCTGCATATTTTGAACAAGCATTCAATGGAGTGGTAACCAGAATGGCATTACTTTGCAATATGTTAAATGTTCCAATTCCAGAAAAAATAGGGGGTGGACATTGATGACTGCTGATGAACAAGCCATGAGAAGAGTAACTGCAATCAGGAATGGTACAGTAATCGATCATATTCCCGGAGGAATGGTATTACAAGCATTACAAATTTTCAATGTAGATGGTAGACACTCAAACCCAATTTCCTTAGTAATGAATGTACCCTCTAGAAAACTAGGAACTAAAGACATATTAAAAATTGAAGATAGAGAATTAACTCAAGAAGAATTAGATAGATTAGCATTAATTGCACCTATGGCTTCAGTCTCAATAATTAGAAATTATACTGTTGCAGAAAAATTATCAATTCAACTTGGTGATGAAATGATTAATGTTGCACATTGTGTTTATTCTAATTGTATTAGCAATGCAGAAAGAGAACCTTTACCCCATCGGCTTAAAGTTTTGAATACATCTCCTATGACCCTACAATGCCATTATTGTGGAAGAAACCAAAATTTAGACCGTCTTGTTAAAAATTTACTGTGAGAGTATGCGTATTATTTCTTGGAATGTAAATGGTATTCGAGCAGCAATACGTAAGGGTTTTGATGATTTTGTAAATAATCTAAAACCTGACATTTTAATGCTACAAGAAATTCGTTGCTTAGAAGAGCAACTCCCTACTAATTGGTCACCTCCTCTTGAAATGAATTATGCATGGCACCCTGCAATTAGAAAAGGTTACTCTGGAGTTGCTACATTATCAAATAACGATTTTACAATTCTTGGTAAAGGTAAAAATAACGAAAAAGATGAAGAAGGGCGAGTTTTAATTACCAAACATCAAAATTTAACACTAATAAATACATATTTACCTAGTGGAAGTGCAAAAATTGAGAGACAAAATTTCAAAGAAAATTGGATGGAAAAATACCTAATCTGGTTAAATGAATTTGTGAATCTGGAATCTCCGGTAATTGTTGCAGGCGATCTTAATATTGCACATACAGAAAACGATATTTGGAATCCTTCTGGAAACAAAATGACCTCGGGTTTTTTACCTAATGAAAGAGAATGGTTCGATAGGTTACTTCAAACTGGATGGGTTGATGTGTGCAGACAAAAATTTGGAGATAGAAAGGGGCCATACTCTTGGTGGTCAAATAGAGGTAGAGCAAGAATCCTTGATAGAGGTTGGAGAATCGATTATTTTTTAGCAAATAAAGCAGCAGCAAAATTAGTTGTTAATGCAGAAATAAATAGAGAGGGCGGACTAATTGTAAGTGATCACGCACCAGTAATAATTGACTTGAATTTATGAATGCTCTACTATCCATTTTTTCATAATACAAGCCTTACAAACTTCTTGACTTGTGATTTCTCCACACATTTGACATTTATTTGCACTTTTATTACTAATTTCAGAAAGTTGTTGTTTATTATTATTTTTTGCAAACATTTCCTTAATTGAATCGGAGGAATGCACTAATCCATGACGGGTTCCAGGAACTGCATCTTCCATCTTAGCTACAATATCTCTATGCAATATTCTCAATGCTTGATGCGAATGTGGGCATTCATCATCATGAAAAGGTAGGTCTAATATCATCGCATAAGCCTGTACTTCTTGTTCCGGAATCCATCGAATAGGCACTATTCGTGGTGCCATCCCTTTAATTGGAGCCCAAGTATGGGGTGCTAGTCTAATAGTGCGCTCTAAATCTCCTTTCTGTAAATTCATTAAAACGGTCTGTGCCATATCATCTAAATTATGCCCAAAAGCAACATAATCAGCATTGATTTCTGAAGCTAATTTATTAATTCCCTGCCTTCTAAATACGCCACAAAATGAACATGGAGACATCCCCTTAACTTCATCATTTTTTTTACTGATTTTTGGTATGATTTTAACAACATTATCCATATCGTCAAACCCTAAAGATTTGTAACTTAAGGATTTAAATTCAATACCAAGATTTTTTGCTAATTTTTCTGCACATTCCATTGAAGGCTTCCTATAACCTTCTATACCTTCATTTACACAACCAGCAATTAATTTGACATCTTTTCTATTTTTTAAAAAATGGTGTAAAGTCTCTAAAAGAACTGCTGAATCTTTACCTCCACTTACTGCAACCATAATTGTAGTTGATTCTTTATTTTCTCCCTTAGGGAGAATTAATTGTTTTCTTAATTCTTTACCAATTCTTTTTCTTACGCTTCTAATTAAGCAGCTCGAACAATAATGTTGTCCAGAATATTCTTGATATAAAACCGCAGGTTTTCGACAACGAGAACACTGTGAGATATCAATAGCCGACACAATAGCCGCATTGAATATGACGCTTCAATTCATCGGAAAGATTATTCTTTAGTAAAATAGAATAATTGGTTATAATTTTTTAATTCAAAATCAGTACATTTTAATTCATCAATATCTTTCCAAATTTCAAATCTTGTACTAATTAATGGTAAATGATAATACCTAGAAATCTTTGATGAATCTGGTAAAGTCCAAGAAACCCAAACTACATCTTTGTTTTCTTCATCTAAATCTCCATTAATCACAGAGGGTGCTGAGGGATCCCAACATGAAATTAGAATCTTACCGTCTTTTTTTACGACTCTTGAAAATTCATTCAAAGCAATTTTATTCAACTCAAACGGTAAATGATGTAATACTGCTATACTCATTATTGCATCAAATTCATTATCTAA
Organism: Methanobacteriota archaeon; assembly: GCA_002692465.1. Lineage (GTDB taxonomy): Archaea > Thermoplasmatota > Poseidoniia > Poseidoniales > Poseidoniaceae > MGIIa-I. The sequence continues at coordinate 15,577 of NZKH01000065.1, read as the reverse complement.
AAATTGTAAATCACAAACATCTGAAACAAAAATATTCTCTCCAGACCTACCAAGTTCTTTCTCTGCTTCAATAGTTGCATTTATCATACTCACTGAGAGATCAATTGCTGAAACTTCAAACCCCAAATCAGTTGCTAATCTTACATGTCTTCCATTTCCACATCCCGCGATTAATAATTTGAATGGTTCTTCTGAATTTTTACAATCAAATCCCTTTAACCAATCAACTACGAAATCCCATGTATTTGTGCGTTTTTTCCCAAAATCAGAACCTATAGAATCATAAGCAAATTTGACTGATTTTCTTGGGTCCATAATACTCGCTAAGACAATTTGGATTTGATTGCTTTGGACAATCTGATTTATTTAAATTAAAATTATTCAATTGAAATATTAATTTCTCAATTGGAAAATTCAAAAAATCATAAAAATAGTTTTGGTAACAGAAATTAATCTCAAAAATCAAGATTCAAACTTAAAAACCCCCCCAAATCTCTTGAACTAGTCCGCACACTGTGGCACCTAGAGGCGTATGTTACAACGGTTATTATCCTCATTTTGTCATATCCCAGGTGTTCGATTTGCTGCGATTATCGATAATATTGGGAATGAATTAATGCAAACTTATAGTAGTAAAAGACAAGACGTTTCATTTATGGACTTTGGCGGCCTGTTGCATACAATCGATATGAGTGCGAAATTATGCGACATGGGGGATGCAAATCAATGCTGGATAGAATCAAAAAATGGAACTATTCTTTTATGTGCATTACCAGATAGGAAATATATCGGTATTTTAACTGATGAAAATCCCAATCTAGGTCGAATAAGTTATGAATTAAATACAAAAAAAGAAGCAATCGCTCAATTAATTTAGGTTAGGTGGAAGAAATGTTTAGTTTACCCTTAGGAAGTGAAGAAAAAAAGAATGTAGCGCCTGATTTAGAAATAAACAGCAGTGAAATTGATTATGGAGTAATAAGTTATTTTTTACCTAAAACTAAAACACCTTGTGGTTACAGATTAATTGCTGGAAGAGAGATTGTTGGATGTTTAGCAAAATCAGGAAAAAAGAAAAATTATATTGGAGCTAAAGAAGCAATAGACGAGCTTAAAAAAGTAAATAAAAAGAATAAATTAAGAACAGTAAGATCTACTTGGTCACAAAAAGAATTTGCAGAAGTTGCTCTTTTAGTACCTGCAGCATTCTACGACATTAATTCCCTAGCGGGAATCACAACAAAGCAATCATTTTCAAGTGGATTTGATTCACTACAAGCAAGTTCATTTGTTGATACTCTTACAGAAAGATCTTCAGTCATAGGCGCCTTAGCTTCTGAAAAGGGTATGCCAATTCATTCAAAAGGAGAATTGCCTGGAAAAATTGAAGATATTGCCACTACAATTAAATCAGAATTAGACCGTTCCTCAAAAGTAGTAAATAAACTAGAATTGCCAACATTAAATAGAATTACAATGCACATGCAAGATGGTTCTTTACTAATGATGAGAATTGAGGATTTAGACATAGTTGCTTGGGTTTCAGAAGGTGCAGATCATGATGCAATAATAATTGATTCAATAGCAAAATTAGATTCTATGTCTGATTCAAATATTGCTGATGATGATGGGAGTATGCTTGAAGAAGGGCTTAATACCCTTGAACGGAAAGGAGGCTTAGATAGCTTACTTTCTATGTTATCTAGAGGAAACTCAGAATCAATTAGTGGATATATTAGAGTTGAAAATGACGATGATGTCTTGGATATCTTGCTCAGTAAAGGTATTCCTGTTGGTGCACGTTCAAAAAAGCCATTGTCTGTAAAAGATGTCGCATATAATTCCACAGCACCTAAAGCAAAATTAACATTATTTTCACTTCCAAAGGTTGAAAGATTGGGCACTCATTTGAATACAACAAAAAAATTTAATCTCAATTCTTTCTGTGATAATATTTCTAAATCTAGAACAAGATCCAAAGATAGAGAAAAACAAATTAACAAACGTTTAATGAAAATGTTTGGTTTTGCCATCGGAATTGAAGATTTAACAGAAAGCCTTGGAGAATGGACATTAAAAGAAAAGAAAAGTGCTGGTGTAAAATTAATTCCCAAAGCACAAAGTGGAAAAATGCTAATGCCAACGTCTGTCGTAGATTCTAAAGAGTTTGATAAAATTAAACAAGAGCAAGCACGCCTAATTAAAGAAGTTGCTAAAATGGAACGGCAGCGTGACGATGTAAAAGCTTCATTTGACGCTTCTAAAATAGAAGTGGATGGAATGAGAGCAAGAATTTCTGAAATGCAAAAATTAAATTCTGGAAATGTTGACCAAATATCGCAATTAAAAATAGATTTACGAGAGGCAACTAACGGTCAAGAATTAGCATTAAACCGAAATGAAAGTTTAACTCAAAGAATTAAAGAATTAGAAAAACAAGTAGAACATAGAATTGAAGAATTAGCCCAAGCTGTAGGTGAATCTGAAAGTAGAGAAAAATTACAAAAAATGGTTAGTGATCTTTCTGAGCAAGAAATCAGATTAAAATCGGAAGTTGAAGCTGGAGACATTAGATTAAGACAATTAAGAGCATCAATTGATGCTGATGATAGAAGACATAGAATGGTTGCTGATCAACTTGAAGCGCAAAGGGAAAGACACCGCCAAGCAACTGCAATTTCAAATGAATTAGAAAGAAGAATTGAAAGCCAGAATAAAGAATTATTAGATTTAGATGCTGAAGCCGCATCACATAGAAAACTAATGGAAGAAGAAAGAGCTCATTTCTTAGATTCTGAAAGACGTTTAGGTCATTTACATGCTGAAGTTAAAGAATTACATGAAGAAAGACGTAGATTAATGAGAGAATTAGGCGACCTAAGCGGCAGAAGAGCAGAAGCAGAAACGGAAGTTAACAATTTAATTTCAACCGCTGAATCGTTAAAAGATGCTCATGATGCAGCATTATCTGATATAGATGAAGCAAACGCAATAAGAGCAAAATTACGTGATGAGCCTTTAGCACAAGCATTATTAGGCCAAGATCACGGTTTTTCATCCCTTGCTCCAATAATGCAAAGATTAGACCGAATGAGAGAGTTAGGGTATAGTTTAACATTAATGGACAGAGCAATAGAAAGAGGATTGACAATAATTCAACATAATGTAGATAATGTTGCAAAAACTCCGAGATACCTATTATCAACTGAAGTTATGGATTTATTACAATCACAAACACCCGAAACTGCAAGTACAATTAGAGGGCTTACAAATTGGTCTGTACGCCAACGTTTAGAAAGTAAACTAAAAGAAATCGTTCAATTAGTTGTTTTAGATTTAGAAGGATTATTAGATGAATTTGAAAGGTCTACTACATTATTGAGAAAAATGAGGCAAATGATTACACAACTTGAAGAATTGGGAGTTCCAAAAGATACCCTCTACAGACTTGAAGCACTTTGTAATAGGCCTGAAGCATTACCACATATCGCAAATAATCTGCGAGAAACTATCCAATCAGCACTAGACTCGATATACTTGGAAGCCGATCAAGGCGATGCAGGAGTTGCGGTAGTAATGGAAAAAACTGCAAGTTCATTAGATGAGGCAATGAAACAATTAGATGAGACTGGCTTAACATTTGGGTCGAAAAAACCTACACCACTTTGGGTTTTCCAAGAAAATGGACTCCTACCACACGAGGATATCAAATTAGAATCTGAAAGACCTTCTGTATCTGAAGAAATAATAAGAGAATTAAACCCCCATAATGCAAGTAATGCTGAAAGTATTGAAGTTAGTAAAGATGCTGTAAATGATGAAGATGGATGGACTTCCATGGAAATTGATACTGCAAAAGAAAATCAAGAAGTAAATAATGCTGAATCAAGTATTCCAATTGAAGAGAATAATAGAATCGCAATTGATGCTGAATTAGCAAAATTAGATCATGCATGGGAGCGTAGAAACATTAATTCTGAATTAGAAGATGAAAATGATCCTCTAGATGAATTAAATAATGAAGTTGAGAAATTCGATATTTGAGGTGAAAAATCATGGAAGAAGAGCTTAATAAGCTCACATTAATGGGGAGAACCGAGATTAAAGGTAAAAAATATCCAATCTTTTTAGAACGGTTAGGTTTACTTTTTTCAATAATCTTAACTATTTTTTTAACATTAACAATTTGGAATGAATTTGAAGAATACATTTGGTTAAATGTTCTATTAAGTATTTGTGTAGCGCCATTATTTGCTTTATCAATTGCAGAAATAATTGGTAGGTTAATTCAATATTTAAAGAATTAATATTCTTCTTGAACTGGTGGATTCTCAATAGTTCTTTTTTGGTATAATGATTCTATGATTCCACTAATTCTTTGCCATGGGAGAATATACCTTAATCCCGCCAATAATAATAAGAATAATAATGCTGAGATTACCAAACCATAAGTCAATTCTAATTCTATTGACTCTTGAATCTGATAAGCCCACTGGCCATCTCCTGGCAATGCAGCAACAATAGACAATAATAGAGTATGGAACCCTAAGGCGATAATTGTCGTAATACCACAAAGAGTCATCAAGACAATAGTTTGTATCATATGTCCATTTAATAAATTATAAAATTGTGTAACATATTCTGGATCCTTTTTACAAGTTTCTGGTAATCTAAATGCATATTCAAGATATCTTATAACACCCATAGAAGACTCTTGGAAAATTATTAACAATAATGAAAGTTGTAAAAGACTAAACTGATTGGGACTAATTAGCCCTAAGATTGTAGGTTCCCCAGCCAAGGAAGGTATTTTCTTTAATCCACCACTTGATGCTGCAAATAATAAATCTTCAACCACTTGGAACGTTAATAATGCGTGTAAAATTAAAAATAATAACATAATACCAGTTGCCCAAGCAATAGCACCTTTAGAAAGACCCCAAACTCCACGAATTCCCATTACTAAAGGTATAATGTATATTCCAATCAAAATAACTTCTAATACAACTATAACACCCTTGAATAAAGATTCTACTGAATCATCTGGAGGAATCCACCAATTTCCTTTACCAAAATTAGCAAATAACCATTTAATCAAAAATGGACCAAATAGCCACAAGACGAATGCTAATAATAAACCTAAACGAATCCTACGTTGAATAATTGGATTTTGGAAAGTTAATGCAGCCATACTTCCACCAATTATGATACTTAAAACCATTATTGGATAAAATTTAGTAATTCCTAGTTCGTCTTCACCAGTTATCCATGCAGGTAACGGCATTTCTAAATTAGCTGAATTTAATTGGGTATCAAAAAATTGAATCGCCATGGCATGATCAATGGAATCTACTATATACAAATCAACCATTTTCAAATACATCCAAAGTAATGCAATCGTACTAATTAATTGTAAAGTTACTACTTGCCATTGTATTCTTAATAGCCTCAGATGTAATGTTCTCATCCCTTCTTGTTGGGGTTGTACATCATCTGCCATTTTTCGTCACCTCAAATATCCTTCACTTGCAATAATGCCTGTGATAATTCAACATCTGGCATCCAATCAATTACAGATGCTCCAAAACCGGCTAATCCAGTCAATCTATTTTGTCTTTCTAATTTTAAAACCTCATAACTCATACGAGGAATTCTACTAACCAATCTTTCAAAGTCTAAGCTTGAAGGTGATAAAATTGTAACTTCATGGCCTCTTCCAACTAAATCTCTAACTGCATTTGGAACTGTTCCATCTCCTTCTATACTACTAATTATGAAAACTGGGGAACCTCTACTAAATCTTGGAGATAATGAATTTGTAACTGCTTGAAGAGGCATAGAACCTTTAGGTACAACACCAGCTAAACTACTTAATATCTTGAAATATTGCTTATCTCCGGTATCTGCTGGGAGATAAGATACTCCGTCATCATAAATTGCTAAAGCAACACTATCTCTTCTTTTAATGAAGAAAGAAGCTAAAGATGCTGCTGCCACTGCTCCCATTTCAAGTGGATTTTTTAGAACTGTTCCAATTCTACTAATATCTCTACTATCTAAAATTATGAATAAATCTGTCACCGCATCACGACATTTTTCATTTACCATCAACTCTCCTGTTCTAGCAAATGCTTTCCAATTTATATTCTTGAAAGGATCACCCGTAACATATTCCCTTAAACTATAAAATTCAGAACCAGGGCCTGGAGTTCTTAATGTTGATGCACCAGTATACATTTTTGGAGTACGACTTCGAATAAATGCTTCTTCTACATCTCTTACTTGCGGAAATACAATTAAGTCACTATGGTGACTAACAAACATTTCTTGCGCAAACAAATTGAATGTATTCCTAAATCTAATACTAATGGGCCCAATTGAATAATGACCTCTAAGTGGACACCTTAATGAATATCTGATTCTAGTACTTTGACCAGGCCCTAAATTTACTCTCATATAATTTAAACCACTTCTTAATTTCATTTCATGGGGAACATTATCATAAATCTCTAACTGCTGAGTACGTCTCATTGAACGGTTAGTGATTCTTAATTCTACAAACAAATCGTCTCCTTTATACAAATTATCTGCTGATAATATCCTTTGAACTTCAACATTACCATGACCTTTTATCCAACCATTTAATACAGTAAAAGCAACAAAAGTTAATCCAATTACCATTAATTGAAAATTAGAAATCATCATTCCAATCAATACTAATGAAATACCACCAGTAATACTGAATGCTGCTTTTCTTGTCCACATATTTCATCAACCCTTTTGCCATGCTTTAATTCTTTTAACTATCGCAACCGTTTGCTCAAGATCATATTTTTTATTTTCAAACACAAATTTAACTAATACGGGATCCTTAATCATTTCTTGTAATTCTTGGGCAGGCATACGATCAAATTCCTCACGAGACAATGCATTTAAATTTCTAACTCTTGATAAAAATACTTGTTTTATTTTATTTGTTCTTGTGTAATAACCATACCTTTTTGCATCCCCAAACCCATAATAAATTATGTTAAAAATATGCCTCCAAGGTTCAGGGTCTGTTTTCTTAATCAAAACGGCTTCAAATGCTAAAAATAACAATATAAATAATAATAACATTCCAATTCCATCACCTGTCAAATAAACTAATAAAAAGTAAATTAAATTATAAGCATCTGTAAATAAAACATTTTGACTATGTCTACTTTCATCAAATATTACCATTGCATCACTACTTGCTACAATTGCTTCTTTATTTGTAAAATTATTAGCGGTTAAAACAGATTCTGCAATAACATCTAAAGCCCACTTTCTGTTATCATTCTCGGGTATATTTGTGATTGATTTACCATCCTCATCAAATTCTCCAGAATTTGCTGATTCAAAACTATATACTGCATTGATTAAAGCACTACCATCACTAATAAAATAAATTCTTCCAGCACTAGAATCTGAGCAATCTGAAGAGTCACAAGTTTCAATATAAACATCAAAAGGACCTTGTGAATCTGCCTCTGATTGTGCTGTTTCTGTTTCAAGAGTTATTTTTCCATCATTATTCAAATCTAAATAAGACTGAGGGCTAGAACGGCCCACTGCTTCATAATAGGAAAAGTCGCCTGAAAATTCAATCGACTCGAATGCTGAAGGTGCATTAAGCAATAAATTGTAGCCATGATGATATTCTATCATTTTGCTTGTTGAATTATAATGATGAGCACATAAACCTGCTTCTTCTTTTGTAGCAAATGTAATCCCACTTTCAGCCCATCTTGAACATGGATGCATTCCTGTGCCTGTAGGATCTGTTCCCTGATGCCACCTTGAATGGCCAATATGGAATTCATCTGAATTTTCCCAATCTGTATGATTTTGACTTATGTTCATCCACACATAATTGTAATCTAATTCAACTGCATATTCATCATCATAAAGCCTGTGATTACTATAACTAATTCCAACTGCATCTGCAAGTCCACTTGAATAACCAAAATCGTCTAAAACAATTACCGTACCACCTCTAGAAACAAAGCTCATAATAGCTGAAATTTCTGAAGTGCTATACCCCTCTGGTTCACTAAAACTGATAAATGAAGAACCAGAACCTATTGAAGGCAAGGAAAATGTATCTTTTTCCACACCACTTATTACAAATGTAGAATTTGTCGGATTTTCTATTTCATTTAGCAATAAAGGACTTGAAACCAAGCTTTTTGTATTAATTCCTAAATCAGAAATTTCTTTCCTAAATTCTGAAATATCATCCCAATCATTATCATAGGCTGAAAGTTGCTTTGTATTTCCTAAATTTACATAACTTGAAAGCAAAAGAAAAAGAAGAAATAATAGAGCTACATAAAAACTGGAAATTAATGCACGGCGTTGAAATTTTCTAAAATTCTTCCTAACCAACATTAGCACCCAGCGCTAAGCGCTAACCGTGCGACGGTATTGACTGCCTTAATACGCTTACTGGGTCTTGATTGCACTACCTTCTTAAAAAAATAGACCCTTCTAACCTATCAATTTCGCTAGGAGGCACTTGAACAATATTATCTTTAGCTGTCCATGGTAATTTAGTTGAATTGATTCCTTTTTCTAATTTAACACAAATAAATTCAACATTACCATTATCATAATTTATGTGAATCTCGGTAACAACTCCAAGTAATTCTTTACTTTTATCAAATACTTCCCTACCTACGAGTTCATATCCAAAAACTGTAACACTAATATTCTCACCTCAAACTGATTCCATACCTCTTTGGGTATCCTTACCTCTTCGAACTGTACTCAAACCACTAACTAGTAAAGATTCCATTTTCTTATAATATTCTAACATGTCATCAGTAACTGTAGGCCTAACCATATTCAAGGCCTTTTCAAAATGTGCCTTTGTCACCGTTTTCTTAGAATCTCTCATTGCTGTTAATGCTGCTTCTCTACATACTGATTCAACATCAGCACCAGTAAATCCTTCCATTTTTTTAGAGATGTCTCCGATATTAAATTTACCTAAAGGCATTCCCTCGCAATGTATTTTGAAAATCTCTTTAATTGCCTTAGCATCTGGTGGAGGGACATGTAAAACTCTTTCAAATCTACCACTTCTAATCAATGCAGGATCTATCATCTCAGGTCTATTTGTAGCAGCAACCACAATAACACCATCCAAAGACTCTATTCCATCCATACTAGCAAGCAATTGATTTACTACCCTGTTACCAGATTGAGTTCCGCCGCCATCCATTCCTCTAGATGACCTTGCATGAGCAATACTTTCAAACTCATCCAAGAAAATTATTGATGGTGAAGCTTGTTTAGCCTTCTTGAAAATTTCTCGAATTCCTCTTTCTGATTCACCGACCCATTTACTAATCATCTCAGGTCCTTTAATTGAAATGAAATTAGCTTTAGCCTCATTCGCTATTGCCTTGGCTAACAATGTTTTTCCAGTGCCCGGTGCGCCAAATAATACAATTCCTCTAGGTGGTTTAATTCCAAAATGATCAAATAACTCCGGTTTTGTTAATGGCCATTCAACACTTTCTTTAAGCCTATTTTTAATTTCTTCCAATCCGCCTACTTTATCCCAACCTGTTTCAGGAATTTCAACATAAATTTCTCTTAATGCACTAGGTTCTACTTCTCTTATTGCCAACTTAAAATCATCCATAATTACTTCCATTTTTTCAAGAACCTCAGGAGGAATCACTTCTGCATCCAAATCAATTTCTGGGAGATATCTTCTCAATGCCTTCATCGCAGCTTCTCTAACTAATGCTGAAACATCTGCCCCTACAAAACCATAGGTGTTTTCTAAAATCCATTCAATATCAAAGTCATCACTTAGAGGCATCCCTCTCGTATGTACATCTACAATTTCTGCTCTACCAGTTCTATCTGGAACTCCGACTTCTATTTCCCTATCAAATCTACCAGGCCTACGTAAAGCAGGATCTATTGCATCTCTACGGTTTGTTGCACCTATGACAACAATATTATCTCGTCCTTGCATCCCATCCATCAATGTTAACAATTGAGCAACTACTCTTCGTTCAACTTCTCCAGTAACATCTTCACGTTTTGGCGCAATACTATCTAATTCATCAACAAAAACTATTGCTGGAGAGTTTTCAGCGGCATCATCAAAAATTTCTCTAAGTTGTTTTTCTGATTCACCATAATATTTACTTATTATTTCTGGACCATTAATTGATTTAAAATGTGCATTTGTTTCTGTTGCTACAGCTTTAGCAATCATTGTTTTACCTGTTCCAGGGGGACCATGAAGCAAAACTCCTTTTGGAGGACTAATTCCTAATCTACGAAATAATTCTGGATGTTTAAGAGGTAACTCAATCATTTCTCTAACTTTTTGTAATTGATTTCCAATTCCCCCAATATCTTCATAAGTTATTCCTTCTGAATCTGCAGAAGATTCTTCATCAACCTGTTCATCTTTAATCACGATTTCAGTTTCTGGTAAAACTTGGACAATACCCTTAGGTGTTGTAGAGCGAACTGCAAATGGCAATGTTTCTGCAAATAAGGTAATTCCTGGAATAAATATTCTATCTCCCGCAACCACCGGTCTCTTGTTTAAACCTCTTCTAGCAAAACCTTCAATATTGGGACCAAATTGCATTGCTGAAGGTTTATTTTTACTTTGTTTATTAACCATAACTGGTGAAAGTACTAACTTTTTACAAGGAACCGCCTCTACCTTTCTAATTTCAACTTTGTCTCCTAAAGATACTCCCGCATTTTTTCTTACAATTCCATCAATTCTCACAATATCCATTTTACTATCTTCGGGTCGACTCCTCCAATATGTTGCTGCAGTCATCCCTGTTTCCCCTTTAATTTCAATAATATCCCCTGGTTTCAAACCAAGTTCATTATCACTGGAAATCCTTGCTCTTCCAAAACCTACATCACTTGGTATTGCTTTAGCTATTCTCAACTTTAGAACATCTGAACCTTTAGTAGCCATTATGACCTCTCCGACATTACTCGTTAATTTTAGGAATCCCTTAAACCCACTGTTTTCTAAAAGCCTTAATTACATCAAGTTCATCATTGTGAGTTGTTTCGGACGTGCTATGCCCGCTATACTTGAAACCGGTTTGGACTTCATTGAATCTAATAATGAAACAAATTTACCCTGCGTTAAAGGATATAATATTATTAACGGAGAATTAAAAATCGCAAGTGATCAAAAAACATTTGAAAGTATTAACCCAGCAAACAAAAATGATTGTTTAGGAGTTTTTCCATTATCAACAAAACAGGATGTTGATGATGCTATTTCTGCTGCAAGAGCAGCTTTTTCAAAATGGTCAAACACTCCAGCTCCTACTAGAGGTCAAATCATTGGAAATATGGCCAGATTATTAATGGAACATAAGGAAGATTTAGTCCGTCTACAGGCTCGTGAGATTGGTAAAACAATCAAAGAATGTGGAGGAGAAATTCAAGAGGCAATCGATACTTGTCTCTTCTTCCAATCAGAAGGTCGCAGACTCTACGGACAAACCGTGAATTCCGAATTACCTAACAAGGAATTATTCACATATCGAAGACCTTTGGGTGTTTGTGGAATCATAAATGCTTGTAACTTCCCATCTGCCGTTCCATTCTGGAAGATGATTCCAGCAATAATGTGTGGAAACACTTGTGTTTGGAAATCACCACAAGATGCTCCCTTGCTTTCATTTGCATTAGCTAGAATGATGCATCAAGCAGGACTTCCTAATGGTGTAATTAATTTAGTTCATGGAAAAGGTAGTGGTGCGGGTCAATACATCATTGATGCTGTAGATGAAGGGAAAATAAACAAAATTAGTTTTACTGGAAGTACAGAAGTAGGCAAAAAAATAGGAGAAGTTTGTGGAAGAAATTTAGTATCCTGTTCATTAGAACTTGGTGGAAAAAATCCATTAGTTGTAATGCCTTCGGCAGATTTAGAAAATGCAGTTCAAGGTGCTTATTGGGCTGGTTTTGGTACGGCTGGACAACGCTGTACAAGTTTAGGAAATCTAATTATTCATGAAGATATTTATGATGAATTTATGAGTAAATTTATGGAAAAAGTCAAATCTACTCAAATTGGTGACTCTTCTAAATTCGAAGGAATGTTATACGGAGCAATGCTTTCTGAAAAATATGCATCTGATTTTCTAAAAGGATTAGAAATGATAGAGAAAGACGGTGCTAAAAAGCTATACGGAGAAGGGAGAATTACTCCTGAATCTTCACCTGATGGGTTTCATGGTGATGCTGCAAAAGGAGTATATATGTGGCCACATGTTTTTGCAAATGTTACTGAAGATATGAAATGTTTCTATGAGGAAATATTTGGTCCTGCTGTAACTATCGTTAAGGCAAAAGATTTTGATCATGCAGTACATTTAGCAAATGCATCACCTTATGGCCTATCTTCTGCAATATATACTAATAATAGATTAGAAGCTTATCGTTTCAAAACAGAAATTAAAGCCGGAATGACTAGCATTAACAATTCAACAACTGGTGCTGAAGCGCATTTACCCTTTGGTGGTGTTAAGAACTCTGGAAATGGATCTCGGGAATCTGGAATATGGGTTATTGAAGCATATTCATATTGGCATGCAGTTAATGACGAATTAAGTGGTAAACTGCAATTAGCTCAAATGGATGTTGATGAAATTGAAATGTCTAAAAAAGAAGTTGATTGGACTGAGTTAGCATAAGTTTTTAGAAACATGCATTAAAGACCTACTTCCTAATCGCTAGCATATTCCCCCTACTGGGGTTCGGTGGCGTTTTCATGGGTGAAGGTATCAAACTTCCAGTATTGAATGGATTAGGACGAACAAATAGGATAGATAATTGGTGGAGCCAACCACTAATAATGGGAATTGGACTAACATTAACATTGATTTACACATTTTGGAGATTGTTTATTTATGATCTTGAAATTTCATATCACCTAAATGGAAGTACTGTGGTTTCTCCTCTATTTTCACCAAATATTCTAGAATGGGAAATTTTTGGTTTAAGTGAATGGGCAAAAACTGCTCCAAGTTGGATTAATGCTGCAATTCTTATTATTTGGATTCCTTTTGGATTTAGAGGAACATGCTATTATATGCGCAGAGTATATTACAGAACTTTTTTTGCTAGCCCAACTGCATGCTGGGTTGATGAACCACAAATAAATAAGTCACTAGGATATAAAGGTGAAAAAATGGTTTTCATAATTAATAATCTACATAGGTATTTTCTTTATGCTGCAATGATAATACTCTTAATCAAATGGTGGGATGTCACTCATACAATGACATTTAATGAGGGTTTAGGACTCTCAATAGGTACTTTAGTAATGGCTATAGAAGCTTTTTTACTCACAATGTATGTTACTTCTTGTCATGCATTAAGACATTTGGCTGGGGGAGTTTTAGACAGATGGACTACAGGAATTAGTCGTCTAAGAGGTAAGCTTTTCAAAAAGATTAGTATTTTCAATAAATCTCATGGATTTTGGTTTTGGACTTCTTTAATTTTTGTTTTTCTAGGGGATTTATGGGTTCTAGCTGTGAATAAAGGACTATTTAATGACATAGCAATAATTATTATCTGAGGTGTTAAAATGACTGTGAATTATAAACAACATGAATTTGATGTTATTGTAATAGGTGCTGGAGGTGCGGGATTAAGGGCTGCTATTGAATCTGCTAAATCTGGAGTGAAAACCGCAATTATTACTAAATCATTACTTGGAAAGGCACATACAGTAATGGCAGAAGGTGGATGTGCAGCATCATTACAAAACGCGGATCCAAGAGACAATTGGAAAGTTCATTTTCATGACACGATGAAAGGAAGTAAATGGTTAGCAAATTGGAGAATGGCAGAATTACATGCTAAAGAAGCCCCAGATCGTGTTAGAGAGCTTGAACAATGGGGTGCAGTATTTGATCGCACCCCTAAGAATTTGATTAATCAAAGAAATTTTGGAGGACATACATTTCCAAGATTGGCCCATGTTGGTGATGCAACAGGATTAGAAATCATTAGAACTTTACAAGAAAAAGGAATTCATTCGGGAATTGATGTTTTCATGGAATACACTGTATGTGAATTATTCAAAAATGAGAAGGGGGACTGCACTGGATGCATTGCATATAATCGAGTTGATGGAGAAATTCATGCTTTTTCAGCAAAAACAGTAATTTTAGCAACTGGAGGAATTACTAGATGTTGGAGTGTTTGTTCGGGTTCATGGGAATATACTGGAGATGGACATGCTCTTGCTTTAATGGCTGGTGCTGAATTAAGAGATATGGAATTTGTTCAATTTCATCCAACTGGAATGATTTGGCCCCCATCTGTAAAAGGTATTCTGGTTACTGAAGGAGTTAGAGGAGAAGGTGGCAGATTACTAAATTCAGAAAATGAGCGTTTTATGTTTAACTATGTGCCTGAAATGTTTGCTGGTGATCATGCTGAAACAATTGAAGAATCTGATCAATGGGTTGAAGAAGTTGTTTCCGGTAAATTAGCAACTGTTAGAAGACCCCCTGAACTTTTGACTAGAGATGTTGTTGCAAAAGCAATTAATTCAGAAGTTAAAGCGGGTAGAGGGTCACCAAATGGTGGTGCTTTTTTAGACATATCACACAGAGGTGAAGAAGCGATTTTGAAAAAATTGCCTTCAATGCATCATCAATTCAAAGAACTAGCAGGTGTCGATATTTCTAAAGAACCCATGGAAGTTGGGCCTACTGCCCATTATGTGATGGGTGGTGTTAGAGTGAATGCCGAAACACAAGAAACTTGTGTACCTGGTTTATTTGCATGCGGAGAAGTTGCATCTGGATTACATGGTGCAAATCGTTTAGGTGGTAATTCTCTTTCTGATTTGATTGTTTTTGGGAAAAGAGCAGGAGAATTCGCAGCCAAAAAATCAAAAGAATTAGAACAACCAAAAATCAATGAAGAAGAAATTATTAAAGCAGCAAATAAAATGTTGGCACCAATAATGAGTGAAAAAGGGGAAAACCCTGGAAAAATATATGATGAGTTGCGAGAAATGATGCAAAATAATGTAGGAATTATTAGAACCGAAAATGAAATGAAATTTGCATTAGAAAAATTAGATGAATTTGAAGAAAGACAAAAAAATACTTTTTCTGGAACTTCAAGAATATATAATTCTGGTTGGCACCAAGCCCTTGATTTAATCAATATGATTCTTGTATCAAAAGCCGCAACATTAGCCGCTTTAACTAGAACAGAAAGCCGTGGTGGGCATACTAGAGATGATTTTCCAACTCCTGATGATGATTACTGGGGTCAAACATTAAACATTATTTCACTTGAAAATGGTAAATTAACAATTAGACAAGAAGAAAAAGAAGAGATGAGAGATGATTTAAAATTAGTAATTAAAGAAATTAAAGATTTAATTGCAAAAAGAGCTGCAGAACAAGGTGGGAATTAAATGTCATTAAAGGGTAAAAAACAATCATTCAAAATCCAACGCGGAGATTTAGAAGATTTATCAATGGTTGAATTTAATATTGAATTAGAT
>NZKH01000064.1 GCA_002692465.1 Methanobacteriota archaeon | reverse complement strand
TATATTCTTGATCACCTGTAATCATTATCACACGAATTCCCGCTTCATGACATGTAGCAATGGCTTCGTAGGCTTCGCTCCTCGGAGGGTCCCTAATTCCTATTAATCCGAGGAATGTAAGGTTAGATTCAATCTCATTTATATCCTTTATATCTACGCCTACAGGCACTTCTTTACCTGCTAATGCAAGGACCCTTAAAGCCCCAGAGGCCATTGAATGATTTACTTCTCTAATTTCTTTAAGATGTTCTTCTGTAATGTCTATAAGTTCTCCATTTTCATATATTTTTGTAAAGAGGCTTTCCATTGGGTCCAATGCTCCTTTCGTAAAAGCCCAAACTCCTCCATTAAATTCATTAATTGTCGTCATTCTTTTTCTTTCAGCATCGAAAAAGAATTCATGAAGTCGAGAATTCTCCTTTTTGAATTCATCATTAGGCCCTAAAGTCTTCCAACCGAATGTAGCTGTTGCAGAACATGTTGGGTCACCAATTGCCTCCCATGATCCCTCTTCATTACTAATTTGGCTATTATTACATAAGGATGCGCAAGTAAAAGTCATCTTTGAGCCAATATCTTGATTTAATTTTTCTAAATTCACCTGCTTTTTAGTATTTTTATCAGTTATGCCCTTTATTGTTGGGTCATAACCTCTACCTTTCACCACATATCTTTTAGATCCAGAAAATAATTGAACAACAGTCATTTCATTTCTTGTCAAAGTTCCTGTTTTATCTGTACAAATTACAGTTGTAGATCCCAATGTTTCAACAGCCTTCATTCTTCTAATTATTGCCCTGTGCCTGGCCATATTCCTCATGCCTAATCCTAATGTAATTACTAAAATGATTGGCAGACCTTCAGGAACTATGGCTACAAAAATTGCTAAGGCAATGGTGAATTGTTTTACTAACTCTTCCTTGATTGGATCAAGGGCAATTCCATTGCCGTCTGCAGTATCGAAATTGCCATCTATATAAGAAAAAAGTAATGTTAAAGTCAATAGTAAAATTGCTACTGTTAGTGCAATCCCTCCTAGAAATTTTCCTAATGATTCTAATTTTATTTCTAGGGGTGTTTTTGGAGTCTCTACTGAAGTAATGTTGTCTGCAATTTTCCCTAATTCAGTATCCATTCCAGTTGCTACTACAACACCTAAGGCTCTACCATTTGTTGCAACTGTCCCCATATAAGACATATTGTCTCTTTCGGCCAATACTCTCTTGCCTTCTATCTTCTCTCCAATTTTTCTTCTTTGGTTGGATTCTCCAGTCATTGAGGACTCATTAGTATAAAATTGATAACTCGTAATAATTCTAATGTCTGCAGGAATATTATCCCCGTCTTCTAATTTAATTATATCTCCAATAACCAAATCCTCGCTGTTAATAATTACCTCGTGTTCATCCCTTATTGTAACACAAGTATCTACATTCATTTTCTTTAAAGCTGTCATGGCTTGATCTGCTTGCCTCTCCATCCACCAACCCATGATAGCATTCATGGAAATTACAAACAATATGAATAAACCATCGCCTAATTCATCCACTACAGTAATTGCGATTATTGCTGCAGCGATTAAAAGAAAAACTAAAGGATCTATGAACTGATTTAATATTTTCTTCCATTCAGGGACTGAAGGTGGTTCAATAAGTTTATTTTTACCATCTCTATTAAGTCTATATTCCACTTCATCTTCAGATAAACCTTGCAATGAGGACCTTAATTCAAGAAGTATATCTTCCGAATCAACTGAAGACCAATCTTTACTCAAGATTCACCACTAGCCCTCGGAGGAGTATTCTATATATGAAGCGTTAACATGCATTTACTTCCAAAGGTTTCACAAATTGAAACCATAACGGCTTAACATGGCAGACCAAAAATGGCCCTTTATTCCTGCCGAAAAATCATTGCCTGAACTAACAACGAGGGTCATAATAATTGGTATTTTTTTAGGCATGGTGATGACTGCTGCTAATGCTTATTTGGGTATGAAAGTTGGTATGACTGTATCTGCTTCAATTCCAGCTGCAGTTATGTCCATGTTAATCTTGAGGGGTTTAAGATTTAAGGAAGTCTCGATTTTAGAAAATAATGCTGTGCAAACAATGGCTTCTGCGGGAGAAAGTTTGGCAGCGGGGGTGATTTTCACAGTTCCAGCATTGTTGGTTATGGGGATTTGGGAGGATATAGATCCACTTCAAACATTTATTATTGCATTTTTAGGTGGCATCTTAGGCACCATGTTTACAATTGCATTACGTAGAGTGTTTATTGTAGAAGAGGCGTTACCTTATCCTGAAGGTGTTGCTTGTACTGAGGTTTTGATTGCTGGTGAAAAAGGTGGTTCAGGATTAATTGCCATAATTTATGCATTAATTCTTGGGGCAATGTATGGGTGGGTTGTAGAAGGTCTTAAAGTAACTAAAAAGGGAGTGCATTCCGTTTTTGAATTCATGGGTACAAAATTTTATGCAGGTAGTGAAATGTCACTAGCACTACTTTCTGTAGGTTACATCGTTGGTTTGAGAATAGCATCATTTATTTTTATTGGTGGTGTTTTGGGTTTTGGGTTTTTGGTACCGATATTTGGTCTTTTACATGGATTCCCCTCAGAACCTAGCAATTGGAATTCTGCAACAATGGGTGAATGGCATTCTGGACCGTCTTATTATGCTGTTTGGAGTGGACAAGTAAGGTATATTGGTGCTGGGGCAATGGTTGTTGGCGGAGTTTGGACATTATGGTCTATGAGGAATACGATTTTTACTGGTTTTTCAAAAGCACTAAATTTTGGTAACACTTCAGAGGAACAATCTGTATTAAGAACAGATAAGGATACAAATATGAAGATTGTTTTAATGGTCTGCGCCTCGATTTTAGTCTTATCTTTCTTATTTTTTATATCTGCTAAGATTGGTTTTGCATTGGCTATCGCCGGTACTTTATTTATTGCGGCAGTCGCATTCTTTTTTTCAGCAGTTGCAGGATATATAGCAGGTGTTGTTGGTTCTAGTAACTCTCCTGTTTCTGGTATGACTATTGCAACATTGATGTTTACGGCTGCATTAGTTTACCTTGTAGGATCAATTGCTGGAATTGATAATTCTACGATGATGTTTGCAACTTTAATGATTGCTTCCGTAGTTGCAGTAAATGCAGCCATTGCAGGTGATGTAATGCAGGATTTAAAAACAGGAAATATGGTTGGAGCCACTCCTTGGCGTCAACAAATAGCGGAAACAATTGGGGTAATAGTGGGTGCAGCAGTAATCGGGCCAGTGCTTCTTTTGTTGAATAGGGCATTTAAAATCACAATAACTCATTGTGAATCATCTAATTTGAAGATTGCAGAGTCGGGTGGAGAGTTATATGATTGTTCTAATGCATTACTAGCGCCACAAGCTGATTTAATCGGGACAATAATTGAAAGTATTTTTGGAGGTAGTGCTAATGTAGAAATGTTAATTCTAGGTGGTTTAATAGCAGCACTTCTAGTGTGGAGGAAATTGCCAGTAATGTCTGTTGCAATTGGTATATATCTCCCATTAGAATTGTCGGCACCAATATTTGCAGGAGGATTAATTCACTATTACATCACAAATATGGCTATACTAAGGGTTGATGGCGAACTTAGTGAAAAACCCACAAAACCTGCATTAAAGGCGGCAGATGACGTAACTTCAAGAGGAGTTCTAATCGGCGCAGGATTTATAGCAGGGGAGTCTTTAGTCGGAGTTCTAATTGCATTACTCATTGTAACTGTAGGAGAACCATCTGAATGGTTTGGGATTTCTCAATTAGGTCAATTCCCAACTTTACTATTTTTCTTGTGGTTTGTGGGAGTATTTGTCTTCTTAACTGCTTTATCGTTACCGAAGAAAATATTGTCTATTGGTGAAGAAATAATCTTAATTGTTAAAAGGTCTTTTTTAAATATATATGATAATTTACTTGTCAAAAAATAAAAAATAATGATTCTAGAACACAAGAAAGAATCAAAGACTTCACAGTTAAGGATTAATTGTTTCTAATGGTTCTTAGCCGATTAAATGGTCTTGATGATGACGAATTAGTTGATGAATTAAATGAGATTGCAAGAAAATGTCGTATTGAGATTGTGAAAATGGTATATAGGGCACAGGCAGGACATCCAGGGGGGTCTCTTTCTGAAATAGATCTTCTCACTGCCTTATATTCTACGCAATTAAGAATTAAACCAGATGAACCAAAATGGCATGATAGGGATCGTTTCATTCTTTCAAAAGGGCATGCGAGTCCAGGGATGTATGCTATTTTGGCAGAAATGGGATTTATTCAGCATTCAGATTTGGAGTCATATAGGGTTTTAGGAGGAATTTGCCAAGGTCATGTAGATATGAAATTCACACCAGGTGTTGATTTTAGCGCTGGTTCATTAGGCATGGGGCTTTCCTTTGGTATCGGTTGTGCACTTGCATCTAGATTCGACAATTCAGAAAGGGAATGCTACGTTATGTTAGGTGATGGGGAAATCCAAGAAGGTTCTGTTTGGGAAGCAATGATGGCTGCAAAACATCATGAATTAGGTAATTTGAATGTAATACTTGACTGTAATAAGATACAGAATGATGATTTTGTAGAGTCACAAATGAGAATGTTTAGCATTCCAGATAAATGGTTAAGTTTTGGTTGGAATGTTAAAGAAATAGATGGACATAACATGAAAGAAATTGTAGAAGGCCTAAGGTGGTTGAAAGAAAATAATTCTGGCCCATCGGTTTTAATTGCAAATACAATCAAAGGAAAAGGAGTTTCTTATATGGAAAACAACCCTAAATTTCATGGAGCAGCCCCTAATGAGGAACAATATGCTATGGCAATGAAGGAATTAGGTGAAAAAATATGACTGAATTAGCAGCATCAAGAGACGGTTATGGTAATGCATTAATCTCAATGTCCGGAGATCCTAAATTGGTTGTTTTAGAAGCTGATTTAGGGAAATCGACAAAATCTTGCTGGTTTAGGGAGCAATTCCCTGAAAGAACAGTTTCATGTGGTATTGGAGAGCAAAATATGATGTTAGTCGCTGCAGGACTAGCATCAAGTGGATTCAAACCTTTTGCTAGTACGTTTGCAATATTTACAGAAAGAGCATTTGAACAAGTTAGAAATGGAATTTGTAGGCCAAACCTACCAGTACATATTTGCGGAAGCCATGGAGGGACGCATACGGGAACAGATGGCTCTAGTGCCCAATCTATAGAAGATTTGGCAATATATCGTTCCTTACCAAACATGGTTGTAATGCACCCTTGTGATGATGTAAGCACAGAAATTTTGACAAAAAAATTATTGGAAATAAAATCACCTTCATACACAAGAACTGCAAGAAATAAAACACCTCGAATTTATGATGCTGACGATCCTAGAATTCAAATTGGAAAAGGTGTAAAACTTAGGGGCGGATCAGATGTTGCAATTATTGCTTGTGGGGTGATGGTTTCAAAATCTTTAGAGGCTGCTGAAATACTTTCAGAGAGTGGAATTGAAGCCACAGTTGTTGATATGCATACAATAAAACCTCTTGATGAGGGATTATTGCACCAATTGGCTTCGGAATGTAAGTCAATAGTTACTGTAGAGGATCATAGTGTGATTGGTGGTTTAGGTGGAGCAGTAGCTGAATATTTGTCAGAAAATATACCAACAATTCTTAGAAGGGTTGGAGTAAGAGATAGATTTGGAGAGTCAGGTCAAGCGGAGGAGATGTTGGAGTTATTGAAAATTTCAACTAACGACATTATTAATTCTGTTTTGGAAATAAATGAAAAGGTGTGAATATGGAATTGTTTTTGGATACTGCAGAAGTAGATGAAGTTAGAGAGATAGCGTCTTGGGGGATTTTAGACGGAGTTACAACAAATCCCTCCTTGATTAAAAAATCAGGAAGAGATTTTAAGACCGTTGTTGAGGAAATTGCAAATTTATGTGGTGGCCCAATCTCTGCAGAGGTTACTGCATTAGATGCGGAAGGAATGGTCAAAGAAGGATTGGATTTGAAGGCATCATTACCTGAGAATGTGATAATCAAAGTCCCTTGTACTCCTGAAGGTTTGAAGGCTACTAAGGAATTATCAGATAAGGGAATTGGAGTTAATGTTACTTTAATTTTTACAGCATCACAAGCATTGATGTCTGCTAAAGCAGGAGCTATGTATGTTTCACCCTTCATTGGTAGGATAGATGACACAGGACATAATGGCATGGATCTTATTTCAGATATTTTACAAACATGGCACAATTATCCAGAAATTAAGACAAAGGTTTTAGCAGCATCTATTAGACATCCTACTCATGTTTTAGAATGCATGAGATTGGGTGCGCACACAGTGACAATGCCAACTAAAATATTTAGGCAATTGATGAAACATCCGCTGACAGAGAGTGGAATTGAAAGATTTTTATTGGATTGGGCGGAAGTTGAAAATGCAGGAAATGCATAAAAATAAAGGTGATAAGTTATTCAGTGATGATTTATTGGCTATGCATGTCGGGGGGAAAACATGTCTAGTGACAAGTTAAGAAAATTATTAGATGGAGAACTGGATTTAT
>NZKH01000063.1 GCA_002692465.1 Methanobacteriota archaeon | reverse complement strand
TACATCTCCATTAGGGTTAGTTCCTAGAGAATTAGAGGAATTATGGCCAGCATCTAATTATGACATTCCTGTAACTGGACATTGGGACGCAGAAGAAAAATTAATTGTGACAAATACACTTTCAGGAATATTAAAGCGAGTTAGTTTTGAATTAATAATAAATCATTCTGGATTTGATTTAGGTTCAGAATTTTGTGGAATAAATGTTATTGAAACTACAAATGATAATTTTTCTGAAGAAATTGAAAAAGCCAAAAAAGAATTAAATTTAGAGAATGAAGCACCTAAAACAAAGAGGATGATTGAATATCATACAATTTCAAATTGGAATTATGGCAATTCAAATTGGTTAGAAGGTTCTAAATTAGTTGGCAAAGGCCCTCATTGGAAAATAGAAAAATCAGGAAAACCTTTTGCACGTTGGAATCATTTGAATTCTAGTTTTTCTTTTTCCAAGGCCTCCTTACCAGTATTAGCAGAAACAAATACATTGCCATTTGCCAGAATTAAATTACCTGACAATTGGAATGGAGATGTTTTCGGACCAATGATAATCTCTTCTGATGAGAGTATTAGGGTAGGAGATGTGGTGTTGTTATTTGATGAAGAAGATGTTTTAATTGGTTCAGGAATTGCCCAAGCTCCGGCTTGGGAATGGAATAATGGATGTGGAAGATTAGCCAAAATAAGACACAGACTTTAGAAATTATAGAAAAACTCTCTAGGGCAACCGTTCATAAAGGGGAAGTTTGTCGGCAGCCCGCTAAGGGGTTTTCATGGCACGTATTCACAATGGCAGAAAAGGTAAAAGTGGTTCAAAAAAACCACATAATCAAGAATTACCAGAGTGGTCATTAAAGGATGCTAAAAAAATAAAATCATTAATCATTGAATTGTCCGAAAAAGGGCATAGCACTGCATTAATTGGAACAATTTTGAGAGATCAGCACGCAGTTCCTGATGTTAGAAAAGCATGCGGTATGAGAATTAATCAAGTACTATCTGAAAAAGGTAAGAACGCAGAAATACCCGAAGATTTGATGAACCTTTTACAAAAAGTATTATCTTTAGTAGATCATTTAGACTCTAACAGAAAAGATCTTCATAATTCTAGACAATTAGAGTTGACTGAGGCAAAAATTCGTAGATTGGTAAAATATTATAAGTCTAAAGATAAACTTCCTTCAGATTGGAAATACGACAGAAAACAAGTAAGATTGATGGTTGCTTAATTGGTTAAAATTCAATAACCTCATCATTTCTAATATCTTTGTGGAACCCCTAGATTTATTTCCATTTCTTTCAGAAATAAAACCCGAATTAGAGTTTATTGAAAGTAGGATCTTATCTGCAGAATTTGTAACATTGGTTGCAGAACCTAAGTTGGGCCAATTAATTTCACTTTCATTCATTGAAGCATCATTTTTAGATAATGGAATATTATACAATCGGAAATTAGTTGAGAATATAGATGATTTTGAGCATACAGGTGAAAATTTATGTATTTATTTTTGTGATAAAAACAATTTAAGTGAGTTTGAAATAATGATCGCTCCTAAAGAATTGAGTGTGAATTTAGGTCAAGATAAAACTCCAAGGTTTGGAAAATTAGATGTTGTTGGCATGTCTGGTTTTTTAGCATTAATGATTGGTGGGGAAAGAGTAGAAAATTTATTAGTTTTAATTTTAGCAGGGAACTGGTTAAATTTAAATCTTGATTATACTTATGATCCTGTCTTTACTTCTCTCAGAGATTCTTTGAAAAGTGAGGGTTTTGTTTCAATAGTATCGATTGGGGAGGTGAATGAACCTGATTTGATAGAATTACCCGGAATAAATCCTATTGAATTAAATCTGTTGAAATCTGATTGGAATAAAATTAATTTGAGTGAACAATCTACTAGGTTGTCAAATCTAGTTAAGCCATTACTAACTACCTCCATTGGAGTTGCTAGGTTAGAGGAATTAATTTGGCATAGAATTGTTGTTCAGGGCTGGGATCTTGATTTGGCAAGTCAATGCAGTAGGGCCCAGAGAGAATTAAATTCAAGTAGTAACAAATTAGTTTCTGCAAGTAGATTAATTGATATGATTATTGTTAATGGTAAAATATACTAATCTACAATTTTTAATACTTTGTCACATCCAGTACAAGCGACTCTTAATGGCCTTTCATTAGAAGAGATATTTATTTTTGTAGAGCAATTTGGGCAATCAAATGAGGTAATATGCTCAGAATTACTAGATTCTGTATTAGTCAAAACATTAGCATCAGAGAGGTAATCATCATTACTGCTTCCCGAGAATATTGCAGTAATTACCCATAAACTTGAACTACCAGCCGCAGCAATTAATACGACTATGAATTCAATCGATAAGAAATAAAGAATAAAACCTAAAGAAATTAAAATAATAATTTCACTTATCAACATTAGTTTGTTTTTGCCTCTTGATAAAAGCCCAGAAATAATTAAACCTGCAAAGGCAATAATTGAACTTATTAGAAAAATAGCTAATGGTGATTCAAGTGGGCTTCCGCCTTGTTGTACCCATAACAAGGGTGCATCTGTTTGAGTGAAGGTTGTACTAGCAGTTATTTTTTCAGTAAAAATAAGTCTAGTTTGTGTCACTTCAATTTCTGTCGAATCCCTTAGAAAAACACCATTTATAGAATCAGTATTTAGTATTAAATTAAAATTTACTGATGACCAAATACGATCACTTTCATCAAAATATGGTTTGATAAAATTATCAAGCATCAGGTGTTCTTGACCTGCAGTATTCGCTTGTCTTGTTTTGAAAATAAGGGTTATTGGATTATTGCTTACCGTTTCATCACCATTAAGTAATATTTCGACACCTACATAATCAAATTCAGCTCTATCCAATCCTAGTAATCTTTTTGCATCAATTCCAAGTCCTTGCCCCAAAAAATTATTTAATTCGGTTTGTCTAATTTGTTGTTCAAAACTACTAACTTCTGCATTATCTAATACTCTATTCTGATAATAATCTGAATTAGTTGGAGCTAGATTTCTAAGCCAAGATGTTGTATTTAAACTAGGATTTCCCATGTTATCTAGGCCCCATCTCATCCAAAAAGCAACATTTTCTTCAATAGTTAATTTGATTGTTTTTTCAATGTCTGATGACATGTCTACTTCTATTTCGACATCTAAATCAGTCCCTCCAGTCCTTATTGGTTCAGTTAGTGGATAGAAGTAATTATTCCCTTCACTATCTCCAAAAGTAATTTCAAATTCTGTTCCTGCATTTACAGTAGTTCCATTTTGGAAATTAATTTTTACTTCAAAAGGAAAAGTTCCATCCTCGACATTATTATCGGCAGCCCAAGTCCAAGTCAATAAATTTCCTTGAGTTGAAACTGGAAGTTGTTCAATCAAATTCCCATTAGCATAAAATTCAAAATTTGATTCAGAAATTAATTGTGAGCCATATCCTGAGTTGAATTTCACCGGTACGTGTGCAGATCGACCTTCAATTATTGGCTCATTAATTTCAATGTCAAAAAGTGGTGCTTCCAAACTTATTGAACCGAGATGTTCTGATGTGCCCCATAAAAATTCTATTGAAGGGTTAGAACCTGTTGGAAGTAGTAATTCTTGCACAGAGAATATTACAATGATTGAATCTTCTGCTAGGAGGGTCCCACTTGATACATCAATATCTAATTCTAAAACACCATTTTCACCAGGTAAGAATGTCTGTGGTAAGGGCGTAGAACCTGTATTTGTTTCACTTCCTAATCTTAATTCTACGGTTGCATTAATTGTCACTCCTGCTCCGTCGTTTATTCTGTAAGGGAGTATGAATGTAGCGGTATGGCTAGGGTATTCTCCTCCAAAATTTGTTTGCCCAGACCATCTACCTACTTCAGTTGATTGAGTTATTGCAGAACCTACCTCCGATTTTTGTTCGGAACCTAAACTAGATTCAAATGGAGATAAAAGACCATTTGAAGAACTTCCACTAAACATTAAATTATATTGTATTGAATCACAGCATACAACTTCACTTGAGGCTATGCCAAAATTAGATGCGGGTAGAAGTATTGATGAAACCATTAAAACCAATAGTATGGATGATATACGTTTCATGAATACACCTCAATAAGAAGAGGGTGCTGATGAGAGGATATGAAATAATCCCTTTCAACTCCAATAAAATACATTAAAATCTATTTATAATGCTCTTTCGAGTAATTCACCTAATTCTTTTTCAAACATATTCATCACGAGTTCGGCAAATTCGTGTTGCATTTCTTCAGGAAGAAGATTCATTCCCAATTTTAACGCAGAACGACTAGCCTTTACCTCTGCAAAAGCCGAACGAGCCTTTGCTACAAAATAATTTTCAATAGTTTCTTTTAAATCCTCTTTTAATTCAGGGTTTTCATCTATTTTTTGACGTATGTATCCTTTAATTTCATCTTTTACTAAATCTCTTGCAGCTTCCATAATCAAATCTTCTGGACGCAATAATTCTTCAATTCTTTCTTGAATAGATCCGCTTAAGAGTCGCTCTATTGCCATAAGTAGACGCAAGAAGTTGTTCCGTTTCAACCTTACGAATGAAATTCAAGTCTTTGACAAGGTTCATAATACCATTCTTGTTGTGGGTGTCAAAGGGGATTTAAATGAAGGTTTCAGAACTTGTCCTGACAGATGAACACGATACAATCTCACCAGATACATCTTTGGTTGAGGCGACTAAGAAATTATTATCACTTCCACGTGGTGTTTTAATCATTTTAGATGGTGATAATGTGCCAAAGGGTGTATTAGCAGATGCACAAATTTTGCGTGCTGTTGCAGAAGGACTTGATTGCAACGGGGAAACATGTGGAAGTCATATGAATACAGACATCATGGCTGTAGGTCTTGATACAGATGTTTCAGAAATAGTTTCAGAAATGAATGCTAGGAAGCCACATGCAGTAGTTGCTGTTGATGGTAATGGTGCCTTCGCAGGTTATTTCAGTCCTAATGACTACAGAGAAGCACTTTCAAATTAGTCGTGCAGAAAAATAAGTTTGCTATCATTTTCTACTTTAGCATAACCTATTCTTTCTAGTTGGGTTAATTCATTTTTTTCTAATCTCAAAGAATTTTCTAATTTTCCAGAGATTAGTTCTATTCTATTTTCCGTGGAAATCTCCAATGTTGCATCATGAGAATTTTTTGAATCAAGCCAGTGAATTATGGGTAATTTTTCGTTTGGTTTTAGACTAATTATTGATGCGGTATTTTCTTTGATTTGAATGTCTGCAAAATCTTTTAATCTGATTTTATTATTATTCTTATTTGCAAGTTCTAAATCTTCTTCTTCAATAATCACATTCATTTCTTCAGTGGATAATTTCCATGTTCTATACCCTAAGCTCTCATCTTCAGGATGAACCAGAGTTTTGAAGACAGACGGAATTTTTTCTAATCCATCTATTAATTTAAGTGTTAATGGCTTTTTAACAAAAAAGAGTCTTGGCGATGTGTGATCAATAATCTTAACATTGTGTGAATAAATTGTTTCCATTGATGCTGAAATATCTTTTTGAGTCAATGCTAATTCAATCCAAAAATTACGTAATGCCTCTGGTGAAAAACCTCTTCTTTGCATACTTGCAATAGTAGGTAATCTAGGATCATCCCAGCCAGAATATTTACCTTCTTTGATGTCATTTCTCATTCCAGATGTTGAAAAACCACCAAATTCATGAATTTTCACCCTCCCCCAATAAACAGTTTCAGGGTATTTCCATCCAAAATGCTCGTAAAGTAAAGTTTGTTTTCTAGTTGAATCCATTAAATCTTTACCCCTAATTATGTGTGTAACACCTTGTAAATAATCCTCTATGCCACTTTGGAAATCAAGTAAAGGCCAAACAATGTATTTTGATTTAATGCTCTCTCTGGGGTGTGGATTATTTTTGGTATCTTGTATTCTTAGTGCAGGCCAATCTCTTAATGCAGGATTTGGCAAAGTCATATCTGTTTTTATTCTTACAACTGCTTCACCTGGTTGAAATTCACCATTTAGCATTTTTTCCCAAAGCATTAGATTTTCTTGGGGCGAACGATCTCTGTCTGGTGAATTTGATTTTGATTGTCGAAATTCTCTAAATTCTTCAGCACTAAGTGTGCAAATATATGCACCACCTTTACTAATCAATTCTGATGCATATTTGTAATATGTTTCAATTCTATCCGATGCGATTATGATCTTATCAGGGGGTTTTCCTGTAAGCCATTCAACCTCTTCTTGAATTGAGTTGTAAGCGCTAGGCAATGGTGGTTTTCTTACGGTGTCAGTATCGTCAAATCTCAAAATCCATTTCCCGCCATACCTTTTTGCATATTCACTGTTAATCACAATCCCTCGTGAATGACCAAATGAGAGAGGGCCATTTGGGTTAGGCGCGAATCTTAAGACAACTTTACCTTGAATCGCATTTTTTAATTCTGGTAATCCCTCTCTTTTTTCTTTAATTTTTCTTTCAAGTAATTCTGGAGCATTTTCTTCAAGTATTTTTCTTAAATGTTCAAGGCCTTGATTTTCTGCAAGGTTGTTGGCTTCTTCAACAAATTTTTTAATTATTAATGTCAAATCTTTAGCATGCGGCCTTGCTTCTGGATATGTTCCCATAACTTTTCCCATAACAGATGATAATTGCCCTTGGCCATCATATTGAAGAGAATTCTGAATAGCCAAATGAAAAATATTTTTTTCCAATTCTGAGTCAGGCACCCAAGACATTGTGGGTTCCACTAAGAACTTATTATTCAAATGATGGCTTTGATTTAGTTGTATCTGTATTATTTTTAATTTTACTTTTTAGACCATTAATAATCACTTAATTGGCGTTGCTTTGCATTTGACCAATTAGTTTTGTTGTAATCTCTTTTAGGAGGATTGGTATTTTTGTTTGTAATCCAGTGTTTACGGATACTTGACCAATTCCATCTTAAACAATTATGAGGTGTATCGCCTTTACATAATTCAAAAAGTGCTAATTTACTTTTTGGGTCAGAGGGATAACCGGATCCGATTTCAAATCCAAATTCTTTCTCAATGTTTTTGATTATATTGTCACGTGTTACTTTTGCAATTATACTTGCAGCACCTACAATTTTGTATTTGCTGTCAGCCTTATGTGTACTAATTATTTCCCATGAGTCCCAAGGCCATTTTCTTAAATTTTCTGTAACTCTTTTTCCAAATCGTTCCTCATTTACATCGCATGCATCTAAAATTATTTTCCCACCTAAGTTTATGTTTAAATCAAGATTATTAATTGAGTTTGCAAAAAGTTCAGTTTCAAGTGTGTTTAAATTAGTTGTTTCCATTGCCAAATCAATATCAATTGCATCACAAATTGTAATTTGTATTTTCCAGTTCCTTTTTTCAGAATAGTTCTTAATTAATTCAAACGCAGCTTCTCGATGTTTTTTTGTTAAATTTTTAGAGTCAGTAATATTTTCTTTTTCAAGTAATTTAATGTCATCTTTAGGAATTGCTATTGCAGCAACAACTAATGGGCCAATCATTGGCCCTCTTCCTGCTTCATCAACACCTAAATGATACATTTTTACACCTAAAAATCATATTCTGAATCATCTAGATTTATATCATTTAATAAATCATTTATGTTTTCATTTTTTACATTTATCTTGTCATTTGCATCTTTCAAAATTTCTTTACTAGGGCTCTCTATATTTTGGTAAGATTTCTCACCACCTTTTGCAGAGAACATTTGTTTAAATTCATCCGTACTTGTTATAGGAGAATTAATATTAATTTCATTGTTGCTTTTTTTGTGAAATGTAGACATCCAATCCCTGTTTTCATTTTTACTGCTTATTTCTTTTGGAGCATTTCTATTAGATCTTATTTTCAATGCTTGGTAAATCATTATTGTTGCAATTACTCCCGCTATAATTGAAAATCCATACTTGTTAAATTTATTTAATAACGAAATGAAATTTGAATTTTCATTATTTTCATTATTTGGAATTATTTCAGAACCTATTCCCTTAATTGTAGAATTTTCTACCCAATTGTTTTCAAATGAATTTGAATAAGTTAGAATTTCTATTGAAATCCAAAATGGTTCATCTTCAACATTTGAATTAGGTAAACTCATCCAACCGGTCACATTTATTTTCTCTTGAGGTTGAATGTCTAATATATCAAAAACCCTAATTAATGAAGAATTTTCATCATAAATTGCGTTTTCTAGTAGGATTAATCCATGTGGGCCTTCATGGCTGACACTCATACTGATGCTAAAACTTTCAGGCAAATTCCCTGTATTTTCAAGAATTATTGAAAGGTATAGCTTATCGTTTTCTATCCAAGATGTACGATTTTCTTCAATAATTTCAAAATATTCTCCTATTGTAAAATTATATGAATTTACATCAATAATTTCTAATTCATTAGAATAATAACTACAAGTTATAGAAATTATTGTTCCTGCATTAATTTTTGGAATTTCAGAATTTATTAAAAGTTCAAATTCGATTGTTTTAAATTCACCAGGTTCTAATAATTCAGAATTTGAATTTTTATCTGAAAGTAAAATTTCATTCAAGATATCGTTTTCAGAAACAGAATAATTTTGATTAAAATAAATGTAATTAGAATTTGTTGAACAATTGGAATTTTGTATATGATCTTGGTAATTTCCTGTATTAGTAATAATTAAATTTAATTTGCATTTATTGTTCCAAATTAACAGCTCACAATTTGTATCCTCAAAATTAATATTTTTACTTTTGACAACTAATATTGATGTATTTAGTGTGATGTTTTCTTTTACTCCGCCTTGGGTAGAATTAATTTGTAATGAAATTGATAAATTACTCGAAGAGAGGTATGGTGCATTTATTGTAATTTTTAGAGTAATACTTTCATTTGGTTCTAGTGAACTTGCACTAATCCAACCAGAGAGGGTAGCATCCCAACCTGATTCCTCAAATCGATTACTCTCATTTTTACCAATTATGTTTCCTTGGTCATCTATGGGGGATATTTTTGTAATAAATCCCGTTTGTATATTTCCTGTATTTCTTATTTTTACCTCATGAACGATATTGCCTAATGGTTCAATGGTTGTTTGTTCAATTACTTCATCAATTGTTAATGAGTACTTGGGTAAAATAGAAATCGCAAACTCCCATAATTCATAAGATTCTGTTGAATTGGATACTTTTAGTTGAAATGGGTATTCAATATTGGCAAGCGGCAATCCGTTTTTTATTTCAGGTATGAACATCCTAACTGTAATATTTGTAAATTCATTTGGATTTAAATCAAATGAATCTTTATTGGTTAATTCCACTTCTTTAATTATAAATTTACTTTGATTAACGCCCCAATCTGTTTCTCCATTTATTTCAATAGTTATTGCCTGAGTGTCAAGTGAGGTGCTATTAATTCCAATGCTAAATTGAAACCATTGGTTACTAGGGACTAAAAATGTAATTCCTCCAGAATTTTCCCATTCAATTTCTAGATCTTTTGCTGGTTCTTCAGCATGAGAATATATTGGAAAAAAGATGAGTGTGGCCATCAAAATAGCCATTAGGGAAAATCGGCTCACATGCTGCGTAGGTCTATTTACCCTAAACTATTTTTCATTCTAAGTTTAATGAACGGGGTCTTGCACTAATTCTCTAAGTTTGTCGAGAAACAATTCAGCGCCATGAATTGGGACACTTAATTCGAAGTTCTTGGAGACGTAAGGGTCAATTTCCCCCATTTCTCCTATTTTTATTCCAGAAACAATTATTTCTGCCCCTCTACCTTTTAACCAAGGGCCATGATTTTCTTTAATCTCTTTCAGTTCATAATTGACACCAAACTTGTCAAGGGCCATATCTCTCATAATCGCTTGTAACATTCCTCTACCTTCTGCAAAACCCCCCGAGGGTGATGCAATTAACCATGATGCATGAGTTTCATTAGAATGATTTCTTACTACGTGACCTAATTCATAAACTCTTTGAGGCAACTCATTATGTTTATTTGCGCTTAGTAATCTTAGTAATCCTGGTAATAAATTTGTTCTTAGTAACGTATGGTCGACGGTAATAGGATTTGCAAGAATTGTAGCAATCTCTTTTTCGTTCCATCTTACGTGTTGGAATTGATCTTTTTCATTAGATAGTGTTAGGCTAGTGATTTGCTGTAAACCTAAACCTTGTAAACAATTTGTAACCCTTCTTGTAAAGTTTGATGAACTTAATTGTGCCCCTGGGAGTGGTGTTTTTGGAACATCACTGCCTAAATCTTCATACCCGTGGCCAATTGCGATTTCCTCAACTAAATCAATTGGATGAAGAATGTCAAACCGCCATCTTGGCATTTCGATTTCAATAATTTTATCACCTAAAATCACATCACTCATTTTCGTTGCCTTTTCTAATGAATGTTCCGGTGCTTCGGTTTTTCTAAGGAAGTTACCGCCCATTTTATTTATTGCATTTGATAATTCCACATCATTGAATTTTTTACCTAGCATTGATTCTAATAATCTTTCAGTTAATTTATGCGTAATTGAGTCCCCATTGGGAGTTACAATTTTTTGATTATTACAATCATTAATTTCAACACTTTCTATTGTCCCTCCTCTTGCAGCTAATTCCAAACAAACTAACAAAAGACAACACTCACAAGCACGAGGATCCCACCCCGTAACATCAATAAAGAAATCTTTTGTTGAATTTTTAACAGTTGTATGATTCCCGTTAATTATTGGTGGGAATGATAATACAGAATTATTTTGATCAATGATTAGAGGATAATTTTTCATGCCACTTAAGAGATGTGCATAGTCTACACCTTTGGGATGTTTTGAAAGAATGTCATGAATCTTCATTTTATTATTCATGGCTAATGGAATAAATTCAAACTCCCCATCTACTGTAATGACTTTAAAATCTGCATTTAATTCAGCTAAATCATGTACGCCTATCGATGCTTTTGACCTTCTTTTACCTAGTGAAAAATGTAATTTTTCTTGATGATCCATAATTGTTTGAATGAATTCATTGATTTCTTCATCATTATCACCAGTATTTACACCTTTAACAACTGCGGCAAAAATTACAGGTCTAACATTTTTTAAAGATTCATCAACATCTAATGCTATTCCACTAGGTTTAATGTCGAGGGAGGGCGTTGATTTTTGATTGTGTATGAATGTCCTGGTGGCATAGGCCAAAGTTCCTGGGGAAAGTAAATCTGCCCTATCCGGAAATATTTCAATTTCAATTTCCTCTTCATCATTTTCTTCAACTGAACACCCAATATTTCCAATATTATTTAGTAGATCTTTAGAATATTTAATTCCAAAACGAGATTGAATTTTTGCTAGGTCTAAATGGTTAAATTTTACAGTTGGCATGCTAATTCCTCATTGACTAAACCACATGGGTAGTGCTCTTTCATAACCAGTCAAACGAATGCCACTTAGTGTGGCTACTTCGTGACTATTGGCCCTTAAATGTTTACGAGCAATTTTTTCTATACTATCTAATCCAAGTTCTTCTAACCAACCTCTCAATTCATTATGGATTTCTTTATGGATCTTTTTCGGCTCTTTGATTTCTTTGGAAATTAATCCTGCGGCCCCACACCCTCTTGCCACGATGATGTCATTTGATGAAATCTCCCAAGGCACTGAAATGAATGTTGGGCAAATAGAACTATCAATTTTTGATTCAATAATTGAACGACCGATTTTAGGTAAGCATGAGGCTGCGTGTAAACCACTAATGTCATGTAAATCGACAATAACTCCTTGAATTGGATGATTTTTCCCCAGAGTATGTAAATTGTTAACTCTAGATAAACCATCTTTTATTAGAATGGGTATCAATCTTGAACTCATCGCTCTTATTGCTACCAATAATCCATCTAATGATGGTGGATTTAACGCAGGCATTGATGAAAGATCTAGAATAATCCCCCCAGCGTTTCTCATTTCTTTATGCGATGTTTGAATGTTGTTTTCATCAATCACTAAAAAGTCTGATTCACTTGGTTTTGAGTGAACTATTGTACCTAAACCCTTGATTGATTTTTCAGATTCAAAAATCAGAGGTAAATCCAAACCAATACTATCTATATTATCTTCAAGATTGGTTATTTCATCACCTCCAATAACTACGATTGTATCTAATGCTTGACCTTTAACAAGTCTATTTTTCCCAACTTCAGGAACTATTGTTAGTTCAGACCAATCCCCTAATGAAACTTTTTTTGGTTGTTCTGATTTGACTTCAATTGATTCGTCTGTAACTACACAAATTACATCATCTGAAATCTTAAGTAAATCATCATTTAGAGAATCATTGAATTCATCAATTTCATTTTTTGTGAGGGTTACCATTTTGGCACCCTCGCCTGGTTTTGGGCATCTTCCGCTAACTAAAATTCTACCACCAGTCATTCTACTGCCTACAGAATCTCCGACATCACCTACAACTAGTATTGTGCCCCCACTCATTCCAGCACCTAATTGTGAACCTGCATCGCCTCTGATGATTAGGAGTCCACCTTTGAGTGAAGATCCTGCAAATTTGCCACAACCATCTCTTGCGACAATTTTACCATTTTCCATTGCATGCCCCAAATGGTCCCCCACTTTTCTTTCAATAACATGACTACCACCATTGTTCCAAGCACCATGGAAATCTCCAGAACTACCTTCTAAAGAGAACGAACCGCCTTGACATAAAATGCCATTCATGTGGCCTAATTCACCTAAAATTCGTACACGTCCCTTTTCAGGTAATGCAGGCGCTAGACCAATTTCACCTTTCTTTGGTATAGGTTCGCCTTCTCGAGACCAACCTATTTTAATCGGTTTGTTTAATTCAATACCTTGTTTGAGCATTTTTGTTAAATCTTTGTTTAACTTCAAACTACGGACTACCTCTTCACGCATGTTGCCCACAACGTTACAAAAGATTATTGCACTTAAATCGACAGGTATCTTTTTGTCAATATTTGCTAGTTCAAAACTAAAATTACATACGCATCATTTATTGATGGCCAACTCTGAGGCTTGTTTGAAACACATGGTTACTAGGGTTGCAATTAATGGATTTGGGACAATTGGTAAGAGGGTAGCAGATGCAGTAGATGCCCAGGATGATATGGAAATTGTAGGCGTTACAAAAACAAGACCATCATTTGGGTGCGATCTTGCGGTGAAAAAGAATTTCCCACTTTTTTGTACATTTGATGATCAAGAAAAAATTTCAGCTTTTGCCGAGGCGGGTTATGATTGTAAAGGGGGGTTATCCGATCTTTTGTCTATTTGTGATGTTATTATCGATTGTTCGCCTGGAAAAGTAGGTGCTGAAAATTTAGAGAAATATACAAAAGCAGGAGTAAAGTCTATTTTTCAAGGTGGTGAGAAACATAACCTCACTGGAAAATCTTATACTTCAAGTGCAAATCATTTAGAAAATATTGGTGTTAATTCTACTCGAGTGGTTTCTTGCAATACAACAGGATTATCAAGAACATTAGTTCCTTTAAATGAGGCTGTTAAAGAAAAAGGGCCGATTTCAGTAAATTCAGTAATGATTCGTAGGGCAGCAGATCCCGGAGATTCATCAAAAGGTCCGATAAATGCAATTAAACCGGTTCTCAAAGTTCCTAGTCATCATGGACCTGATTTAATGACTGTAAAGTCTGAAATTAAAATTACGAGTCTTGCTGTAGCCGTTCCAACAACAATAATGCATTTACACGCAATAACTGTTGAGCTACCTATGGGTCATGGACTTTCAACTCAATCCGTAATTGATATGTGGAGAAAAACACCACGTGTAATTATCATGAATGGAAATGATACAAAAATTACCTCTACTGCAGAAGTAATGGAATTAGCAAGAGATATTGGAAGGAAATGGGGAGATTTACATGAAATTTTTGTTTGGGAGGATGGTGTGAGTTTGCAAGAAAACACATTATATTATTTTCAAGCCATTCATCAAGAAAGTGATGTTATTCCTGAAAATGTTGATGCCATAAGGGCAATAATGGGTTTAGAAAAAGATTGGAAGGTTTCTGTAGATAAGACCGATAAAGCGATTTCAGCATATTATGGAATTTAAAAGAATTACAAATACAACATAGCATCAAAAACTGTAACTAGTTCGGAGTGCTGTTTCGTATGACTCGAAAGGCAACAACTCTTCTTTTGTTTTTGATTTTATTATTGCCGATATATTCTGCGGGTTTAGTTACAGAAAATGAAGAAGAAGAGGATTTTGGGTGGGCATCAAAAGCATCGGATAAATGGCATTCATCTACTCCATTAACCATTCAAGAAACGACATTAAAGTCTGTAAATTATTTGATTCCTTCCCCTTATGGTGAATTTGATCCATTGTTTACAGAATCTCCAGTTCCTAATTTAAACTTAGAAAACTCCAAAAAAATTGCTTTAATTCAACTTGAATCAAATAATGGTGATTTGATATTTGAATTAAGTGATGAATTGGGGTTTTCTATACTTGATAGAATTTCTACTAATGTTTGGATGGTGAAAATATTACAAAACAACGAAATTAATGGAATAGGTAATCATTTGGAAGTTCGTTGGTTTACTTATTTGCCTTTAGGTTGGAAGTTACACCCCATTTTAAATTCAATCGAGACACTTGAATCGATAACAGTTTTAGCAGTTTTATCCCCGGATTTAGGCATTAATCAGGTTGAACTTCTGCACAGAGAATTGATTGATTCTGGTGTTGACGTGGTTTCTTGTGGCATTACAGATTGTGTAATTAATTTGGTAAATTCACTGAATAATCAATTAGAACAATTATTAGTTGATGATAGAATTGTCTGGATTGAACCTAGCATTTCATACGTATTGACAAATGCTCAGGCAGGAGAGCAATCGGGAGTCCAAGCAGTATTATCAAATTGGAATTCAGGATTAAATGGTAGCGGTGAAACAGTTTCAATTGTTGATACTGGTTTGGACATGGATCACAGTGATTATACTAGCCAATTAATTGCAGTTCAGAATGGATTTGGACTTGATAACAATCCTGCCGACTCTATTTCTGGCCATGGTACACATGTTACAGGGACCTTATTGGGAGATGGGAGCGGAGAGTCTGAAGCAATGGGCATTGCCCCTGCGGCAACACTCCATATGTATCAATTAGAAAATAACCAACAAGGAGTAATTGCTAGAATTGGTTCTATTTATGATTTAATGCAAGATGCTTATGATAATGGTGCAAGGTTTCAATCTACAAGTTGGGTTTCAGAAAATGCAGGTGGGCAATATAATGGAGATAGTCAAAGCGTTGATAAATTTCTTTGGAATAATCGTGATTTCATAGCAATTTATTCTGCGGGCAATAATGGGAGTGGTGGGTTGAACACGGTTGCAGCACCATCTACTGCAAAAAATGCAATTTCAGTTGGAGCCTCAACAGATGCAATTCAAGCATCTGTTGCTACTTTTTCTGGTCAAGGGCCTACCTTTGATGGTAGAATTAAACCGGATTTGGTTGCACCTGGTGAAAACATTTGTTCTTCTAGGGCACAAGAGGCAACCTCCTCACAAGGAGCAGATTGTACAGATGCATTCCATTCAGATGGCACTACACCTTTGCATACTTCATTATCAGGTGCAAGTCAAGCAACCCCCGTCGTTAGTGGTGCGGCTGTTTTAACAAGACAATATCTTAGGGAGGAGTTAGGAATCTCTTCTCCGGGAAGTGATTTAATCAGGGCGATATTGGTACATGGTGCTGAAGATTTAGGTTCTAAAGATGTGCCTAATTCTTTAGAGGGCTGGGGTAGATTGAATCTTGAAAACTCATTATATCCAGTTCATTCAAACACACAATTAGATACCTGGTACGATCAATCTCAATCATTAAACCCTGGTCGTATGTTTGTTTATGCATATGAATTAGATTCTAGTAAAGGATTAGAAGTTACTTTGGCTTGGAATGATGAAGACGTTTCCTCAAGTTCTCTTCAGACCTCTCCAAAATTATTGAATGATTTAGATTTAGTTGTAATAGCACCAGATGGAACAACATACTTAGGTAATGATTTTGTTAATGGGGTTTCAACAATTGGTGGTACAGCAGATGGTTTGAATAACCTTGAAAGAATTCGAATTGATCCTACC
This sequence comes from Methanobacteriota archaeon, assembly GCA_002692465.1. Taxonomy (GTDB): domain Archaea; phylum Thermoplasmatota; class Poseidoniia; order Poseidoniales; family Poseidoniaceae; genus MGIIa-I. The sequence goes on along the minus strand of NZKH01000063.1, from coordinate 9,293 downwards.
GTTTCAAGTTCAACAGGAGTTTGGCAAATCCAAGTTCATCATCGAGGAGGGACTTCACAAGAGTTTTCAATAGTTACAACAGGATCTGGTCAAGAAGAAGCAGCTAGCGATTTATCATTGATTGATGACAGTTTATGGATTAGTGAATCGACGCCGATGGTAAATACTGGAGTTTTAATTCGAGCAAGTTGGGTTAATCAAGCAAATTTAATTACAGGAACTTACCAAGTTTCAGTGACCGATTTAACTACTGGAGAATTGATAATTTCTGAAACCAGATCTCCATTAGACGGTGGTGGTATCGATAGTATTCAAAAAACACATACATTTACCGTAACAGGGAATCATGATTTACAATTAATAATAGATGTAGGAGATGCTGTAAATGAATTGAATGAGGATAATAATATATTCAATATTTCATTTATTGTTGCAGCAGAAGGAGTTAGGCTTGAAATGCTTAATTCTGACGGCAGTATTGATAATTTAAGAGAGTATAGCTTAGATCCGTTTAATGAAACAAATATAGATTTAAATTTTAGATTAGAACATCAAGGGACTGAGACAGAAAATGTACAATTCAGTGTCCTTTCAATTAGAGCAGTAGATGAAGCAAACCCTCTTTATACATTACAAACTAAAGATTCTTGGACCTCTTCAATTAATTTAACAGATACTGTGATTTCAATGAATCCAGATGGATTTCCGGGGTCAATAGTTGATTTCACATTAAATTTGAATAACATTGATGCCGATTTAGAGTCATCTCCAAAATATTATGCTTCGGCTGAAACAATAATTGTTGAGGTAGTTTCTTCTTATGTAAATAATCCCTTGGTAACTGATTCCCTTAAATTTACAATCGTTATTGAACCTATAGCCGATTTAGAAGTTATAGTTGCAGGGACAGGGACTGAGGTGGCATCTCCTGGGGAATGGGCTAAATTTTCACAAGGGATAAGAAATACTGGAAATTCGCCGACCACTTTCCAATTAAGTTGTATAACTCAATCTAATTGGGAAGTAAAAGTTGGTAGGAACTCGATGTCTAACGTATATGAATTAGAACGGATGGATCAAGGAGTTGAACTTTCAACTGAAATATTAGTTAGAGTACCAACGGTTGTTGAAGGTTTACCTTCTTTAGGGCAAACCGAGGAAGTATATTGTACGGTTATTGATACAGATGAAACAATTGAAGGGTTTGAAACAACTTTGATTATTACGGTTGGAGAGCAAGCTACATTTGAAACAACAATGTTTGACTCAGAGGGGGTGAATATAGAACCAGCGCTATATGAGCCAAGTTTGGCAGTAAAACCCTCAGAGACAGTTAATTTAATATTAAACGTAGAAAACACTGGTAATGTAATTTTAGATTTAGATTTAAATTTAGAAAGATCCGAAACAGATTGGAATTATAATGTATATCTGTCAAATAATGAAAATGAATTGGATGGCACCTCTTTTTCAGTCCCGATTGATTCAAATATCGATATAATTATAGAAATATTAGTTCCTTCTAATGCTATAATGGGATCTTTTAATAATCTTGAAATCAAAGTAGAATTGACACCATTTATCTATTCTTTAAACACTACAAAATTAATTTTAGAAGAAATGCCAGAATTATCTATAATTGAATACAATAATCCATGTGTTGCAGTTGCAGGAAAATATACTGAATGCTCTATTTTGCTGCAAAATACAGGGAATGTGGATTTGCCAATGAGTTGGCCAGAATCTTCAGAAGTTGAAAATTCAGGTATAATCGTTCCACAGGGATGGTATGCTTTCTTGTCTAATACCCCAGGAGTAATTGGTGCATCAGAGCAAAAAACTATCAAATTACATATCAAAACAGATTCCTACGTTCCAGTAAGTACTTCTGAGGCAATAGAAATAAGATCCACCTCTCAATTACCTAGTGGGGATGTTTTCTTTTCATCTTTGGAATTAAACGTAAATGTGGATTCATCAACAATTATTTCACTTTCGTTAGTAAATCAAGAGGGAGAGGAACTTGAAGATTCAGCGTTTTTTGATTTGGAAGCAGGTTCTGAAAAAGAATTTATGATTGCAATATCTAATGTTGGAAATTCTGAGGGCGATTTAGAAATAGCGTTTAATGAAGATCAAGATTGGCAAATTCTTTGTGAAGATGAAATAATCTCTATCCAATCAGGTTCACAAAAAACAATTTCTTGTAATTTATTAGTTTCAAATAATGGTGCACCCTTAACAGAATTAAGTTTTGTTGGTTTAGTATCTAATGGAATAGAAAATAGTACCGCTGATGTTGGCGATTTAATCCTAAGAGTATCCTCTCCAGAAATAGATCCAAAGGGCACAACATCATTTGCATCATCACTTATTTCTCAATTATTTTTGGGCTCGATAGTATTATTATTATTGTTATTTATTGGTTTTAGGTTAAGGAATGTATCTAATTTAGAAAGTGAAGAATCGATTCAAAATTTAGAACATAAGTTAGATCCTATGGAGCGTTTAGATCGTTTGATGAATAAAGGTAATGATGATACTGATGATGCAATCTCAGGGGGGGTAGATAAAAGTGAAATTGAGGCCGCTTTAAACCAAAGTAAACTTTCACTTCCAACATTACCAGGAATGCCTTCAAATTCGAATTTACAAACACCACCTCAATTGCCAACAATGCCCTCATTGCCAAAACCCCCAAGTGCAAAAGTGTTTGGCCCCCCACCTATACCTCCAGAAGGCATCCCTCCAGGATGGACGATGGAGCAATGGATTCATTATGGCCATCAATGGTTAAAAGAAAACCGTAAATAATCTCATTTTCATTTTTTATTTTGAAGGGTTAGGGTGAAAAGAAATGTCTTTTTGCGTTGTAATATGAGCAGTATTGTTTTATTTGGTCCGCCAGGTGCTGGAAAGGGAACGCAGGCAACTGCAATAATGGAAAAAACAGGCTTACCACAAGTGTCAACTGGAGATATGCTGAGAGCAGCATTATCAAAAGGAACAGAGTTAGGACTAGAAGCTAAAGAATATATGGAAGCCGGAAAATTAGTTCCTGATGAATTAATACTTTTATTGATTGAAGAACGTTTGAAAGAAAAGGATGCTGAAAAAGGAGTATTGTTTGATGGTTTCCCAAGAACAATCCCTCAAGCAGAATCTTTGGCAAAAATCACACAAGTTTCTATGGTTATTTCAATAGAAGTTCCTGATGAAAACATTGTGGAGAGGATTGTAGGTAGGAGAATGGACCCAGAAACAGGAGAAATATATCATGTTAAATTTAAACCAGCACCTTCGGAAATTCAGGATCGATTAATTCAAAGAAAAGACGATACTGAAGAAACAGTTCGTTCAAGGTTGAATGCATACCATACACAAACGGCACCATTAGCAGGCTTTTATGAGGAATTAGGGATATTAAGAAGAATAGATGGCAATCAGGATATTGTAGATGTGACAAATTCAATCATTGATTTATTGGTGTAATTATGAGAAGAAAAAAATCTTCGAAAAAATCACGGCAGCATCGTGCAAGATTGGCACAAAGTTATCTTGAAAAAATATTAGATGAACCAAATGATAAATCAGAAGATTTGTTAAAAACAGCATCTAAACAATTGTGGAGGATTTCTACAAGACATAGTATCGGTTTACCAGATAAATACAAAAATAGATTCTGTAGGAAATGTAAAAATTTATTATATCCTGGATTAAATTCAAGAGTAAGAATCCGTTCAAAGGTGAGGTATTTGACTTGTAATGAATGTGGAACAATTAAGAGGAAAAATTTCAGGCGATAAGTTATGGTTAGTAAAAATTTGAAAAGAGAGATTCAAGATTTGAAAATCACAGTAAGAATTGGTTTCAATGGGATTAAAGAGAGTTTGCTTTTAGAAATTATAGATCAATTAAAATCAAGAAAGATGATTAAATTAAAGGCTAATAAAGGCGTTTTAGACGGCCCATCGAGAAAAACTTTTTGGGAGGATTTGGCTAAAAGAACAGATTCTAAAGTAATTAACCAAATTGGTAATGTGGCGGTCTTTATGAAGAAATAAGAGACTATCGTATAGTTTTAGAAACCCAATGCTCAATAATTGAATTGTTTTGGCAGGCAACATGGGAGAAAAAATTTCATTTGTCAAAAAACACCCGGCGCAAATAATTTCTTTCGTACTTTTGATTTGTGTAGCATGCGTAATTACCATGCAAAATAGTCAAGCTGCGGGCGGTGGCTCTGCAGACATACATCTCGAACTAAATATTAAGGATGGATTATCTACTCAAGCAGTATATGTTGGTTTAGCCATTCTTCTATTTGTTTATGCATTAATAATTACCGAAGTAGTTCATCGTACATTGGCAGCTGCTTTAGGAGGTTTGATGGCAATGGTGGCTCTGAATTATTATTCCGAAGAATCTGCATTAAGTTTGAAAGCAGTTACTACAATGATTGATTGGGAAACAATTGGTTTATTGCTTGGTATGATGATAATGGTGGGTATTATTTCACATACAGGTGTCTTCGAATGGTTGGCTGTTCAGGCATACAAAAGAAGTGGTGGAGAGATTTGGACTTTAGTCGTAATTTTATGTTCTGTTACTGCAGTACTTTCTGCTTTTTTAGATAATGTGACTACAATGCTGTTACTTACTCCAGTTACAATTCAACTTGCGAGAGTCTTGGACATTGATCCGATTCCAATTTTAATCTCCGAAGTACTCTTTTCAAATATCGGAGGTGCGGCAACAATGATTGGTGATCCTCCAAACATAATGATTGGTTCTGGAATGTCGCCAGAAGCGATGAGGATGAATGCAAATCCTGCAGTTCAAGCATTAGCAGATCAAGGTGTTACATTTAATGATTTTATTATTGAGATGGCTCCTGGAATTATTATGACAATTATACCTTCATTTATGCTTGTTAGGTGGCTTTACAAAGATGAGTTTAGTGGTGGAAAGAATACAGATATTACAGAACTTGAAAAGCGCTATCCAATTAAGGATTTCCAGAATCTTAAACTTAGCGGCGGTATTCTTGGTTTGGTAATAATTGGTTTTTTCCTACACCCTATCTTGCACATTGCAGTTTCATGGGTGGCTTTAGGTGGTGCTGTTTTGATGCTATTGGCTACATCAAGGCATGATATTGAAGAGTCTTTAGAGGAAGTCGAATGGACGACATTACTATTTTTCGCAGGATTATTTGTTTTAATTCATTCATTACAATATATGGGTGTGATTGATTATATTGGTGATTTCGTAAGAAGTGCAATTGAAGTATTTGATCTCAATTATCGGTTGGCAGCAGCAGTTTTGATCATCTTATGGGTTTCAGCAATTGCTTCTGCATTTATCGATAATATTCCATATACTGCAACAATGATACCAATAATTTTCACCTTGTCAATAGATTTGAATTTAGCTTTACAACCATTAATTTGGGCTCTAGCTTTTGGTGCTTGTCTTGGAGGTAATGGAACGTTAATTGGGGCTTCTGCAAATGTAGTTACAGCGGGATTATCAGAAGAAGCAGGATATCCAATTTCATTCAATCAGTTTTTCAGAGCGGGTTTCCCTATCATGATTCTAACAACATTCATTGTTTCATTTTACATGCTAATTGTATTTGTTTTTGGTGATGACAGTGCTTTGATGTGGAAATCTACATTGGTGGGAGTTTCTATATTGGGGGCTATGATACAATACTCTCGTGGCCGCAGTAAGGGTAAATCTCCCGCAGCTGCAATTGTGCATGATGATACAGCTGAAGTCGTTTCAGCAGTAGTGGACACAATTAAAGATGTAATTGGGAAAAATTCTGAAGAAGAATGATACTCAACTCTTGGTAATAAAGATAAACAACATAGCGTAGTATCTAAGTGTAACAAGTTACTGGATTGATTGATAAGATGCGTGAATGCAGCGTGTGTGGGTTGACTTTTTTGTCAGGAGACATTTGTCCGGGCTGTGGAAGTAATGTTCATCAACAGGTTTTTTCAGATGATGCGGGTGATGTAGAACCTGACAAAATTCCTGGTATGGAATCATTTTTAGAAACTAGTGCAGGTGTGATTCCTGAATTAGAAGAAGAAGAGGAAGTTGATATTAAACCCTCTTCAACACTTCCATTTGGTATGGGTGGTGATTCTGTTAGTATGAAATCAACACTCCCCTTTGGGGTAGGTAGCCATTCATTGCCTTTTTCAGCAACTGAACATGACTTGCCAAAAATTGAGATTAATGAAGTAGAAGAAAGTGTAATTGAGAATACAATAGTAGAACAAACATTGGAGGAGGAAAAAGTTACAACTCCACCACCTGCTTTAGAATTAGAGGATGTGGCTCCAATAGTTGAAAGAAACCAAATTCCAGAAACCATGAGTCAAATGGCAATTCCTAGCATGATAGATACTGATGATCTTCAAGAAATAAATGTGGCAGAAGAAATTGTTCATCATGATTTTGCAGAAGATTCTTTAACAACAGAAGTTGAAGTTGATTTAGATAATTTGGTAGAGTATACTGCGTCAGAGCAAGTGTTTAATCCTGCTGAAATGGAAGCCGCTGCAGAACCCGAACTTCACCCAATTAAGGCATTAGCTGTTGAGGGTTTAACAGATCCTAATCTCTTAGAAAATGTACAAGATGGTTTTGTAGCAATGGCTTCAGAAAATTGGGAATTAGCAGCAGAAAAATTCCACAAAGTTGCAACTTCCGGGATGGGTGGAGCGGCTGCATTGAATAATTACGGTTTGGCACTTTTACAGAAGGCAATACAAATTTTTGAATCAGGAGATGGGGTCCAAAAAGCATTGGTTGAAGGGCAATTTGAAGCAGCAATTTTTGCATTAAGGCAAGCAGCACAAATAGAAGGTCAACGTTCAGAAATACTGTATAATTTGGCGATTGCACTACACAGGGCGGCATGGTATGACAAAGCACTTGTCGTTTTTGATGCATTAATCGAAAGAGATGGGCCTAATGCAGCAGTATTAAATGCAAAAGCCGTATTATTAGAATCTAAAGGGGATTTTGAGAGTGCAAAAAATTTGCTTAACAAAGCAATTTATGAATCTCCAGAAGATGAAATAATACGTTCTAATTTAAAAAGATTAGTTCCAATTTGATAAATTATAAAACTCAAAAAAACGTTGTACTGGGGCTAAATTAGCATTTTTAAAACCCGAATCCTTCATATATAGGGGGTAAGTGGCTACGCTGCTTGAGTGCACCCTTACATGTAATGCATGTTGGGGGAAGCGGCCAAGAGGGTCTGTCCTTGGAAGGGACGGGTTCTTGTCTGAGGTCGATTATTGGCATGTCTGGACACCGATGGGTATGCACGGCGTATTGTCGTGTATTTGTGATGCTACACCCCATCTAGAGAATGGCTCGGCTCGAGTGCCGATGAAGGTCGTGACAAGCTGCGATAAGCTGCGGGTAGGTGCATGAATACCTTTGATCCGCAGATCACCTAATGGGACCTCCTGAACCATGAGTTCATTCGCATAAGCGAAAGGGAACCCCCCGAATTGAAGCATCTTAGTAGGGGGAGGAAAAGAAATCAATGAGATTCCGTGATTAGTGGCGAACGAAAACGGAATAGGACAAGCCGAATCCCGAAAGGAAACTGAGGGAGATGTGGTTACGTCTTCGCCTAAGTCTACGAAGAGGAAGTCGCCTGGAATGGCGCATCCATAGAGGGTGAAAGTCCCGTACTCGTAGTAGATATGGACATGTAACGTAAACAGAGTAGCGTGCGTCGGATATCGCGCGTGAATATGGGAGGCAGATACTTCCAATCCTAAATACAACTCGAGACCGATAGTTTACAAGTAGCGTGAGTGAAAGCTGAAAAGTATCCTTGGCGGGATGTGAAAAGAACCTGAAACTAGATGGGTACAGGCTGATGAGGCGTTAAAGCGATAATGTGATTTATTCACTAGCAGCGTTTCATCGTGCGTTTCGAAAAATGCCCCTGGGAGTCTTGATCAACGGCGAGGTTAAGCGGTAGAACCGCGAAGCCGAAGGGAAACCGACAAGTCCGCAGCCTTAGGGTGAGGGACGAGGTGTGCTCGCCTGGAGTCGTTGGTGGAGGACCTGAAGCCCGTCGATCTATGCCTGGCCAGATTGAAGCCCGGTGAAAACTGGGTGGAGGATCGAACCGTTGCTGATGTGCAAATCGCTCGGAGGAGTTGGGTATAGGGGTGAAAGTCCAATCGAGATGGGCAATAGCAGGTTCCGCGTGAGACTACTCGTAGGTAGACGTTCGTGGAGATGGATAGTGATGTAGAGCACTGATTGTGCGTTTAGGGGAAGCGATTCCTCGGCGTGCTGTCAAACTCCGAAGTTGCTATCGTCGTAGAAGCGAGCAGTGAGTGATGGTGGGTAAGCTACCATTACAAAAGGTGATCAAACCAGCCTAATGTTAAGGTCCCTAAGTTACGGTTAAGTGTTAAATTAAACAGTGTCTATGGTCAAAAACAACCAGAAGGTGGGCTTAGAAGCAGCCATCCTTTAAAGAGTTCGTAACAGATCACTGGTCTAGTTTGTAGGCCTGAAAAATGGACGGGGCTAAAACCGTACACCGATACATTAGTCCACCGCAAGGTGATGAGGTAACGCGGCGTGGTGCTTGGGCGGAAGCAAGGTTTTGAGATCTTGTGGACCGAGTACCAATGAGAATCTAGGGAAGAGTAGCAGCATAGTGTGGTGAGAATCCGCACCGCCGAAGGGGCCAGGGTTCCTCGGCAATGTTTGTCAGCCGAGGGTTAGCCGGTCCTAAGATTGCTCTTAACATAAGTAATCGAATGGGAATTGCGTTAATATTCGTAAGCTATCCTACAATAATGGTGACAGTTCGGGCTAGTTCGTCAGATCATATATCAGGTCTGCGAAGCGTCTCATAACTTTCTGGAGAACCGTCATGGTGAGAAGGAGAGGAAGGCGTGAGTGAGATATCGAATGAGGCCTGGGCTCCATGAAAAACCGTAGTGATATCCGTACCAAGAACTGACACAGGTGCCCCTGGGTGAGTAGCCTAAGGTGTCTCGGGTAAAGTATCGTGAGGGAATTCGGCAAAATGGCTCCGTAACTTCGGGAGAAGGAGTGCCAGCTTAGAGATAAGCTGGTCGCAGTGACTAGGGAGCTCCGACTGTTTAATAAAAACATAGGGGACTGCTAGATCGAAAGGTTGTGTATAGTCCCTGAATCCTGCTCAGTGCTGGTATCTGAAACCGGGTTTCAACCTGGCGAAGGACCAGTAAACAGCGGGGGTAACT